>DJET01000070.1:0-7306 GCA_002431945.1 Ruminococcaceae bacterium UBA5891 | reverse complement strand
GCAGAGGTGTCCACCGGACACCCGCACCTTCGCAATGACAGGACGGCGGTTTTCAGTACACCCCACGGTATTTGCAGCAACTAAACGGCTTGTCATTCTGAGCGCATAGCGCGAAAGAATCCGTAATCCCCTTAAAAGGAAAACGGATTGCCACAGCCGTTTACACGGCTTCGCAATGACAACGTTTAGAGAAACCGGAACGCCGCGACCTCTTTATATATGCTCACGGGCTGTCTAAAGGACAGCCCGTGCTTTTATTTTAAGAAATAAGATTTACAAGTATACACAGCGCCGCGCCGATAAGCGTAGGTATAGCCGCGGCAAGCAGAGTCCACTTAAAGCTGCCCGTTTCCTTTTTTATTGTAAGCAGCGCGGTAGAGCAGGGCCAGTGCATAAGCGAAAAGATTATAACGTTCACGGCGGTTTTTACCGTCCACCCGTTTAATGTGAAAAGCAGGTATGTGTCCGCAAGGGTTGCGGTTTCGCTTAGCGTGCCGTCAGCAAGGTACGCCATTATCATAATCGGAATTACCGTTTCATTTGCGGGAAAACCAAGAATAAAGGCAATAAGAATTACCCCGTCAAGCCCCATAAATCTGCCTATCGGGTCAAGCGCGGCGGAGCAGACGGAAAGTATGCTTTCCCCGCCTATATATACGTTTGCCGCAAGCCATATTATAAGCCCTGCGGGAGCGGCAACTGCGGCGGCTCTGCCTAAAACAAACAGTGTGCGGTCAAAAATCGAGCGTACTATTACCTTGCCTATCTGCGGTCTTCTATAGGGCGGCAGCTCAAGCGTATAGGCGGAGGGCTCGCCCTTTAAAAGCGTAACAGACAAAAGCTTTGTAACAAGCAGGGATACCGCAAGGCTTAAAACTATTGCCGCGGTAAGCAGCAGCGCCGCCGTAACAGAAGACAGTGCCGAGCCCGAAACACCCACAAAAAACATTGTTATAACCGATATAAGCATAGGAAACCTGCCGTTGCAGGGAACAAAATTATTTGTAAGTATTGCAAGCAGCCGTTCCCTTTTTGAATCTATTATTCTGCACCCCACAATTCCCGCGGCGTTACAGCCGAAGCCCATACACACCGTAAGCGCTTGCTTTCCGCAGGCACTGCATTTTTTTAAGGGCTTATCAAGATTATAGGCTATCCGCGGCAGATAACCCGAATCCTCAAGCAAAGTAAAAAGCGGAAAGAATATCGCCATAGGCGGCAGCATTACCGCCACCACCCACGAAAGCACGCGCCATACGCCGAACACAAGCGATTCGGTTATAAAATCGGGCGCGTTCCACCGAACAAGCAGGGCATAAAGCTTAGCTTCAATAAAGGAAAACAGGCGCGACAGCATTTCGGACGGATAGTTTGCGCCGTTAAGCGTAAGCCAGAAAACAAACGCCAAAAGCGCCGCCATTACCGCATAGCCCGTAAATTTGCCTGTAAAAAACCTGTCAAGCCTACGGTCGGTTTCGCTGTATTCGGCGTTTTTAACGGTAACAACGCTTTTTGCCGTTTCCTCGGCGGTTTTAACAATTGCCGAAACGGTCATATCCTTATATTTATCGGGTGTAATACCGTTTTTTGCAAGACTTTCCTCCGCAAGGCACACCGCCGAAAAAACAGCGGGATTTTTTAAAATATCGCACCCTAAATATTCGTTTATTTCGTTTAAAAGCCCGTTTTCGCGGTAGATAAGCTTTAATGCAAGCCACCTTGCAGGCAGTCTGCCCGCCGCTATCCGCGCCGCTTCGGGTTCAACAATGCGAACGGCGCGTTCAATCGGTTCGGGGTATGAAATTTTAATGCAGTGCGGGTCCTTTTCGTCAAGCGCCGCGTTTACGGCGTCGGTAAATCCGTAAAGCGTTTTTTTCTTTCGTGCGGCGGTTCCCGCAACCGGTACGCCCAGTATTTTCGAAAGGCGTTTCAGATCTATTTTTATGCCCTTCCGCTTTGCCTCGTCCATCAGATTTACGCAAACAACGGTTCTTTTTGATATCTCGGCTATTTGCAGCACAAGGTTTAAATTTCTTTCAAGGCTTGTGGCGTCGCACACCACCGCCACCGCGTCGGGCTTTCCGAAGCATATAAAATTTCTCGCAACCTCTTCCTCGGCAGAGTGAGCCATCAGAGAGTATGTTCCCGGTATGTCAACAAGCATAAGACCGCGGCTTTCGGTTTTGCAGTAGCCCTGTGCGTTTGAAACGGTTTTGCCCGGCCAGTTGCCTGTATGCTGATTAAGCCCCGTAAGGGCGTTAAACACCGTGCTTTTGCCTACGTTGGGGTTTCCGGCTAAGGCTATAACCTTATCGTCGGGCGAATGCTTTTTGATAATAAGACCCGAATCCACCGCCGAACGCCCAACGGAGCTTTTTGTAAGACCCATAAGCATAATCCCCCCTTAACATTATTCTATTAAGGGGACAGGCGCAAAGTTAATAAATTCCGAGGTATAAATAAAAGCTCCGCATTAAACGGAGCTTTTGTTATTCAAGAATATATATTTCCACATTGCGAACGCCGAAGCTTACGCACTCGCTTCTTGTAGCCATAAACAGGTCTACGCCCGTGGGGTGATTTTTTATAAATCCGCCCGTGTCCGCCGCTACCGCATAGCCGTATATAACGCTGCCGTCTGCGGTTTTAATATACATTTTTGTGCCGTAGGGTATTACGTTCGGGTTTACCGCAATGTACCCCGGCTGCGGCGCTACGCCCGTGGCGCAGTTATGGCCGGTATAGGTGTATGCCGTTGCGCGCGAGGTCATTTTTGACTTATAATGAAGCGGCGCGCCGTTTGCGTCAAGCTCGATAGGCGCGGCGGGCGTAAGGGTAGATACGGCTTTTACGTCCGCGCTGGTTTTTACAGCCTGCTTTACCGCTGCAGCGGTCTTTTTTGTTCCTATTATCTTTTTGGTGTTAACGGCGGCGGTAAGCACCTCTTCGCCGATAACGGTTTTTTCGCTTGAAACGCCGTTTACAAGCTTTTCGGTGTAGGTTACCTGCTTTAAGCCGTCGGTTCCGTTTTCGGTTTTAACCACGCCCTGCGCGTGCGCCTGCGAATAAACGGTTTCCTCCGCCGCGGGAATTACCTCGGTATAAACGCCGTTTACATATTCTATATCGGTGTAATCAATATAAACGGTTTTATCTATTACCGTATCCGCCGCAGGCTCTATCATATCAAATTCATCGGGGGTATAGCCTGCAAGCAGCAGCGCTTCCTTTACCGTTCCGCCGGTAAACTCAATCTCAAGCGTATTTTCGCCCGCGGTAATGTAAACCGGAAACGAATATGCAATTTCAACGGTGGTTATACGGCTTTCGGTTTTACTGCTTAAAATTTTATAACGTCCGGACTTTAAGCGTATATTTGAAATTACGCTTGCCGCGTTTGCGTTAAGCGAGCGAACGGTGTAGGTTTTCTCACCGTCGAATACCTTTACTGTATTTATTGAAAGTCCGAGCAGAGATATTACCGCGACAGTCAACGCGGTAAGCACCGCGATACACTTTACGCGCGTTTGTTTTGAAAATACAATTTCAGACAAACGGTATTTTATCTTTTCCGACATCAAATGACTCCTTTAAAAACTGATTTTTCAGGACGGTTGCTATTATAATCAATAAAGCACACTATGTCAAAGCCTCAAAAATCACACTTTTTATGCAAAACACACAAATTACAAGGTGGTTACAAAAGGTTACAAGCTTGTAACCTTTTGTAAATCGAATTTATTTACCATTTTTTGGTATTTAGCTTGTGCAATCCTACAAAATCGGGCAAAGTGGCGCGGGGGATAGCTTGTACAACTCTATTTTATACCAAAAGTGGGGGACTTATGCAAAAATCTAAAAATTATCCACAATATATCGGATAAAAAAATTTTTAAAATTTGCTCTTTACAATCGCTTTAATATATGTTATAGTATTTTAAAGAAACCTTTAAGACGGTACGGGATGCCGGCAAGGACGTAACAGTAATATATATATGTATATTATAATGCCCTGCCGCGCGCAGGGCTTTTTTTCGTCTTCGGGAGGTAAACGCTTTTATGGAAAAATTCAAAGCCACGCTTATGGACGAGGCGGCTGTAAACCGCGCGCTTAAAAGAATATCCCACGAGATACTTGAAAGAAACAGCGGCACCGAAAATCTTTGTATAATAGGTATAAAGCGCCGCGGAGTTTCGGTTGCAAAGATAATAGCGGACAACATATATAATATAGAGGGCGTAAGGGTTCCCTGCGGCGAGATAGACATAACCTATTACAGGGACGATCTTTCGCTTATATCGGAAGAGCCGGTTATACACAATACCGAGCTACCGTTTTCGGTAACAGATAAAAGGGTTGTGCTTACAGACGACGTGCTGTATACCGGAAGAACCGTGCGCGCCGCGCTTGACGCGCTTACCCACTGCGGCAGAGCCGCCGCCGTGCAGTTAGCCGTTCTTATAGACCGCGGTCACAGGGAGCTGCCGATACGCGGCGATTATGTGGGGAAAAACATTCCCACCTCAAAATCAGAGGTTATAGCCGTTAAAATACCGCCTTACGACGACATTACCGCGGCAGAGCTGTACGAGATATAAACGGCGTTAACGCCTTTATATAAATAAAAAACGCACTTGAGGGGAGAAAAGCCTTAAACGGTGCAAAAAACGGGGGAAGTAAAAAATGAAGCTTATTTACGGTGTTAAGGACAAGCCGAGCTTTGGCAAGGTAATAGTTTTTGCTTTGCAGCAGCTGCTTGCAATTCTTGCGGCAACTATAGCGGTTCCTGCAATTGTGCAAAACGGAATGTCACAGTCGGCGGCGCTTTTCGGCGCAGGTATCGGAACTCTGGTATACCTTTTGTTCACAAAATTTAAAAGTCCGGTATTTTTGGGTTCTTCGTTCGCGTTTATCGGCTCAATGCTCGCGGCGTTTGCGGGCGCGGCGTCCGCTAAGGCAGGCTATGTAGGTCTTATTCTCGGCGCGGCGTTTGCAGGTCTTGTATATGTTATTATCGCAATTGCGGTAAAGCTTGTAGGCGTGGGCTGGGTAAACAAGCTTATGCCTGCCGTGGTTATAGGGCCCACGGTTTCAATAATCGGTTTGTCGCTCGCCGCAAACGCAGTAAGCGATATTACAAAGGGCAAGGTGCTCGACGGCGACGGCAATTCGGCGGCAAATCCGCTTATATGCCTTGTATGCGGCCTTATAACCCTTTTGGTTGTAACCGTATGCTCGGTATACGGCAAAAAAATGGTTAAGCTTATTCCTTTTATAATCGGTATTCTTGCGGGCTATGCCGCCGCGGCAATATTCACCGTTATAGGAATTGCAACCGATAATCAGTCGCTTCAGATAATAAACTTTGAGGTTTTCAAAAATATGAGCATAGTTGCCGTTCCCGATTTCACATTCTTTGAGGCGGCAAAGGGACTTAAGGAGATTAACGGTCAGTACATAGCCACGGTTGCGGTAGCGTATATACCCGTTGCGTTTGTTGTATTTGCCGAGCATATTGCAGACCACAAAAACCTTTCCTCGGTAATTGAAAAGGATCTTCTTGAAGAACCGGGACTTCACAGAACCCTGCTCGGCGACGGTGTAGGCTCAATTGCGGGCGCCCTGTTCGGCGGCTGCCCCAACACAACCTACGGCGAATCGGTAGGCTGCGTTGCCATAACCGGCAATGCCTCGGTTGTAACCATTTTTGCAACGGCAATACTTGCAATAATAATTTCGTTCTTCGGACCGTTCGTAACCTTCCTTTCCACAATTCCCAACTGCGTAATGGGCGGCGTTTGCGTTACGCTTTACGGATTTATAGCCGTATCCGGTCTTAAAATGATACAGGAGGTTGACCTTAACGATAACAGAAACCTCTTTGTAGTTGCCGTAATCCTTATTTGCGGCATAGGCGGTCTTACCGTATCGTTCGGAAAAATCACGATTACCTCTATTGCCTGCGCGCTGATACTCGGTATAATCACCAATGTGATTTTAAGCGGCAAAAAGGAAAAAGAGAAAGATAGCGCTGCCGAATAAAATTTAAGCATAAGCAATCAAGGCTGCCGTTTTTCGGCAGCCTTGATTTTTTTAACAGAAAAGAGCGACCGGCTTACTGCACACACCTCACGTCATTCGTGGCAACTAAACGGTTTGTCATTCTGAGCGCGAAAGAATCCGCCTCCCCTTTAAAAGAGAAGCGGATTGCCACAGCCGTTTACACGGCTTCGCAATGACAGGTAAACGAAAGTATAACCGCACGCCATTAAGTATTCGCAATAACTAAATTGTATGTCATTCTGAGCGCGAAGCGCGAAAGAATCCGCCTCCCCTTTAAAAGAGAAACGGATTGCCACGCTCGCTTTGCTCGCTCGCAATGACTTGAATTTTATTTTGCATAGACATTTAAAGAATAATCAAAAAATAAAGCCTGTTGTTATCGGCTTAACCGACAGCAACAGGCTTTATTTATTACTTTTTAATTTCGGGGTTATCCGTTCGTTCAAGTAAATAATCAATAGAAACATTAAAATAGTCGGCAAATGCAACAAGCGTTTTGTAATCTGCCTGATGTTTTCCGTTTTCATAGCGGCTTATGCTGTTTTGATTCATTCCCAAATCCATTGCAAGCTTAAGCTGAGATATATTTCTTTTTTCCCGCAATTCACGAAGTCTTTTCATAAAATATCACCTTGACTTTATTATCCCAAAACGGTATAATAAAAATATCCCGTTTCGGGATATCAGGTGTTTTTATTAAAATTTTCGGGAGAAATTATAAATGAAAGTCGCGGTAATCGGTTCCAGAGGGCTTAAAGTTAATAATTTGGGAAAATATTTACCCAAAGAAACAACAGAAATCGTATCGGGCGGTGCCGTAGGAATAGATACCTGTGCGCGCGAATATGCGCTTAAAAAGCAAATAAAGCTTACCGAGTTTTTGCCGGAATATAAAAAATACGGTCGCTCGGCTCCGCTTAAAAGGAATTTACTTATAATTGATTACGCTGATTATGTAATCGCTTTTTGGGACGGTAAATCGCACGGCACGAAGTATGTTATAGATAACTGTAAAATAAAAAACAAAAAATTCCGTCTGCTTGTACCCTCCGAGTTGAATATTAAGCAGATGGATAATTTGTAATACGGATATAAGCTTAAATGCATAAAAAATCTGCCGCTGTCAGTTTAACTGGCAGCGGCAGATTTCAGTCTGTCGAAAAACCCAAAATTCAAGCTGAGATTGGGATTAAAAATTTTTCAGCAAAGCAAAACAGAAAAAAGCGAGTAAATGCAGTATAC
>DJET01000033.1 GCA_002431945.1 Ruminococcaceae bacterium UBA5891 | reverse complement strand
TTAAAAATTAAAATTTACTTTTGCTACTTGCAAACTTTTTAAAATATGGTAAAATTATAAAAAAGGAATAAAAAAGGAGTTTTTTATTATGGCAAAAGAAGTTTTGGTTGAAATATCCGCACGCCACGTTCACGTTACGGACGAGGCTCTTGAAATACTTTTCGGTAAAGGTCATAAGCTTACCCCTAAAAAGGACCTTTCACAGCCCGGTCAGTATGCATGCGAAGAAAAGGTTACCGTTGTAGGTCCCAAGTCTCAGCTTAAGGCGTCTATTTTAGGTCCCACGCGCTCTGCAAATCAGGTTGAGCTTTCCCTTACGGACGCGCGCACAATAGGCGTTACCGCCCCTGTAAGAGAGTCGGGCGATATTAAGGGCAGCGGCGTATGTAAGCTTGTTGGTCCTGCGGGTGAAATTGAGCTTACCGAGGGCGTTATAGCCGCAAAGCGCCATATACATATGACTCCCGAAGACGCTGAGAAATACGGTATTAAGGATAAGCAGATCGTAAGCGTTAAGATTCCCACCGAGGGCCGCGCGCTTATTTTCGGGGACGTTGTTGCAAGGGTAAGCAGCAGCTATAAGCTTGCTATGCATATAGATACCGACGAAGCGAATGCCGCGGGCGTACCCGGCAGCTGCATTGGTGAAATACTTGACTGATAAAGCGCCGATAGGGCTTTATCTTCACGTGCCGTTTTGCAAAAGAAAATGCGCTTACTGCGATTTTTATTCCTCATTTGTAAGCGATAGGCTTTTAGATGAATATACAAAACGGCTGATTACCGTTATAAAAACACGGGGCGGCGAAATACACCGCCCCGTTAATACTGTTTATATCGGCGGCGGCACGCCCTCGCTTTTGGGGGATAGGCTGATTGCCGTTATGAGCGCCGTAAGGGCTTCGTTCAGCGTATCGGGTGATGCCGAAATAACGCTTGAGCTTAATCCCGACGGTAATATTAAGGAAATACTTTCCGCTGCAAAAAGGGCAGGCGTTAACAGGCTGTCGGTAGGGGCGCAAAGCGGAAATAACGAAATGTTAAAAACGCTCGGCAGAACCCACACGGCGGAGGATACCGCCGCCGCCGTAAGGCTTGCGCGGTCCTGCGGGTTTAATAATATATCGCTCGATTTAATGATAGCCCTGCCCGGCTCCGATATTAAAAGCCTTGAAAGCGACCTTGAGTTTTTAAGCGGCTTTTGCGCGCCGCATATTTCGGTATATATTTTAAAGGTAGAGGAAAACACCGCGTTTTATAAACGCCGCGGTACGCTTGACCTGCCTGACGGCGACGGCGCGGCAGAGCAGTATTTGTTTATGTGCGATTATCTTGAAAAAAGGGGATACCGCCATTACGAAATTTCAAATTTCTGCCTTGAAAATTACGAAAGCCGCCATAATCTTAAATACTGGAACTGCGAGGAATATTTGGGAATAGGCCCTGCCGCCCATTCCTTTTTAAACGGCAGGCGTTTTTACTATCCGCGCGACCTTAAAGCGTTTATAAACGGAAACGAGCCTGTATACGACTGTACGGGCGGCGACAGGGAAGAATATATAATGCTGAGACTGAGGCTTAAGGAAGGGCTTTTGTTTAAGGCTTATAAAACGCGTTTTAAGATGGAAGTGCCGAAAGGGCTTATAAAAGCCGCCCTGCCGCTTGAGAGGGCGGGGCTTTTAAAAATAACCGATAATGCACTGGCGCTTACCGACCGCGGTATGATAGTTTCTAACAGTATAATAACAGAGCTTTTGGAGATTTTTTAATGAACACTATTAAAATACATTTAATACGCCACGGCGCGACCGACGCGAATTATAGGGGCGAATACATAGGCTGCCGTACGGATCTGCCCTTAGCGCCCGAAGGATTAAACGAGCTTCGCCTTTTAAAGGACGATATAGAGTACCCCGAAATAGAGCGCCTTTATTCAAGCCCTATGTTAAGGGCAAAGCAAACGGGAGCGGTGCTGTACCCCGAAAAGCAGATAATTCCGGTTGAAGAATTAAAGGAGTACGATTTCGGCAGCTTTGAGGGCAAAACCGCGGCGGAGCTTGAAAGCGACCCCGATTTTTTGCCATGGACTTCCGGCAAGCTTACGGCGCCTCCGGGCGGCGAAGAAAATTCCGATTTTATAAAGCGCGTATGCATAGGGTTTAACAGAATAGTTGTTGATATGGTAAACGGCGGATATAAAAGCGCCGCGGTTATAATGCACGGCGGAGCGATTATGATGCTTTTGGCTGCCGCAGGGCTTCCGAGGCGCAGCCCCGTAGAGTGGACAAGCGAAAACGGCAGGGGATATTCGCTGCTTGTAACGCCCTCGCTTTACTTTAAAAGCGGCGCGTTTGAGGTTTACGGTATAATATAAAGCTTTTTGCTTGATTTTTAAGGAAAAAAGAGGTATAATCTTTTAAAAAGAGGTGTGTTATGGCTCAGTTTACCAAAAAGGCAATAATAGACGCATTTACGGAGCTTATAGGGGAGCGCCCCTTTGATAAGATCACCGTAAAGGATATTGTAACCCGCTGCGGCGTGAACAGAAATACGTTTTATTATTATTTTGAGGATATATATGCGCTTGTAGACGAGCTGTTTCAGCTTGAAACACAAAAAATACTCGGCACCGAAACCGATTATGCCTCATGGCAGGACGCGTTTTTAAAGGCAGTCGCCTTTGCAAGGGATAACAAGCTCGGTATATACCACCTTTATAAATCGATCAGCCGCGAGCAGGTGGAAAACTACCTTAACCGCGTTTCTTACAACAACATTCTTTCGTTTATTAAAAAAGAAACGGCGGGGCTTAATGTCGATAACGCCGATCTTGAGCTTATGGCGCGCTTTTATACCCACGCGCTTGTGGGAATGGTGCTTGAATGGATAAACGGCGGTATGAAGGGCAATACAAGCGAGGATATAGAGCGCCTCGGCGTATTGTTGGACGGAAACATAAAAAGCACTTTTTTAAATTCACAAAAAACCGTACAAACAGGCTGATTTGTCTGAATTTCGAACATATTAGGGCTTATGCGTAAATTTTGCGCATAAGCCTTTTTTTGTTGATAGAAATAAAACGGCAAAGCTATATAATGTATTACGGTGAATGAAGAAACACAGGGAGGGAAAAAGAATGAAAACGATCAAACAGGCAAAATGGTGCTATATAATATGCTCGCTGCTGCTTATTGCCGCAGGTGTGTATATTATAGCGCGTCCTTATGCCTCGGCTGTTATTTTTTGCAGGGTAATAGGCGCGGTTTCGCTTGTGTACGGTATTTCAAAAATACTCGGTTATTTTTCGCACGACCTTTACAACCTTGCCTTTCAATTTGATTTGGCGCTTGGGGTATTCACGCTTATTTTCGGGCTTATATTGCTTTTGCGTTCCGCAAGGGTGGTAACCTTTATGCCGGTTATAATAGGCGTGTTTGTTTTGGTGGACGGCGTGTTTAAGCTCCAAACCGCGGTTGACGCAAACAAGTTCGGCCTTTCAAACTGGTGGCTTATACTTTTAGGCTCGCTTTTATGCATTGCGCTCGGTCTTCTGCTTATAGTAGATCCGTTCAGCGGCAGCGGCGCGCTTATGACGTTTGTGGGAATTTCGCTGGCAATAGACGGTCTGCAAAATTTATTTAATGCGTTTTATACCGTGCGTATACTCAAAAACAGATAAAAGAAACGGGTGTGAATATGATTAAATTCGGAAAAGGCGTGGTAAAACACCGCGTGCTTATTCTGATAATCGCGGTGGCTTTAATGGTTCCGTCGGTTTTCGGAATACTTAAAACGCGTATCAACTACGATATGCTTACTTACCTGCCCGACGATATTGAAACTATGAAGGGGCAGAACATACTGCTTGACGATTTCGGCAAGGGCGCGTTTTCCTTTATAATCGTGGACGGTATGGAGGATAAGCAGGTTTCGGCACTGCGCGAAAAAATTGAAAAGGTGGATAATGTTGACAGCGCAATTTGGTACGACAGCGTTATGGATTTATCAGTACCGAAGGAAATGCTGCCTGACGACATATATAACGCCTTTAATTCGGGCGACTCAACAATAATCGCGGTTTTCTTTAAAACCTCTACCTCGGCGGACGAAACAATGGACGCCATTAAAGAAGTAAGGAAAATTGCCGATAAAAACTGCTACGTAACCGGTATGTCGGCGGTTGTAACCGATCTTAAGGACCTTTGCGAGCGCGAAGAGCCGATATATGTAGGCATTGCGGTTCTGCTTTGCACGGTTACAATGATGATATTTATGGACAACTGGATCATACCGTTCCTGTTCCTTGCAAATATCGGTATGGCGATTGTGGTTAACCTCGGCTCTAACTACTTTATGGGCGAAATTTCATATGTAACAAAGGCGCTTGCCGCAGTTTTGCAGCTTGCCGTTACAATGGACTATTCAATATTCCTCTGGCACAGCTACGAGGAGCAAAAGGAACGTTACTTCGGCGATAAGCAAAGGGCAATGGCTCACGCCATAAAGGCTACAATAAGCTCGGTTGTGGGCAGCTCGATTACAACGGTTGCAGGCTTTATAGCGCTTTGCTTTATGAGCTACACATTAGGCCGCGACCTCGGTATAGTAATGGCAAAGGGTGTTTTGTTCGGGCTTATTTCCTGCGTTACGGTTTTACCATCTTTAATACTTGTTTGCGATAAGCTGCTTGAAAAAACAAAGCACAAAGCGCTTATTCCGCCTATGAACAGACTTACGGACTTTGTGGTCAAGCGCTCGTGGATATTCCTTATAGTGTTCTTAGTGCTTGTAGGTCCTGCCTTCTGGTGCTACACCAAAGCCAACAGCGAGGTTTATTACAATATGACCGAAACGCTGCCGAGCGATATGGAGTGTACGGTGGCAAACACAAAGCTTGAAAAAGAGTTTAACGTAGGCTCAACGCATATGGTGCTTGTCTCTGCGGATACGGACGGCAAGACCGTGCGCGAGATGAGCGGCGAAATGGAAAAGGTAGACGGCGTTAAGTTTGTTTTGGGGCTTGAATCGGTAGTGGGCAGCAGAATACCCGAAGAGGTAATACCGGACGAGGCCAAATCGGTTCTTGAAAGCGATAACTGGAAGCTTATGGTTATAAACTCAGAGTACGCAACCGCGTCCGACGAAGTAAACGAGCAGATAACCAAGCTTAACGATATACTTAAAAAATACGATAAAAACGGTATGCTTATAGGCGAGGCGCCCTGCACTAAGGATATGATCGATATTACCGACCACGACTTTAAGGTTGTTGATACAATTTCAATCGCGGCGATATTCGTTATAATACTTCTTGTTTTAAAGAGCGCTACGCTGCCTATCATATTAGTTTCGGTAATAGAGCTTGCAATATTTATAAACCTCGGCTTCTGCCACCTGCTCGGCACTTCAATGCCGTTTATAGCGCCTATTTGCATAAGCACGATACAGTTAGGTTCAACGGTTGACTATGCAATTCTTATGACTACGCGTTATAAGAGGGAGCGCTCTTTGGGCAAAGACAAGAAAAATTCAGTCAGCATTGCGCTTAAAACCTCTATTCCTTCCATTGTGGTAAGCGCCCTCGGCTTCTTTGCCGCAACCTTCGGCGTCGGCCTTTATTCCGATGTTGATATTATAAGCTCCATATGCAACCTTATGGCAAGGGGCGCAATAATCAGTATGCTTGCGGTAATATTTATACTGCCTGCAATGTTTATGCTGTTTGATAAGATAATTTGCAAAACAAGTATAGGCTTTAAGCCTAAGGAGGTAACTTCAAATGAAAACCGCTAAAAAGGAACTGCTTAAAATTGTCGCGGTAGCAGCCGCAGGCGTAATTGCGGGCACGGGCGTTACCGCCGCCACAATAGGCGCCGCAAAAAAGACCGACGGCACAAAAAGCACGGCAACCTCGGTTTCTTCCGAAAGCGAAAGCAAAACCGAAAGCACCGCTAAAAACGAGACCGTTTATGTGCTTGCAAACGCCGACGGTTCGGTTAAAAAGATAATTGTAAGCGACTGGATAAAAAACAGCCTTAACGAAAAATCGCTCAAAGATAAAACCGAGTTGGGCGACATTAAAAACGTTAAGGGCGACGAATCCTATGTAATGGACAGCGACAATATGCGCGTTTGGAACGCGGACGGCGCGGACATTTACTATCAGGGTACAATAAGCAAGGAATTGCCGGTTGATTTAAAGGTGAGCTATAAATTAGACGGCAAAGCCGTTTCTGCCGAAGAAATTGCGGGTAAAAGCGGAAAAGCCACTATCCGTTTCGACTACACCAACAAGCAGTACAGCGAAGTGAATATAGGCGGCAAAACCGAAAAAATTTATGTTCCCTTTGCAATGCTTACGGGACTTATGCTTGATAACGACGTATTCTCAAACGTAAGCGTTACAAACGGCAAAATAATAAACGACGGCGATCATACAATAGTAGCAGGCTTTGCGCTTCCGGGTCTTCAGCAGAACCTTAATTTAAGTAAGGATAAGCTTGAAATTCCCGATTATGTTGAAATAACCGCAGACGTTAAAAACTTTGCGCTTACAACAACGCTTACCCTTGCGGCAAACAGCCTGTTTAATGAAATTGATACCTCAAAGCTTAACTCCGCCGACGATTTGCAGGCGCAGTTAAACGAGCTTACAAGCGGTATGACAAAGCTTATAAACGGCTCTTCCGAGCTGTACGGCGGTCTTACGACTCTGCTTTCAAAATCTAAAGAGCTTGTAGCCGGAATTGATAAATTGGCGGCGGGAAGCGATGAGCTTTCAAGCGGAACGGCGGCGCTTAACGCAGGTCTTAATACCTTGGTTTCCAAAAACGGTGATTTAACCGCAGGCGCTAAACAGGTATTCGATACCCTGCTTGCAACGGTATCTTCTCAGTTTTCGGAAAAAAACATTGATGTTGATCTTACTGTTGAAAATTACAAAACCGTACTTAACGGACTTGTAGAAAATCCGAAGGCGGTAATAGAGGGACTTCTTAAAAAGAACGGTGTGTCAGAAAACTATTACGGCGCTGTTGAGGTAATGCTTGCAGATAAACTTAATGCCGGCGAGACTTTTGAACAGGCAGTTGCGGAAATAACACCGATTCTTAAAAATGCAGTTATCGCACAACAAGTTGGTGCAAATGATAAAATACAACCGGATAAACTAGTATTAGAGAGTCTTATCAAACAGGGCTATACAATCGAACAGGCAGGACTGGTTTCAAAGCTTTGCGTTTACTACGCAGGTATTAACAAAAATCAACCCAACGAAAACATTGAGCAAGCAGCGGCAACCGCAAAAGATGCAAATAAGGTTGTAGAGGCTGCCGGTGATAAAAATGCTACGGTCAAAATCAATGCTCTTTGTGCTGCGGTAAAGCAAACTCTTATTGCACCGAATGTTGAAAAAGCACTTGCAAGCCTTGACAGCTACAACACATTCTATCAGGGCGTGCTTGCCTACACCGCAGGCGTTAAAGACGCAGCGGACGGCAGCGCAAAGGTAAACGCAGGCGCTAAGCAGTTAAAAGACGGCACATCCGAGCTTAAAAACGGCGCTTCGCAGTTGGTTCCGGGCGTTGAACAGCTGTCTGACGGTTCAAAGCAGCTTGCAGACGGTATTAAAGAGCTTAACGATAAGGGCATAAGCAAGCTGACAGGCCTTGCGGGCGATGATTTGCAAAACCTTGTAGACAGAGTAAAGGCAACGGTTGAGGTTTCAAAGAATTATAAGTCCTTCGCAGGAATTGCAGACGGCGCGGACGGCAGCGTTAAGTTTATATATAAAACCGACGAGGTCAAGGCTAAATAATTTGTGCCAAAGCAAAATCGGCTCCGAATTTTCGGAGCCGATTCAGTCTGTCGAAAAACCCAAAATTCAAGCTGAGATTGGGATTAAAAATTTTTCAGCAAAGCAAAACAGAAAAAAGCGAGTAAATGCAGTATAC
>DJET01000068.1 GCA_002431945.1 Ruminococcaceae bacterium UBA5891 | reverse complement strand
TCCGAAAATTCCTGACTGTTCACAGCACCGCCCCCGCAATGCCGCGGCACACAGCGCTGAATTTTTGGTCGGGTATTTTGTGCGTCAGCTCGCCCGTTATATACTGCTGCTTTAAATACATACTGTACGGCAGTATATATTTAGCGTTTGCAAACCCGGCTTTCACTTCGCCTACGGGCAGATAAAGGTCTTTATCTGTTATATTTATAACCCCGATTGACTTGCCCTTTATTTGTTCATATGTCTTTTCAAAAGAAGCGTAATATGCCGCCGAGCGGATATCCGGCGTTACAAGCTGCACGGCTTTATCTGCCGCCGCCATACCGTAAACGGATAGCGGGTCGTCAAGCGATGATGTGCAATCCAAAAACACATAGTCTGCAAGAGATTTGCACACCTCAAAGAACTCTGCGGTTTTATCCTTGGTAGGTCTTGAATATGTATATCTGTTTTCTCCTGCCTTATATCCCAAAAACCCGAAATTATCCGCTTTCGGCAGCGGCACTGTATGCCGCAAAACATTTTCTTTTGTAATGCTTGTATGCTCAAGCGCTTCTCCTAAAGAAAAAAGCTGTTTTTCTGACGCGTTCGGGAAAACCAATCCCATAAAGGGCGTTACGTTGTCGGCGGAAATATATATTACGCTCCCCTTAAAGTGATAATATATTTCCTGCGCTATTTTAATTCCTACTGCGGTTTTGCCGCTTTGGGGCGGTCCGCACAATAATGTCAATTTACTCATTTTTTACCCTCCGAAATATTTTTCCTGTGCCTCTAAAAAGACATTTGCGTTTTCTGTTTTACCCCTATAAGCTAAAGATACCTGTATATTCCCGCTGTTTTCATACTCGGCAATAAGCCTTGCCTGTGCCGAATTGCAAAGCACGGTCACGGCAGCGGCGGTCGGCTTTACTCCGTTTTCGTTTGCCTTTGCCTTATCTGCGTCGGTGCCGTCGCCTGTTGTGGTGGTTATAACCTTTAAGTATTTAAGCTCCGGCGGTATTTTGGTCTCGCCGTTTTTGTCTGTAATAAGCAGGGTTATAATGTCCCCGGCGGTTATCTTGCCCGAAAGCCCCGCCGCAAGGCTTTTGACCGTAAAGCTGACGGCGCTTTTATCCCCGTCAAGGCTTGCGAACGCCTCCTTTACACTATTGCCCGTACCCGACAGCTTTTCTTTTTTAAGATAATCCCCCGCGTACAGATCCGACAAAGCATATTTGCCTTTCAATTCCTTTGCGGTGATTATAATACCGCTTGGCACGGTGGACTTTTTCACCTTTACGCTTTCGGTACACTCTGCCGTTATTTCCTCGCCCTGTCTTACATCCCGTGACAATCGTATAACCGTCATATCTCCGCCCAAAAGTCTGTTTATTAAGGGCGAAAAGCCGAATGTAATTAAAAGGCTTAAAAATATGCAGACAATACCCAATATTGTTCTATTCCTCATTTTTTATTTCTTGCCTCCTTTTTTATGTCTCGCCGCATACTGCTTATGCTATAAAATATACCGCCATAAATGCCGGCGCTAAATACGGCAGCAGCGGAAAGCTTTTCTCTTTTTTTAGTTTGTTTACTATTACCGCTATAAGCAAGCCTGCCGTCAATGCTGCGGCGGTGTTAAAGAATCCTAACACAAGTGTCGCCGCGCCTGCAAATTTGACATCTCCGCCGCCTATCCCGTTTTTTGTTACGGCGGATGAAATTAAAAGTATTAAAACGATCCCGGCAAAGGCTGTTAAGGATAAAACCAGTTCTTTCGGCTCTTTACCTATGATCCCGGTTATACCGAGCGTCACGGATAAAAAGTCGCCGCACTCGCGTGTTTTAATATCCTCAAACGCCGCGTACAGCATGATAATACACATCACACCCCCACGCGCCGCCTTTGCCGACGCTCCGAAAAAACAGAGCAGCGCCGCCATTGTTATTAACGCCGTTACGGTGAAAACAACCGCCGTTTTCTTTTTATTTCCGCCGAAGCTTTCCGCAGCGCTTTTGCCGGTTATATATCCCGCAAGGGCAGTAATACCGAGCATCAGAATTGCCGTTATTACAAACCCCGCGGTACTGTATTCAGTTCCGGTAAATTCCTCGATTACCGGAAGCATATTTTCTCTCAAATATATACCCTCCTTTCGGCGGAGCTTTTACACTCCGCCTATGGATTTTGTTTTTTATGCCGACTACGCCGTATACGCGAACATACTGTTCACCTTTTCGGTGACCTTCGGCATAACGGTGCCGTTGAGCAATGCGTAAAGCAATGTCAGCACCAGTGCGCCGAGGACTACGGCTATAAGGATCTTAACGCCCGTATCCACATAGCCCTCGGCTTTTCGTGTCTGTATAGCGCATTTTGCGCCTATTGCCAAATTATTTGCCCCTCTGCGGAGCTTATCTAAAAACTTTCTCATCGTAATCTTCTCCCTCGTTTTAATATTCATCAGGTGGTGGCTCCGCTGTAATTAAACAGCTCTGAAACCTTTGTCGTTACGGTTCCCATAACGGTTGTTTTAAGAAGTGCATAGAGCAATGTGAGCACCAGCGCTCCCAAAACCACCGCAATTAAAATCTTTACGCCGGTATCTACATAGCCCTCTGCCTTGCGGTTTTTAAGGGCGACGCTCGTGGCTATAACGGCGTTATCTGCCTTGCGGGTCAATTTTTTAAAGAATTTCTTAAACATTTGAATTAGCTCCTTTTTTTATTAAAATGATTTGTAGTTTTCTGCGGACGGCTTGGCGTTCCGCTTTGCCGGTCCCACCGGCTTTACTGATACATCGGACTCACCTCCCCGTATTTAATTTTTTAAAAATGCAAAAAGCCCCGGCTTTTCCGTTTGGAAAAACCGAGGCTTGGCTCTTAAACTATTTGATTTTTATTTTTCGTATTCGTCTGTCGCCGTTACCATAATGCAAGTATACCACAAGTCGTCAATGCAAGTCACGCCCACGCCGGTATATTTCATTTCGTCTGAACCTACATACGGCCAATGGCGGCGGCTGTCTATTATAATCTGCGCTAACTGCCGACCTATTTTATCTGCACTGCCGACTATACCTGCCATTGCTATGGCTTCCTGCGCGCCTATATCATAAGACCCGCTGCCGTCCGGCATTTCTGTATATCTGCCATAGCCCGTGGCTTTCGCCGCGGCGAACCAGTCGGATATATCATGGGCAAAATTTGACGGCAGCTGGCTGCTCCTGTACTCTGCGTACACCGTCAGGCGCGGCAGTTTTTTTAGCTCCCCGCTGCCTATATTTGCTCTTGCGCGGTTTAGGTAATATATAACCCGGTCGGCAACGGCTTTGGTATCCGCCGCGGTTGCGTTTGCAGGCGTTTCGGCTCTCGTTTCCGGCGGCGTTTGCGCGGTATCTGTATTAGACGGTGCAGCCGAAGAAGTTTTCGGTTGTTCTCTAACCTGCGATACCGTTTTATCCGGTTTTGCGATATTGGAATTTTCGGCTGATGAACCTTGTGCAACATTTGCACTAAGCGTCGAAGACACATTCTCCGCCGAAGAAGCCACCTCGCTCTCTGCTGCTTTTTCGGAAGCAACGGAGCCTACATCTCCGATATTTTCTGATGAAGTATATTCGGTATTATGCTTTTTACAGCCGACAGTCAATACCGATACAGTAACAACAAAAAGTATTTTCACAGATTCTTTTATGTTAAGCATTATTTTCCCTCATTTCACCTTTAAAACTTAAAACGGTGCTGTTTTCGGTCGGTGTTTTGCTTAAATTTTGAGTTAATGTACTGTTTTGACTGCGTAAAAAGCCTTTATTTATGCGGGTTTCAGCCCGATTACTATAACGCTACCCCGACCATTCGGGGTGTTGTTATAGTAATCGAGAATTACTTTTAACAACACTCCGTTTTTTTATTTTGTTTTGCTTATGCTGCTGCATTTGCAGCTTTTTCTGTTCGTTATTATAATTTGTCGGCAGCTTCGCAAAAATGTAATGAAGAACGCTCTTTTTGTTTGCCTATACCCTTATTTCAATTTCTGTACGGAGAGGTAAATTATCCCCTGAACCTATATAAATTTCAACCTTACCGTTTTCAAGCTCATACCTGTTATTGCAAGAAAAAATCCTTAGCTCGTCATAGCCCAATGTAAACGTTACGGTTTGCTCGCTGTGGGGGGCAATGTAGATCTTTTTAAAGCCCTTTAATTCTTTAACCCTGCGGCGAACAGAATTGCCTTTTCCGTGAATATAAAGCTGAACTGCCTCTTTGCCGCCGATATCCGATACGTTTCTGATTACCGCTTTTACTTCAAACAAACAAGCGCCCTTTTCGGTAACCTCCATTGAAACGTATTCAAAATCAGAATATGAAAGTCCGTAACCGAAAGGATATAAAACTCTTTTATTATTATCGCCGTATGTATTAACTACCCAATCATCGGAAACCGACGACTGTGCGCTTGTGATGCGGTTGTAATATGCCGGCAGGCAGGTGGGTGCATACGGAATAGATACTGAAAGCCTGCCCGAAGGATTAACCTTACCCGTTAAAATGTCCGACAAAGCACGGCCTCCCTCTTCACCCGGATACCACGCTGTAAGCACAGCGTCGGCAATTTCGCTTACTCTTGTTATATCGTAAGGTCTGCCCGCAATAAGCAAAGCTATGATCGGCTTGCCGGTTCTCTTGAGAGTCTCTATCAATTCAAGCTGATTACCGGGTAATGAAATATCCGAAATATCCATACCCTCTCCGCAGTCAAGGAATTTTTTTGCCTTAATTGCCGCTCCGTTATTAAAATCGTAGGTAAGATTTGAGTTGTTTTTCGCCGTACTTCCGCCTATTGTTACAATTATAACATCGGATCCTTCGCAAAGCCTTAAAGCATTATCAAAGTCCTCTGTATCGCCTGTAAAGCTCCACCCCTTTGTAAATCCCGACAAATTGAGCGTTTCCTTAAAGACATCCTTAATAGCCCTTGCCCGATCGTCTACAAATGGCGTATAGTCGCCTAACTGATAGTAAATATCAGCCGCATGCTCGCCTATCAGGGCAACCCTTTTATTATTGTCTATAGGTAATATGCCGTTATTTTTAAGTAATACGACAGATTCTGCCGCCATATCATAAGCCAGCTTTTTCTGTATTCCGCTTTCAATAAATACCGAAAGCGAGTCGTCCTCTTTAATATAGGGATTATCAAAAAGTCCTAATTCGCATTTCTTTTCAAGTATTCTCGTTACCGACTCGTCAATAAGCTTTATATCCGCAAGCCCTTCTTCTGCCGCAGCCTCAAGCTTTAAATAGGCGCCTGCGTCGGCAAGGCTTAAATCAATGCCTGCCTTTAAAACATTGGCAGCTCCCGTTACAGGGTCCTGCCCCATTTGTTCAATTACTCTCGGAACAGCCCAACCGTCGGAAAGGGTTATTCCCTTAAATCCCATTTGTTTTCTTAAAACATCTCTTAGAAGGTATGAATTTATATGGCACGGCACGCCGTCAACCGTGTTGTATGCCGCCATAATTATATCTGCGCCGGCTTTTACAGCCTTTTCGGTCGGAGGTAAATGAATATCGTGAAGCTCCCTTATTCCGACATTAACCTCCTCTGTATTCATACCGCCGAAGCAATCCCCTGCCGCGCAGTAATGCTTACAGCAAATAAGCGCATTGTTTTTCTTGAAGCCCTCAACGCCGGCTTTGGCAAATTCGGAAATCAAATAAGGGTCTTCGGAAAAAAGCTCCTCCGTTCTGCCCCAGCGGGGGTCGCGGGCAACATCAAGCATAGTAACAAATCCGATATGATTTGCCGAAAGCTCGATTTCTTTACCGACAGTATCCATCATTTCGGAATAAAGTCTGGGATTAAAGGAGGAGCCGATACATAAATTTGTGGGGAAAACCGTACTGCCCAAAGCGTGAACGCCGTGGTTTGCTTCCACCTCAACAAGAACGGGAATTTTCACTCTTGCATTGTCGAGTATGTATTTTTGCATCATATTGGCAAACTTAACTCTGTGGCGGGGCTCGATACCCGTCCCCCAATTATGCTGTGTAAAGCCGTCGGCACGTAAAAAATTGCTGATAGCGCCCATTGCGCCGTAATCTCTTATAAAATTTTTAAATTCGTCTTTTAAAGCAAATTCTTCACCGTTTCTTTCAAAACAGCGATAGCCCGCCACCGTTTGAGACATTTGGGCAAGCTTTTCTCTCAGCGTCATTTCCTTTAAAAGGTTTTGAATTTGTTGAGTGTAATTATTCATAATTTTTTTATTTAAACTGTACTTTGTTCCTTAATATAATCGTCAAGATATTTCAAATTTATATAAGGCTTTACCGTATCTATAAAATCCTTTTTCCGCTTTACGTCGAGAAGCCTATATAAATTTGACATTTTGTGCTTTACGGAACTTAGAGACATAAAAAGACTGTCGGCTATTTCCAAGGCGGTTTTACCGCGAATAAGCATACCGATTATTTTCAGGTCGTTCAAATCAATTGAGCTTAGCATACTTTCGATCATTATCGGTATTTCGGGAGTCTCTATTTCTTCAACGCTGCTGTCAAAATTGAGCTTTCGGTTTGTAAGCTTAAAGCAATCGGTGCTCTGCTCAAAGGGTATGTTGGCGGTAGTGTCTCTTGAAGTGAAATAATTTTTGAGCATTATGTTAATGCTTCCGAAATCGTTTCTGTTTTTAACGCAAAGCTCATATAATCTGTAAAGCATTATTGCCCCGGAGGTCTGTTTATAGCTTGAGGACGTAAGCGACGGATAATAAAGCCTTGACAACAAGCTGTTCATTGAACCGATAAAAAAGGTTTTTTCAATGTATTCGGGATCGCTGTGCTTAAGTCTTTCTATCAAATCAACAGCTACAAGGTCGTTTACCAAAATAACAACGTCATATTTTTTGCGGTTTTCGAAAAAGCTTTCATAGCAATTGTCAAGACCGTTTACAACTGTATAAATATCGTCAATGTCAAGTGCCGTCCACCTTTGATATATTCCCTCCGCCAATTTCATATCGGCGTTCGAACGGGGATTTAAGCCGTACAGCGCCAAATTTCTTCTGTTGTTTGTTACGCAGTAATTAAGAATTATATTTGACTTATCGGCTATATCGTTGCTTATCAAATTGGCGTGCCTGATATTAAACGGAACGTTTAAAAAATCATCCTTTAATATTACCGGAATATTCTTCTCATAGCATTTTTCAATTACCCATTCGCTGTATTCGTCCAAATCAATTTTGGTTTTTACAAAAAACGCAACTGCCTCTTCATCGTGAGCGGCTGACGAAATAAATTCATCAAAAGAAAAGGTATCAATAACCTTCAGCTTTTTTCGATAAATATCTGCCATTCTTTTTACGATAACATCGTTATGATAGAAAAAGCTTCGCTCATTGGAAAGTTTTTTAGTCGAATTCAAAAAACGTAAAACGTAAAATGCCAAAATATCATCTCCGGAAGCTTGTTTGTAGGTATCATACCATAAAAACAAAACGTAGGCTCTGTAAACGGCAGCGCCGTTCGGAATTCCGAGGAATTCCTTTTCAGCCGTTCAATGTTTTTATGCGAAAATCTCTGATTTTCAAACGCAGTATGCGTGTCGGCGGCTGTCCGCCGCCGACATAAAGTTATTATAACACGAAGCAAAAATTCTTGCAAGAAATCTTTGCAAAGCCGTCGCCTTATGTAGCTATCATACCGCAAGCTTCCCGTTTTAAACGAAAAATATTAAATTTTAATGCGTAGATCGGATATATACTGCCGACTTAATTTATTTTGCCTGATTTTTTAAACGGTATTACACGGTTATACCCAAAAGTAATTTTTTGAGGAATAAAAGGTCGTCTTCCGTTGCAGGTTGAGTATCGCCGTCTAAATCATATTTCATATCTGTATCCTGATTTATTGCCGCCTCTTTAAGCATTACAAGATCTCTGATATCGGCAACCTCATCTTCGTTTAGGTCGCCTTCTATCAGGTTGATCCATTTAGCGTAAACTACCGCGTCTGCGGTTACGGTTGTAACCTTTGCTCCGCTGAAATCGGAATTGTAATACCAACCGACGAATTTCTTACCCTCCTTAACGGGGGTTTTTAATGCTTCGCCTTCTGCCGCAAACTCGGCTTTATATTCTCTCTCATCACAGTATACAACGGTAACCTGATTTTCTGCAGCGGCGTTAATTTCCTGCAACAGAATTGAATTGATTTCAAATTTCCAAACGCCGGTAAAGCCTATTCTGAGCGGCTTGCCGTTTCCTTCTATTACAGCACTTAGGTAATAACTGTTTTCTTTGTCAGCCAGTACATGATTTTTGACGGCAGCTACATAAAAATTACCGGCAGAGGTTGATGATGCATTTGCGGTACCGTCATAACCGATAGCAATCTGCGGCAGATGTCCTGTATTACTATTATTATAATTATTACTAACAAACTTGTAATTCAATGTTACTGCATACCTTTTGCCGCTTTCAAGCCGTGCTAAGGCGCCGTC
>DJET01000004.1 GCA_002431945.1 Ruminococcaceae bacterium UBA5891 | reverse complement strand
GCCGTTACGCTTTTTATATAAGCCTCGTCAAGCAGTGCGTTTGCGCCTGCGGAAACTATTATGCAGTTTTCTCCGTCTTTATCTATCTGGATAATGGCGTTACCGGTTCTTGCCTTGTTTATTTTAAGATATTTTGCGTCGGCTCCGCTGCTTTCAAGCAACTCCTTTAAGAACAGCCCGTCCTCGCCTATATTTCCGGCAAAGAACACATTTGCGCCCGCTCTTGCGGCGGCAACCGCCTGATTTAAGCCCTTGCCGCCCGGATGCTCTAAGGTTGACAGCGCCGATATTGTTTCCCCTGCCCTTACAAATTCGCTTACATTATAAACATAATCTATATTTAAAGAGCCGAAATTGAGTATTTTCAAGCTTTATTCCCCCAAAACAACATCAACAATGTGTGTGTCACCTGCGGCAGTCGGCTTTAAAAGATTGCCGCTTACCGTTTTGCCGTCAACAGTCATTTTTGAAACGCCGCAGCATACATTATTCGGGTTTTTAACGTTTATTATAAATGTATTTCCGCGGAATTTGCGCGTTACGGTAAATTCCATATTATGGTTGCAGCACGGGTCAATTATAAGCCCGTCATAATCAGGTCTTATACCTAAAATAAACTGTGACACCGCAACAAAATTCCACGCCGCCGTACCTGTAAGGAATGAGTTTTTAGCCTCGCCCGGCTTTTTGGCATATTCGGGCTTACCCGCTACCATTTGAGCATATACATAAGGCTCAAGCCTGTGGATTTCACTTATATCCTCTATATATGCAGGAGCGGTTTTCTTGTATATTTCAAAAGCCTTGTCGCCGCGGCGCGCTATTGCTTCTGAGCATACAAGCCACGGGTTATTATGGCAAAATACACCGCCGTTTTCCTTATATCCCGGCAAAAACGACCCTATTTCCCCTATTTCAGGGTCAAATTTCCTGTACGGGGGATCCAAAAGCACAAAGCCGTAGGGCGTTTCAAGGTATTTCCATGCGCTGTCAAGCGCTTTAAGCGGCATGCCCTCTTCTTTTCCTACCTGAGCCATAGAGCACCAAGCCTGAGACTCAATAAATATTTTTCCGTCCTCGCATTTATGCGAGCCTAACGGTCGGCTCTTGTGATCGTATGCTCTTAAATACCACTCGCCGTCCCAGCCGTGGTTTATAACCGCCTTTTCCATATCGGCAATATAGGCTGCGGCGGCCTTTGCTTCGTCGTTCTTTCCCGCAATTTCGCATATTTTCACAAAATCTCTGCCGTAATAAATAAACTGTCCTGCAATCATTAAGCTTTCGGCGGTTTTGCAATCTGTATTTTCGGTAAATTGGAACTTCTCGCCCGGTGTGTTTGAAAGGCAGTTAAGCGTCAGCGTATCGTTCCAATCCGCCCTGCCTATAAGGGGCAGACCGTGCGGTCCGCGATTATTAACAACATGGTAAAAAGCGCGTTTTAAATGCTCAAACATAGTATCTGCCAAGGCTTCATTATTATCAAACGGCACGCGTTCCTCCAATAAAGAGGTATCTCCTGTCTCTTTAAGATACGCTGCAGTAGAGCCTACAAGCCACATCGGATCGTCACCGAAATTACCGCCTCTTTCCGCATTGCCTTTTTTTGTAAGGGGCTGATACTGATGGTATGCGTCGCCGTCCGCCATAAGCGTTGAAGCAAGGTCTATAAGCCTTTCCCTTGCCCTTACGGGGTCAAGATGCACAAATCCGAGTAGATCCTGGTTGCTGTCCCTAAAGCCCATTCCTCTGCCTATTCCGCTTTCAAAATACGAGGCGCTGCGGGACATATTAAAGGTAATCATTGTCTGATACTGATTCCATATGTTCACCATACGGTCAAGCTTTTCGTCGTTACTCTTAATTGTAAAGGTTTTAAGCAGCTCGTTCCAGTAAGCCTTTAGCTCGTCAAGCGCGGCGTCGGCTTTTTCGGCGGTATCAAATTCGGCAACCATTTTATATGCCTTTTCCTTATTGATAACATTAAGCGCCGTCCATTTTTTGTCCTGATCGTTTTCAATGTATCCGAGCACAAAAACAAAGCTTTTGGTTTCTCCCGCGTCCAAGGCAACGTCAATACAATGGGAAGCCACAGGCGCCCAGCCTACCGCAACCGAATCGGTCGGGTTGGTATCGAAAACCGTTGCGGGGCGGTCAAAGCCGTTATAAATTCCGAGGAAATCCTCGCGGTCGGTATCAAAGCCCGATATATCAGCATTTACACTGTAAAAAGCATAGTGATTGCGGCGCTCACGGTATTCGGTTTTGTGATATATTACATTTCCCTCAACTTCAACCTCACCGACGGAAAGATTGCGCTGAAAATTAGTCTGATCGTCAAGCCCGTCCCAAAGGCAAAACTCTAAAAACGAATGTAATTTTAAATTCTTTTGACAATCTGTATTGTTGGTAATTACAACCTTATGTATTTCGCATGCGGTATTAAGCGGAACAAAATAAGTGCAGTCTGCCGAAACGCCGTTTTTTTCGCCGTGAATAACGGTATATCCCATACCGTGGCGGCATTCGTATTTATCAAGCGGAGTTTTTGTAGGCTTATAACTCGGATTCCAAACGGTATCGCCGTCTTTAATGTAAAAATACTTTCCGCCGTCGTCCATAGGAACATTATTGTAACGAAAACGGGTTATTCTTCTTAACTTTGCGTCCTTATAAAAGCTGTAACCTCCGCCCGTATTTGAAATCATTGTAAAAAAGTCCTTGTAGCCAAGGTAGTTTATCCACGGGTATGGGGTATTTGGGGTTTCTATTACATACTCTTTGGCCTCGTCGTTAAAATGTCCGAATTTCATTTCTTATCCTTTCCGCCGCTGTAAAACGGCACTCCTTAATAATTATATT
>DJET01000039.1:35205-40991 GCA_002431945.1 Ruminococcaceae bacterium UBA5891 | reverse complement strand
GAGGAAAAGCACGATATCGAGGAGCTTAAATCTATGATTGAAAAGCACGTTGCCGCCACAGGCTCGCCTAAAGGCACGCGCATACTTCACGATTTTGCAAATTACCTGCCCTACTTTAAAAAGATAGTGCCGAACGATTACAGCAGAATGCTGCAGGAAATAAGCCGCTTTGAGGAAAAGGGTTTGCCCTATGAAGAAGCCGAGCTTGAAGCCTTTTATTCGGTACAGAAATAAGAAAGGGGAATAAAAATGGGAAAACCAACAGGATTTTTGGATTTTGACAGAGAAAACAATAAATCGGTAAAACCGCTTGAAAGAATAAAGAATTTCAATGAATTTCATTCCCCTATGCAAAAGGCGGAGCGCCAAAACCAAGGCGCGCGCTGTATGAACTGCGGCGTGCCTTTCTGCCAGTCGGCAATGAAGCTCGGCGGAATGGTATCGGGCTGCCCTCTTCATAACCTTATACCGGAATGGAACGACGAAATTTATCATGGCAACTGGGAGTACGCTTTAGCGCGGCTTACCAAAACCGCAAGCTTTCCCGAATTTACGGGCAGGGTGTGCCCCGCGCTTTGCGAGGCGGCTTGCTCCTGTGGGCTTTACGGAAGCTCGGTAACCGTTAAGGAAAACGAGCTTGCAATTATTGAAGAGGGCTATAAAAACGGCTGGGTAAAGCCCCGCCCGCCCGAAGTAAGAACAGGCAAGCGCGTAGCGGTTGTAGGCTCAGGTCCTTCGGGGCTTGCCTGCGCGCAGCGGCTTAACAGCCGCGGCCACAGCGTGACCGTTTATGAAAAGGACGACCGCATAGGCGGGCTTTTAATGTACGGCATACCGAATATGAAGCTTGAAAAGCAGATAGTTGAGCGCCGTGTAAAGCTTATGACCGACGAGGGCATACAGTTTAAAACTGGCGTAGACGTAGGCAAGGATATTTCTGCCGACGAGCTTTTAAAGACCTATGACGCGGTGGTGCTTTGCTGCGGTGCGGGCAATCCGCGCGACCTTAAAGCCGAAAACCGCGATATTAAGGGAATTTATTTTGCGGTCGATTTTCTTAAATCCACCACAAAGGCGCTGCTTGATAATAAGCTTAAATCGGGCTTTATATCCGCTAAGGGTAAGGACGTTGTAATTGTAGGCGGCGGCGATACCGGCAACGACTGCGTAGGCACCTGCATACGCCACGGCTGCAAATCGGTAACTCAGCTTGAAATGATGCCGAAGCTGCCCGACAGCAGGGCAGATACCAACCCCTGGCCGCAATATCCGAGGGTGTGCAAGACCGATTACGGACAGGAAGAGGCAATAGCCGTTTTCGGGCATGACCCGCGCGTTTACTGCACAACGGTTAAAGCCTTTGTGCCGGACGACGGCGGCAATATAAAAGCGGTGATAACGGTTGAATTAAAACCCGAAAAGGACGAAAAAACAGGCAGAACCGTTATGACGGAAATTCCGGGCAGTGAAAAAACGCTTGATTGCTCGCTTTTGCTTATAGCCGCGGGATTTTTAGGACCCAAGCCCTATATTGCAAAAAGCTTTGGGGCAGAGACCGACGGGCGCAGCAATATTGCAACCGCCGCAGTATCTTATAAAACAAGCGTTGATAAGCTATTCGCGGCGGGGGACTGCCGCCGCGGGCAGTCGCTTGTTGTGTGGGCGATAGCCGAGGGCAGAGCCGCCGCTAAGGAAATTGACGAATATTTAATGGGATATACTAATTTGGTATAGCAAATGGTGCTGTTGCGTTAAGGATGCTTTATACAAAAAAGCCTCCCTCTGACGAGGGAGGTGTCGCGGCGTAAGCTGTGACGGAGGGAGAGAACAGTTTTAAGTCTGTAAAAGTCTTTTTTCTTTTCCTCAGTCTTGTTTCACTTGATAGCCGCTCAGCCTTGTTTTGTTATTCAATTCCAAGTAACCAATCGGGCTTTACCTTTAAAATTTTAGCGAGTTCTCTTAATTCATAGTCGGCAACAAATCGTGTTCCGATTTCAATTCGTGAGATGCTGTCACGCTCAAGAATAATTCCGTTTATTTGCAGTCTTGCGGCTAAATCACTTTGTGTAAGCATTAGCTTACAACGTGCCTCGTGTACTCTTTCTCCGCAAATATTCTTTTTTCCTCTATAATCATAAATTTTCATAGTGGCACCTATGTGTTAAAGATGAGATTTATTCTTGACTTTAACATATTTTAATGCTATTATTGTGTTAATGATAAGAATGTAAACATAATTGGAGGAATTTATATGGAATATGATTTGCTTAATACACTTGAAAATGCAGAGCAGTATTTTGCAATTATAGATCGTTACAATGGCTTAATTGAAGAATATAAGAAAAACTCAAATTTTCAAAGGGACAAATATTGGTTTTTAAAAAATCAAAAAAAGCCTTCAATTGCATGGACTTTACCTGTTTTTTTGGGAGGACTTTTTGTAGGAACATCAATAATTATGTTTATTGTAAATTCAAACAGAGTGTTATATTCTGATGATTTTGCAAAAATAGCTCTTATCTTAATTCTTTTTTTTGGAATTGTATTAGCTTTAGTTTATGTATTCCTTTGTATAGATAAAAGAAAGAAAATTGATAAACGGGCAGAAAAATTTTGGCAAAATGATGGCTTGAAAATCACTCAAAAAAATGATGAAAAAATAAAGGAAATAACCGTTGCCTTAAACGACTTTGTTAACGAAAATGCCGAAATTTCAGCAAAAATTCCACCTGATTACAGAAATTTCTCTGCGACTTCATTTATGGCTAATGCAGTTCGTAATTATCGTGCTAATACATTAAAAGAAGCTATAAATCTTTATGAAGAAGAAAAACATAAAGCAAAAATGCTTGATAACCAAATGCGGACTAATAATCAGATTTATGATTTGTGTATAATGCAGGCGAAAATGAATTCACAACTTAAATGTATGAAAGGTCTGCAAATGCTCGATACAATTGGAAAATAAATTTTGACAATACGTTTTTCTACTGTCGGTAGAGAGGAGCTTTAAGCTCTCTACCGACAGTTTTTTTGCTTTAGAAGATAAAAAGAGCAATTAGGGTGTATTTTAAGGTGCTGTTAAGTATAATATTTTAAAACAAAAGCAAAGAACGGAGATTGAAATGAGCTACAAAATAGTTACCGATTCAAGCGCAAATTTAACCGACGAACAAATAGAAAGCTATAACGTTGATATACTTTCGCTGAAATATTATATAGACGGCAAGGAGTACGACAGCTACGTAAAGGGCGTGCCTACCGATTACAGCGAAACATATTCGCTGCTGCGGCAAAAAGCAAAAATTACCACCTCGCTTGTGTCAAGGGAAATTTGCGACGCGGTGATAAAACCCATACTTGAAAATGGCGAGGACGTGCTTGTGCTTGCGTTTTCTTCGGGTCTTTCGGGAACATACCAAAACATTGAAAACGCCGCCAAGGATTACAGGGAAGAATTTCCCGAAAGAAAAATAATTGTGGTTGATACGCTTTGTGCCTCGCTCGGCGAGGGTATGGCGGTGCATTATGCCGTAAAGCTTAAAAACGAGGGCAAAACAATAGAGGAAACGGCAAAATGGGTTGAAGAAAACAAGCTTAAAATATGCCATTTGTTTACTATTGACGACCTGTTTTTCCTAAAGCGCGGCGGCAGACTTTCGGGCAGCAGCGCAATGATCGGCACACTGCTCGGCATTAAGCCGCTTTTGCACACTGCGGACGACGGAAAGCTGTACGTTACAGGTAAGGTGCGCGGGCGCAGGGCGGCGGTAGAGCATCTTATAAAATCCGTAGGCGAGCGCGGAACGGATATTCAAAACCAAGAGGTATTTATTGTTCACGGCGACTGCGAGGAGGAAGCGAAATATATTGCCTCGGAAATAAAAAAGCGCTATAAGGTGAAGAAAACCGTTTATAATTACATTGATCCGGTAATAGCCGCGCACGCGGGTCCCGGTACTCTTTCGGTGTTTTTTATAGGCGATAAAAGATAAAAAGCAGGGTGTATTTCGATAAGATATACACCCTGTTTTTTTACCCTGTTTAAGCGCGCAAAACAAAAAATGTAAAAATATTTATATAAATCACTTGACAAATTATATAAACGGTGCTACAATAGTTTACAGTTAAAGGGAGGAGTAAAAATGAAGAAAAGCGTTTATTCGGTTGTGCTAAGCGACGAAGTTATTGCAAAGGTAGACAGAATTGCATATATGAACAACACAAACCGCTCAAATATGATAAATCAGATATTGGCGGATTATGTTTCGCTTACCACGCCCGAAAAAAGAATAAGCGGTATTTTTGAGGATCTGGCAAGACTGCTTTATTCCGGTGAAAACTTTTCCGAGTTATCGCCCCCGACGCCTTCGGTAATGTCGATAAGAACGGCGCTTTCATATAAATATAACCCAACGGTAAGGTATTCTATCGAGCTTTACAGGGAACCCGATAAGGAGCAGGGCGTAATTAAGGTTTCAACGCGTACCACAAATTCGGCGCTGCTTTCTAAAATGCTTGAATTTTATAATCTGTGGGCGCAGCTTGAATATAATTACGGCTTTTTGGGAAAAGACAGCTATGAAAACGGGGTATTTAAACGCCCGATAATTCACCGTGAAAATCCGCTTGCCGAAAGAAACGCCAAAAAAGGCGCGGCGGCAGGCGAGCTTATTGCAGATTATATTTCTCTTTTTGACGCGGCGTTAAAGCTGTATTTTTCAGACAATACCGATGAAATACAGCCGTTATACGACGATTATATTAAAAACAACAGCGAAATCATTTAGGAGATGGGCTTTATGAATATAGAAAAATTTACACAAAAATCAATAGAGGCGATTAAAAGCGCTCAAAGTATGGCAGGCGAAAACGGCAACAACAGCATAGGCGAGGAGCATTTGCTGGCGGCGCTGCTTTCGCAGGCGGACGGTCTTGTGGGGGAAATCGTTAAAAGTATAGGTGCCTCGCCTGAGACCTTGCTTTCAAAAACAGAGGAAGAAATATCCAAAATGCCTAAGATCAGCGGCAGCGGATACGACCCGAACAATATTTATATTTCGCAGGAGCTGAATAAGGCTCTTACCGCCGCCGAAAAGCAGGCAAAGAAAATGCAGGACGATTATGTTTCGGTTGAGCATATACTGTTAGGCTTAATAGAAAACCCGAACGATACGCTAAAACGCCTGTTCCGCGAACAAAACATAACCGAACCGCGCGTGCTTGAGGCGCTTAAAAGCATAAGAGGAAACCAAAAGGTTAAAAGCGATAACCCCGAAGACACATACGACGTGCTTAAAAAATACGGCACCGATTTGGTGCAGCGCGCAAGGGAGCATAAGCTTGATCCGGTTATAGGCAGAGACGAGGAAATACGCAATGTTATAAGAATACTTTCGCGTAAAACCAAAAACAACCCCTGCTTAATAGGCGAGCCGGGCGTCGGCAAAACCGCCATTGCAGAGGGCTTGGCGCTTAGAATTGTAAGCGGAGACGTGCCTGATAACCTTAAAAACCACACAATTTTCTCACTTGATCTCGGAGCGCTTATTGCAGGCGCAAAGTTCCGCGGCGAGTTTGAGGAAAGGCTTAAAGCGGTGCTTAACGAGGTAAAATCCAGCGAAGGCAGAATAATACTGTTTATAGACGAGCTGCACACCATTGTGGGCGCGGGCAAAACCGACGGCGCGCTTGACGCAGGCAACATATTAAAGCCGCTGCTTGCAAGGGGCGAGCTGCACTGCATAGGCGCTACCACGCTTAACGAATACCGCCAGTATATTGAA
>DJET01000039.1:0-35172 GCA_002431945.1 Ruminococcaceae bacterium UBA5891 | reverse complement strand
TATATTGAAAAGGACGCGGCGCTTGAAAGGCGCTTCCAGCCTGTAATGGTAGAAGAGCCTACCGTTGAAGATACAATTGCGATTTTAAGAGGGCTTAAGGAAAGATATGAGGTTTATCACGGCGTGAAAATAATGGATAAGGCCATTATTGCCGCCGCCACCCTTTCAAACCGTTATATTCAGGACAGATTTTTACCTGATAAGGCTATCGACCTTATCGACGAGGCGTGTGCCCTTATTAAAACCGAAATGTATTCAATGCCTACCGAAATGGACGAGATATCGCACAAGATTATGCAGCTTGAAATTGAGGAAGAGGCGCTGTCTAAGGAGACCGATAAGCTAACGCTTGCTCACCTTGACGAAATTAAAGCCGAGCTTGCCAGACTTCGCGATCAGTTTAAGGCTATGAAAGCAAAGCTTGAAAACGAGAAGCAGGGCATTGAAAAGGTACAGAAAATACGTTCCGAAATAGAGGACGTTAACCACCAAATAGAAAAGGCTAAAGAGGAATATAACCTTACAAAAGCTGCCGAGCTGCAGTACGGCAAGCTGCCGCAGCTGCAGCAGGAGCTTGAAAAAGAAGAGCAGGCAAGCGAAACTAAGGATAACACCTTGCTGCGCGACCGCGTAACCGACGAGGAAATTGCAAAAATTGTTTCCCGTTGGACGGGCATACCCGTTTCAAAGCTTGTTGAAAGCGAAAGAAGCAAGCTTTTAAATCTTGAAAGCATACTTCATAACCGCGTAATCGGTCAGGACGAGGCCGTTCATAAGGTAAGCGACGCAATACTGCGTTCGCGTGCAGGAATTAAAGATCCTAACCGTCCTGTCGGCTCGTTCCTTTTCTTAGGACCTACCGGCGTAGGCAAAACCGAGCTTGCAAAGGCGCTTACCGCCGCATTGTTTGACGATGAAAAGAGCCTTATACGTATTGATATGAGCGAGTATATGGAAAAATACTCGGTCTCACGTCTTATAGGAGCGCCTCCCGGATATGTAGGTTATGACGAGGGCGGTCAGCTGACCGAGGCAGTACGCCGTAAACCGTATTCGGTTGTACTGTTCGATGAAGTCGAAAAAGCCCACCCCGATGTGTTCAACGTGCTTTTGCAGGTGCTTGACGACGGCAGAATTACCGACAGTCACGGCAAAACCGTTGATTTTAAAAACACAATTATAATCTTAACCTCTAACCTCGGCTCTGATATAATTCTTGACGGCATAAACGATAAGGGCGAAATAAGCGAGGACGCACGCTCTAAGGTAAGCGAGCTGTTAAAGCACAGCTTCCGTCCCGAATTTTTAAACAGGCTTGATGAAATAATCTTCTACCGTCCGCTTACCAAGGATAATATCCGCGGTATTGTGGAATTAAAGGTTAAGGAAATATCCGAAAGACTTAAGGAACAGCGCATAAACGTTAAGGTGACCGACGCCGCCACCGAGCAGATAATAGAGCAATCGTTCGATCCCGTTTACGGCGCAAGACCTATAAAGAGATTTATTCAGTCTAACATTGAAACGCTTATAGCGCGTAAGATGATTGAAAACGATATCGAGCCGGATTCGACCGTAACGGTTGATTATAAAAACGGCGCGTTTACGGCAGAATAGTCCCGCGTTTTTGGGTATAAATAAAAATATCCTTCGGCATACCGCCGAAGGATATTTTTTATGCGCCGAAGCCCTTGCCTTTAAAACCGGTAAGGTCCTTTATTACCTCGCCTGCAATTATAAACCCAACTACGGGCGGCACAAACGGCATACTGCCGGGCGTTTGGCGGCGCTTATTTAAAGTAACCGCTCCGTCGGTACTTATGTTTGCGGAATTTTCCTCGCTCGGCGCCGGTGTTAACGGAATTTCCCTTGAGTACACTACCTTAAGCCTTTTAATATTTCTTTTTTTAAGCTCGGTACGCATAACCCTTGCAAGGGGACATACCGCGGTTTCGTATATATCGGCAACGCGAAACGCGGTAGGGTCGGTTTTGTTTCCGGCTCCCATTGCGCTTATAATAGGCGTTCCGGCTTTTTGTGCATTTACGGCAAGCGCTATTTTGCCGGCAACGGTATCAATTGCGTCTATTATATAATCATATTGCGAAAAATTAAATTCATCTGCCGTTTCGGGCGTGTAAAACGTTTTATAGGTATTAACCGTAATCTGCGGATTAAGCTCTTTAATACGTTTTTCGGCAACGTCGACCTTATATTCGCCGATCGTTCTGTGCGTTGCGTATAGCTGGCGGTTTATATTGGAAAGGCATATACGGTCGTTATCTATAATATCGATCGTTCCTATGCCGCCGCGTACAAGCGCTTCCGCCGCGTATGAGCCGACGCCGCCTATTCCGAAAACCGCAACGCGGAATTTTTTTAAAGCGTCGGTATTTTCTTTTCCCATAAGCAGCTCTGTTCTTGAAAATTGATTAATCATTAAATTTCACCGCTTTTAATAATACACTTTTCGGCATAAAAAGTCAATACGACGGCAATTGACAAAATATGCCTGTGAAAATTATGAAATTAAATGTCAAATTATGTAACGTTATAAAATAATAACACTTTTTTTGTTATAACCCTTGCATTTAATATAAAATTGTGGTAATATATGTAAAACAAAAACTTGGAGGTTTGAGGAACAAATGGGAAAAAAGCTAAAAATTGTAATTGCGGACGACGCGTCGGAGTTAGGCGCAACCTGCGCTAAAGCGCTTAAAGGCTACGGTATGGATGTAGTTTTGTGTCCTAAAGACGGAGATGCGGTACTTACTGCAATTAAAAGGGAGAAACCCGACGTTTTGCTGTCTGACGTGTTTATGCCAAATAATGACATTTTAGGCGTGCTTGACAGTATGAAAAGCATTGACAAAAAAGAAAGGCCTATGGTAATGGTAATGTCAAGCTTTGATAACCAGCAGCTTGAAAAGGCTACGCTTGAAGCAGGGGCGAGCTATTACTTTTTAAAACCGTTTGATATCAACACCATGGCGGAACGGATCATTAAGCTTTCGGGCTGGAAAAACGAAATTTCACCGGTAGTTGTAAAGGATAATGTGGTAACGGATCCGGAGCTTGAGCTTATGGTTACGGAAATAATACATCAGATCGGTGTTCCTGCACATATCAAGGGTTATCATTACTTAAGAGAGGCAATTATATTATCTGTTAAAAACAATGAAATATTAGGTTCGGTTACAAAGCTTTTATATCCCACAGTTGCAAAAAATCACGGTACAACCTCCTCAAGAGTTGAAAGAGCCATACGCCATGCAATAGAGGTTGCATGGGACAGAGGAGATATCGACGTACTTAATTCTTATTTCGGCTATACCATTCAAAACGACAGGGGTAAGCCTACCAACAGTGAATTTATCGCTATGATAAGCGATAAGCTGAGACTTCGCTTAAAAATAAGCTGATATATAAGAGTCGCCGCTTTGCGGCGGCTTTTTTGTTAATAAAATCTTAAAAGTTTTTTTGTTGACAAATCGGGTTATTGTGATATAATAGTTAGCAAGCTAACAAATATATTGAGAGGTGAGAATGTGCACGGCGAAAGGGATATAGGCTTTGAAATACGCACGCTTTCAAATCTTATAAGGCGCGATGTTGAAAGAAATATTGCAAATATGGATCCAAAACCTAACGGACGTATACACGGCTGGGCGATAAATTATTTTTATGAAAACCGCGATAGGGATATTTTCCAAAAGGATTTTGAAGAAAAATTTTCAATCAGACGTTCAACCGCAAGCAATATGTTAAAGCTGATGGAAAAGGACGGTTATATTAAACGTATAAGCGTTGAAAACGACGCGCGGCTTAAAAAGATCGTACTGACGGACAAAGCGGTAAAAATTCACAAAGAAATTTGCAGGGATATTGCCGCGCGTGAAGAAAAGCTCCGCAGGGGTTTAAGCGACGAAGAGCTTGCGGCTTTTTTCCGTGTTACCGAAAAGCTTAAAAGAAATATGGAAAATGCGGAATGATAGGAGAGATAGTATGATAAAAACACTTATGGGCAGTATAAGGGAATACAAAAAGCCCTCAATTTTAACCCCGATCTTAGTTTCTATCGAGGTTATAGTTGAGTGCGTTATTCCTTTTTATATTGCAAAGCTTATAGACCACATACAAAACGGAACGGATATGTCGCTTATTTTAAAATACGGCTTTATGCTTATTTTATTGGCGTTCGTTTCGCTGTTTTTCGGCGCTATGGCGGGCAAGACCTGCGCCACGGCTTCATGCGGGTTTGCGAAAAATCTGCGGCACGATCTGTTTTACAAGGTGCAAAGCTTTTCGTTTACCAATATTGATAAATTTTCAACCTCAAGCCTTGTAACCCGTCTTACAACTGATATTTCAAACGTGCAAATGGCATATATGATGATAATACGCATAGCGGTGCGCTCGCCTATGATGTTCATTTTTGCAATGATAATGGCGTTTAAAATGTGCCCGCAGCTTTCCACCGTATATGTGGCGCTGGTACCGTTTTTGGCTTTTGCGCTTTTCCTTATAATAAAAAAGGCGATGCCGCTTTTCCAAAGCGTGTTCAAAAAATACGATAACCTTAACAATTCAATTCAGGAAAACGTTAAGGGAATGAGGGTTGTAAAATCCTTTGTGCGCGAGGATTACGAGAAAAACAAATTCGGCAAGGCTTCCGAAGAGGTATGCGCCGACTTTACAAAGGCGGAAAGGCTTGTAGCCCTTAACAGTCCCGCAATGCAGATTGCAATGTACACGGCAATGATAATAGTTTCGTATGTCGGTGCAAAGCTTATTATAAACAGCGGCGGAAGTACCATGGGCGTGGGCGCGCTGTCAAGTATGTTTACCTACGGTATGCAGATATTATCAAGCCTTATGATGCTTTCAATGATATTCGTTATGATAACTATTTCAAACGCCTCCATACAGCGTATCTGCGAGGTTTTAAACGAGGAAAGCACCATTGAAAACCCCGAAAACCCCAAAACAGACGTACCGAACGGCAGTATAGATTTTAACGGAGTTTCCTTTAAATATCACGCGGGCGCCGAAAAAAATGCCCTTACCGATATTGATCTTCATATAAAATCGGGCGAGACTATCGGCATTATAGGCGGCACGGGCAGCAGTAAATCATCTTTAATTCAGCTTATTTCCCGCCTTTACGACGCAACCGAGGGCGAGGTACTTGTAGGCGGCAACAACGTTAAGGATTACGATATTGAAACGCTGCGCAACGCCGTTTCGGTGGTTTTGCAGAAAAACGTGCTGTTTTCGGGTACAATTAAAGAAAACCTGCGCTGGGGCGATATGAACGCGACCGACGAGGAGCTTGTGCGCGTATGTAAGCTCGCACAGGCGGACGAATTTATAAACACCTTGCCGGACGGCTACGACACCCACATAGAGCAGGGCGGCACAAACGTTTCGGGCGGACAAAAGCAGCGGCTTTGCATAGCGCGCGCACTGCTTAAAAAGCCGAAAATAATTATTTTCGACGACTCCACAAGCGCGGTTGATACCAAGACCGACGCGCTTATAAGAAACGCGCTTGCAACCGAAATACCCGATACCACAAAAATTATTATTGCACAGCGTATTTCCTCGGTGCAGGAAGCCGACCGCATAGTTGTTATGGAGGACGGCAGAATTAACGCCGTAGGCACGCATGAGGATTTGCTTAACAGCAATGATATCTACAAAGAAGTATACTATTCACAGAATAAGGCAGGTGAAGAATAATGCCGGGACCGAGAGGATTCAAGGGCGGACCTAAGGCTAAAAATACCAAGGGCACGCTTTTAAGACTTTTTAAATTTCTTTTTAAATATTACAAAACCTATTTGATTATCGTAGCGGTGTGTATCCTATTAAGCGCGCTTGCGGGAACGGTCTCTTCGCTCTTTTTAAATCAGCTTTTGCTGGTTATAGGGGACGGAATAAATACAGGCTTCAATTCCGTTTCGGGCAGGCTTATGCAGGTGATAGGGCTTATGATAGGCTTTTATGCTTTGGGCGTTATTACCACCTTTATCTACTCGCAGCTTATGGCGGTAGTTACGCAGGGCTTTTTAAATAAAATGCGGCAAAATATGTTCGGAAGTATGCAAAGCTTGCCCATAAAGTATTTTGACACGCACACCCACGGCGATATAATGAGCTACTACACCAACGATATCGATACCCTGCGCCAGCTGATATCGCAGAGCATACCGCAGCTCTTAACCTCATTTTTAACAATTGTGGCTTTGCTTTGCTATATGCTGTTTTTAAGCGTGTGGATGACTTTGGTGGTTTTCCTCGGCGTATTCGCTATGACTATGGTCACTAAAAAAATAGGCGGCAACAGCGCGCGCTATTTTATAAAGCAGCAAAAGGCCATAGGTGTGGTAGAGGGCTATATTGAGGAAATGATGAACGGGCAAAAGGTCGTTCAGGTTTTCTGCCATGAGGAAGAAAGCAAAAAGGACTTTGACAAGATAAACGAGCAGCTGTTTAAAGACGCCGAAAGCGCAAATATATTTGCGAATATACTGATGCCCATAATGGGCAACATCGGCAATATTCTGTATGTGCTTATGGCCTTTATCGGCGGTGTTCTGATTATTGCAAACGCGCCGAACCTTTCCCTTTCAGGGCAGGCAATTTCGGTGGCGGTAGTGGTGCCGTTCCTTAATATGACGCGGCAGTTTACCATGAGCATAAGTCAGGTATCACAGCAGATAAACTCGGTAGTTATGGCTATGGCAGGTACCGAGCGTATATTCGAGCTTATGGACGAAAAGCCCGAAACGGACGACGGCTACGTTACCCTTGTGAACGCCAATGTTGACGAAAACGGTAATATAACCGAAAGCGAAAAGCGCACCGGCGTTTGGGCGTGGAAACACCCCCATCACGACGGCTCGGTAACATATACCCGCCTTACGGGAGATGTGCGGCTGTTCGACGTTGATTTCGGCTATGTTCCCGATAAAATAGTGTTGCATAACATTGATATTTACGCAGAGCCGGGACAGAAAATAGCGTTTGTAGGCGCTACGGGCGCGGGCAAGACCACAATTACCAACCTTATAAACCGTTTTTACGATATTGCGGACGGCAAGATAAGGTACGACGGCATAAATATCAACAAGATTAAAAAAGCCGATCTGCGCAGGTCCTTGGGCGTTGTTTTGCAGGACGTTAACCTGTTTACGGGTACTGTTATGGATAATATCCGCTACGGCAGGCTTGACGCTACCGACGAAGAATGTATTGCCGCGGCAAAGCTTGCCAACGCGCACAGCTTTATAGAAATGCTGCCCGAAGGCTACAACACGGTATTAAAGGGCGACGGCAGCGGTTTATCGCAGGGCCAGCGGCAGTTGATTTCAATTGCGCGCGCGGCGGTTGCAGATCCGCCCGTTATGATACTTGACGAGGCTACCTCAAGCATAGATACCAGAACGGAAGCAATTGTTCAAAAGGGTATGGATAGGCTTATGCAGGGCAGAACGGTGTTTGTTATTGCCCACAGGCTTTCAACAGTTCAGAACTCAGACGTTATTATGGTGCTTGACCACGGCAGAATTATAGAACGCGGCAGCCACAAAAAGCTTATTGAAGAAAAAGGCAAGTATTATCAGCTTTATACAGGCGCATTTGAGCTTGAATAGAAAAAATCCCGGCTTCGGTCGGGATTTTTTGCATATATTCTTTTCCCCTCGAATACTATTTAATAAACGAGCATAAAGAGAGGAAAGAATTATGGAAGAAAAAATTATTAAAACCAATGTTCTTGTGAATGACGTTTTGTTTAACGAAACGGCAGAGCAGCCGATAGACGTTGACTTTTCACTGCCCGATTTTTGCCCCGATATTTCAAAAATATTCAAGTGCCGCGCGGTGTCGCGCATATCCTCAAAAAGTATAAACGGCAAAAACATAACCGTAGACGGCTGCGTTTGCATAACCGTGCTTTATTGTGACGAAACAGGCAAGCTTTGCTCTTATGAATATCAGTATCCGTTCAGCAAAAATCTTGAAATGAGCGAGGAGGGCGGAAGCGCCAATCTTTGCTGCCGCACAAAGTGCGAATACATAAACTGCCGCGCCGTAACCGGCAGAAAAATAGATATACACGGTGCTGTAAGCATATCCGTACGCGTTTTCCGCCGTAAGGGAACGGATATAATATCCGATATAGACGACCCGAATATAGAACAGAGAAGAGGAACCGCGCCCGCAACAATACCTATGGGATATTCCGAAAAATATCTTATGGTTGAGGAGGATATTGCAATAGGTCAGGGCCAGCCGACAATAGGCAGAATACTCCGCTGCGACGCAAAGCCCTGCGTGCGCGAAAGCAAGATTATAAACGATAAAACCGTGGTTAAGGGCGATATGGCTGTTTGGATACTCTATTCCCCCGAAGACGAGGGCGCGCCGCAATGCGTTAAAACCGTTATACCGTTCAGCCAGATAATAGATATGGAGGGCATAACCGATTCGTGCGAATGCGAAACAAAATCCGAAACGGCATTTCTTGAAATAAAGCCGAAATCCGGCGAGGGCGGAGCCAAATGCTTTTCGCTTACGGCAAAGCTGCTGCTTTCGTGCGAGGCGTTTTGCGGCAACGATGTAGCGGTATTGCTTGACGCCTTTTCACGTAAATATATGGCGGATATTAAAAAGGAAAGAATATCCTTTAATAAAATATGCGACAGCGTAAGCGAGATTTTTCACTGCAAAAAAAATATCGAGCTTGACGAGCCTGTTTCGTCCGTAACCGATCTTTGGTGCGATATGCAGTCGGTAAACACTAAATTTGAAAATGAAAATATGCTTGTAAACGGAACCGTTATAGCCTGCGTTTTAGCGTGCGCAGGCACGGGCGAGGCGGTGTATTTTGAAAAACCGATAGATTTTGAGTATAAATATCCGCTTAAAGCACCGTCGTCAGCGCTGCACTGTACACCCGAAATCGATATAAGCTCCTGCGGATATACCATAATGTCCGCCGAAAATATAGAGCTTAGAATAGATCTTTCGGTAAATGCGGCAATTTATAACTGCTTAGATATGCCGCTTATAACCGAAATACGCGTAGATGAAGGCCGTCCCGCCGAAATCACCGCAAAGTGCGCTATGACTATTTATTTTACGGGCGCGGGGGAGTGCGTTTGGGATATAGCAAAGCACTATAACGCAAGCACAGAGGAAATTATGAAGATAAACGAGCTTGAAAGCGAGTGTCTGCCGGAGGGCAAAATGCTTTTGATACCCGCGCTTTAAAAAAATAACCGCAGACGAAAAAACGTCTGCGGTTTGTTATCGCTTATTTTACAAGCGCTTTATAAACCTCGTCAAACTGTTCCTTTGCGCGCTCTGCCGATAATGTGTTCTGCGAGACCTGTATACGGGTTTCGTTAAGCGACTCTATAAGACCGTCAAGCTCCGCCATAAATTCGCCTGAGGTTTTGGCAATGCTTTTCTTAAGCTCGTCAAGCGATTTGTGCGCTTCGTCTATTGTTGAAAGGTTTTTTGAAACCTCGCTTTGCGAAAGCTCGGCGTTTTTCTTTGAATTTGCCATAATAGCCTGCGCGTTTGCCTGCGCCACCAAATACAGCTTGCCTATGTTTTCGGAAAGCCGTTCTATTTCCTCGTATTTATCGTTAAAATCCGCAAGCTTTTTTGAAATTTGCTCTTTTTCGGCCTCCAGCGCCTTGTAATTTTCGCCCGAAAGCTCAAGCTCCGCCGCCAGTGAAGTAACCTTTTCGGATAATTCCTTTTGTTTTTCCGTAAAGCTTTTTTGCGATCTTTCTATGTAGCTTATAACATCATCGCAGTTAAAGCCGAACAGACTTTTCCTAAAACCGACCGACATTTTCTTCGTCCTCTCAAAATATTAAATACATTATAACAGCTTTTTCGGCAATTTACAAGTATTTTGTTACCGTTGACTTTTAAGCGCAAAAATAGTATTATAGAAAACGGATTGCCGCGTACCTGACGGTACTCGCAATGACAGCTTGTTATATAGCATTATATCTTTTTAAGGTGAATTATGGACTGTAAAGAACTAAGACGTAAGGTAATAAAAAAATATTTCAGTGAAATGAACGATATGCAGTTTGAGGCGGTAACTGCCGTAAACGGTCCCGTTTTGGTGCTTGCGGGCGCGGGAAGCGGTAAGACGACCGTGCTTGTAAACCGTATTGCGAATTTGGTTAAATTCGGCGACGGATACAACAGCGATTATTCGCGTGAGCTTACCGAGCAGGAGGTTAAATGGGGCGAGGATTACATAAACGGAGTAGCCGATTATGTTCCGAACGGCGTTTTTTCCGTTTCGCCCGTTAATCCGTGGAACATTCTTGCAATAACCTTTACAAACAAGGCGGCAGGCGAGCTTAAGGAAAGAATTTCCGCCAAAATCACATACGGCGGCGAGGATATATGGGCAGGCACATTCCACTCGGTATGCGGCAAAATACTGCGCCGCTATGCCGACAGATTGGGCTTTACCTCGCATTTTACAATTTACGATACAGACGATCAGCGCAGGCTGATGAAGGAAATTATGCGCGCTAAAAATATAGACGATAAAATTCTCCCTCATAAAAGCGTGCTTTCCTGCATATCTTCCGCTAAGGACGAGCTTGTAAACCCTGCCGAATATAAAGAGGACGCGGGAAGCGATATGCGTAAACAGACAATCGCCGAGCTTTACAGAATATACCAAAAGCGTTTGAAGGACGCGGACGCTATGGATTTTGACGATATGATAGTTAAAACGGTAGAGCTTTTGCGCGAAAACCCCGACGTACACGATTACTATAAGGCGAAGTTCCGTTACGTTATGGTTGACGAATATCAGGATACCAACCACGCGCAATACGTGCTTGTAAGCCTTTTGGCGGCAGGACTTAACAATATTTGCGTTGTCGGCGACGACGATCAGAGCATATACCGCTTCCGCGGCGCTACAATTGAAAATATTTTAAGCTTTGAAGACGAATTTAAAGGCGCTAAGGTAATAAGGCTTGAGCAAAACTACCGCTCAACCTCAAATATACTTAACGCGGCTAACGCCGTTATAAGAAACAACCGCGCAAGAAAGGGCAAAAACCTTTGGACAAACAGCGGAAACGGTGATGAAATTGAGGTATATACCGCCGAGGACGAACGCGGCGAAGCGCGTTACGTTGCGGAAAGCATACTTGAAAACGTGCGTAACGGAGCGCGGTTTTCGGATCATGCGGTGCTGTACAGAATGAACGCGCAGTCAGGCTCGCTTGAAAACGTATTTGCAAGAAGCGGCATTTCTTACAGGATAATAGGCGGTATGCGCTTTTTTGACCGCAAGGAAATTAAGGACGTAATAGCGTATCTTCAGCTTATAAACAATAACAGCGACGATTTAAGGCTTCGCCGTGTTATAAACGAGCCTAAGCGCGGCATAGGCGATACCACCGTAAATAACGCCGCGGCTGTTGCGGCGGAGCTTGGCGTTTCGCTTTTCGAGGTTGTAAAGCACGCGGACGAATTTGCGGGAATCAGCCGCGCGGCAGCAAAGCTTTCTTCGTTTTGCTCGGCGGTAGATTATTTAACGGAGTTTTCCGCGGAAAACTCAATTTCCGATTTGTACGAGGAGCTGCTTGATAAAACAGGCTACCGCGCCGCGCTTGAGGCGGCTGGAGAAGAGGAAACAGACAGGCTTGAAAATATAAAAGAATTTGCAACCACCATAGCCCAGTACGAGCAGGACGCCGAAGAGCCTTCGCTTTCGGATTTTTTAGAGCAAATAGCACTTGTAAGCGATATTGATTTGCTTAATTCGGACGACGATAAGGTTGTGCTTATGACTGTACATTCCGCTAAGGGGCTTGAATTCAACAACGTTTATTTAATAGGTATGGAGGAAGGAATTTTTCCGGGAAATCAGTCTATTTACGCAGGGCCTGAGGAAATCGAGGAGGAGCGGCGGCTCGCTTACGTTGCAATAACCCGCGCAAAGAAAAAGCTTACGGTTACAAACGCATATACGCGTATGCTTTTCGGCTGTACAAACCGTAATATGCCATCGCGCTTTTTAAAGGAAATTCCCGAAGAGCTGTGCGGATTTTCGGGCTTTAAAAGACCGTATTCTTATGTATCTGAGCGTTCGGGCGGATATTCCGAACGCAAAAATGCGGGGCGCGATATCTCTTTCGGCGTTTCCTCGCTTACGGGAACGCTTAAGAAAAATAATGTTGAATTTTCCGCAGGTCAGCGCGTAAGGCATAAGGCCTTCGGCGACGGTATGATAATTTCCGTAACGCCTATGGCGGGCGACGAGCTGCTTGAAATAGCATTCGATACAGTGGGTACAAAAAAGCTTATGGCAGGATATGCTAAATTAACGGTTATTTAACATTATCTTAAAAATTACAGGTTAAAATGTATTTATATCAAATTCGGGAGTTGTGTTTATGACAGCCTCAACCATATCGGTAAAGCTGACCGCTAAAACCGCGCTTAAAAACAATTGGGTAAGAGCGTCCGTGGCTTGCCTTGTGCTGATATTCTCTTACTTTATTTCCGCCTTTGCGGCTTCGTTTATCGGGTATATTTCAAATGATACCGCCGCTGAAATTTCGCTTATAATTTTATCGGTTTTTCTGCTTTTCGAACTGTTTTTAGGGCTTTTGCGCTATTTTTGGCGTATGCTTTTCGGCGCGGCGGATTCGCCTGTTGCGGTATTTTACTATTTCACATCTAAAAACGCCTATAAACGCGCTTTAAGGCTTACGGTTTTGTTGGCGGCACGCGCGCTGTTTTTCGGAATAATACTGTTTATTCCGTCGTTTATTGTCGATTTGTTTTCAAGCTCCTTTATTTACGATGCGCTTAAAATGCCCACGCCGCTTTGGACCTCTAACCTTTATTATTTATCGCTGTTTTTAAAAACGGCGGCAACGGTGATTCTTATTTTCATTATGGCACGGTACTATATGGCGCCGTTTTTAATTGCCGCCGACGAGGATATGGAGGTCGCCGAGGCAATTCATATGTCCGATACGATCTCAAAGCGTACAATGCTTGATTTTATTTATCTGTTTTTCAGCTTTTTCGGTTGGATACTGGTATCGGTTCTTGTTTTTCCGCTTATTTTTACAATGCCTTACATCTTAACCTCCTTTGGGGTTCATGTGCGCTTTGCGATAGCCGAATACAATAAAAGAATCGATTTAAAAACCCGTGAAAGCTCTGATACGTTTGTGGCAGGTATTTGATATATGTATATTTTAGCCTCTGCCTCGCCGCGCAGAAAAGAGCTTTTAAGCCTTATAACAACCGATTTTAAAATAATACCGTCGGGTGAAGAGGAAACCGTGCCGAATAATATTCCGCCCGAAAAACAGCCCGAATATTTAGCGCGCTTAAAGGCGCTTTCGGTATCGCGTAATTACCCCGAATATACCGTTATAGGCGCAGATACCTCGGTTATTGCGGACTGTAAAATACTCGGCAAGCCGAAAAACCGCAGTGAGGCACGGGATATGATAACCGCGCTTTCGGGCAGCACGCATAAGGTTATTACAGGCTGCGCTATTGTAAAAAAAGGCGTCTGCCGTTCGTTTTCCAAAGAAACGCTTGTGGAATTTTACGCCCTTGACGAGCGCGAAATCGAAGAATACATATCAACCGATGAGCCTTACGATAAGGCAGGGGCATACGGCATACAGGGCAGGGGAGCCTTGCTTGTAAAGGGAATTAAAGGCGATTATTTTAACGTTGTGGGGCTGCCTGTTGCGGCACTTAAGCGCGAGCTTGGCGTTTAGCAAAGAAAAAATATAATTTTTCTTTGCTAAACGCTTGTTTTTTAAATAATAATTTGATATAATGTACAGGTATGGTCGGATTTTGTAAATTACGGCTAAATCGGGTACGGGATAACATCGCCGTGCCACCGAAAGGAGAACATATATGATTTATTCAAAGGAAGTAGAAAATATGTGTCCTGTTGCCAAGGGCCCGCACCACGGTCCCGCTCCGATTCCGGAGGAAGGCAAGTGGATACAGGCAAAAGAGATTAAAGATATCTCTGCTTACACCCACGGCGTGGGCTGGTGCGCACCGCAGCAGGGCGCATGTAAGCTTTCCCTTAACGTTAAGGACGGCATAATCGAAGAAGCCTTAGTTGAAACCGTTGGCTGTTCGGGTATGACTCACTCCGCCGCTATGGCTGCCGAAATTCTGCCCGGCAAAACCGTTTTAGAGGCGCTTAACACCGACCTTGTATGCGACGCTATAAACACCGCAATGCGCGAGCTGTTTTTACAGATCGTTTACGGCCGCAGCCAGTCCGCTTTTTCAGAGGGCGGCCTTGTAATCGGCGCGGGTATGGAAGACCTCGGCAAGGGCGCGCGCTCAATGGTAGGTACTATGTACGGCACCAAGTCTAAGGGCGTAAGATACCTTGAAATGACCGAGGGCTACTGCACAAGAATGGCTCTTGACGAAAACGACGAGGTTATCGGTTATGAGTTTGTTTCTCTCGGCAAAATGACAGACCTTATTAAAAAGGGTATGGAGCCGAACGAGGCTTACAAGCAGTCCATGGGTCACTACGGACGTTTCAATAAAGAAGACGGCGCGGTTAAGTATATTGACCCGCGCGAAGAATAAGGAGGTACGGTATAATGGCACAGTTTGAAGGTTATGAGAGACGCGAGGCAAAGATCCTCGGCGTTCTTAAGAATTACGGTATCTCTTCTATTGACGAGTGCAAGGAAATCTGCGCAAAATACGGCGTAGACCCTTATACCACCGTTCAGGAAACACAGCCTATCTGCTTTGAAAACGCAAAGTGGGCTTACACCGTAGGCTCTGCTATTGCTTTTAAAGAGGCTGAGCGCACAGGCGATAAATCCGCCGCAACCGCTGCCGCTAATATCGGTATCGGTCTTCAGTCTTTCTGTATTCCGGGCTCCGTTGCGGAAAACCGCAAGGTTGGTCTCGGTCACGGCAACCTCGGCAAAATGCTCCTTTCGGAAGAGACCGAGTGCTTCTGCTTCTTAGCAGGTCACGAATCCTTTGCCGCGGCAGAGGGCGCTATTAAAATTGCTCTTAACGCAAATAAGGTAAGGGTTAAGCCCCTGCGCGTTATTCTTAACGGTCTCGGTAAAGACGCGGCTTACATAATCTCGCGTATTAACGGCTTTACCTATGTTGAAACCGAGTTCGACCCCTATGCGGAAGAGGTTAAGGTTGTTTACGAAAAGCCGTTCTCAAACGGTGCGCGCGCGGCTGTTAAATGCTACGGCGCAGATAACGTTCCTGAGGGCGTTGCTATAATGAAGCTTGAAAAGGTAGGCGTTTCCATTACCGGTAACTCCACTAACCCCACGCGCTTCCAGCACCCTGTTGCAGGCACATACAAGAAATGGTGCGTTGAAAACGGCGTAAACTATTTCTCTGTTGCTTCGGGCGGCGGTACAGGCCGTACGCTTCACCCCGATAATATGGCTGCCGGTCCTTCTTCCTACGGTATGACCGATACTATGGGCCGTATGCACTCTGACGCTCAGTTTGCCGGCTCTTCTTCCGTTCCGGCTCACGTTGAGATGATGGGTCTTATAGGCGCGGGCAACAACCCGATGGTTGGTATGACCGTTGCGTGTGCGGTTGCCGTTCAGCAGGCGCTTAATAAGTAATAAATTATATATTCGGCTTTGGTAAGACACATCATTTTTGAGATTTTCTGAATGGTGTGTCTTTATTTTTTTAATATTAAGGGGTAAAAATATGGGAAGTAAAATTAAAGCGGCCGCTCTGCTGTTATGCGCGGTACTGCTTACAGCGGGCTGTAAAAAATCGCCCGACGGCGTTTCTTCGCAAAGCAGCACAGCCCTGTCACAGCCGGCGGTTTCTTCGGCTGTAAGTGAAGAAGAATCGGCACCGCCTGCCGTGCAGGAGTCGTCTGCCGAAAGCACGGTCTCGGCAGCGTCCTCGGCGCCGGCGGTTAAACCCGCGCCGGCACCGATTAATCCTGATGACGAAAGCTTTATGCAGCTTGACAATACACGGCACGGCTACGGTCAGGGCAATGTTAAAGACAGCGCAAACAGACCGACAGGCGCCGTTGCCGCGCAGGAAAAATTTGCGGAATACGGGGCGGTTTTTATAGCGCCGCCTTCAAACAGCGTGTATCTTACATTCGACCTCGGATACGAAAACGGATATACTTCAAAAATTCTTGATACGCTTAGCAAAAAAAATGCAAAGGGAATTTTCTTTGCTACAATGAGCTATTGCAGGTCTGCTCCGGAAATAGTTTCACGAATAATTAACGAGGGTCATATTCTCGGCAATCATTCGGTAAGTCATAAATCAATGCCAACGCTTTCCGTTTCGGAAATGAGAAATGAAATAAAAGGTCTTCACGATTACATTAAAAACACATACGGATATGAAATGTTCCTTTTCAGACCGCCGATGGGCGAATATTCGGTACGTTCGCTTGCGGTAGCGCAGAGCCTCGGCTATAAGACAATGAACTGGAGCTTTGCTTATAAGGATTGGGATACGAACAACCAGCCCGATGAGACCTCGGCGCAGGAAAAAATGCTGAGCGATGCTCACGGCGGCGCTATTTACCTTATACACGCGGTATCAAGAACAAATGCGGCAGTTCTCGGCAATGTTATAGACGGTATTCGTGCAAAGGGCTTTGTAATTTCCGAATATCCGAATACGGCTGGGTAATTTTAAAATTTTTCGGCACATTATAACCGTTAGAGTGCGGCTGTGATGTGCTTTTTATATTTTTTAAAACATTATGTTGATATTTTACCCCGTTTTAAGTATAATAAATAAGTATGATAATACTTATTTACCGAGGGGGCAATTTTATTGGATTGCAAACAGTTTTTTGAACAGATAAAGGGTAAAAAGATCGCTATGTGCGGCATTGGCGTCAGCAATACGCCGCTTATACTTAATTTTTTGAAAAAAGGCGCTTACGTTTACGCGTGCGATCGCCGAAGCAGAGAACAGATAGGCAGTATTGCCGATGAGCTTGAAAAGGCGGGTGCAGAGCTGAAGTTAGGCGAGGATTATCTTGAAAATTTAGAGGTTGATATGATCTTCCGCACGCCGGGAATGAATTTTAACCTTCCTGAGCTTGAGGCGGCGCGCAAAAAGGGAATTGCCGTAACAAGCGAAATGGAAGTGTTCTTCGATCTTTGCCCGGCTACTATTTTTGCCGTAACGGGATCGGACGGTAAAACCACCACCACAACCCTTATTGCAAAAATGCTTGAGGCAGATGGTAAAACCGTGCATTTGGGCGGCAATATCGGAAAACCGCTGTTACCCGAAATTGAAAATATTAAATCAACCGATTTTGTCGTAGCTGAGCTTTCCTCCTTTCAGCTTATCTCAATGCGTAAAAGCCCGGACGTTGCGGTGGTTACAAACGTTGCGCCTAACCACCTTGATATACACAAGGATATGGACGAATACGTTGAGGCAAAGAAAAATATTCTTATGCACCAAAACGCCTTCTCGCGCACCGTTTTAAACCGTGATAACGATATTACCTACGGCTTTAAAAAGTTTGTGCGCGGTCAGTCGCTTTATTTCAGTATGGAGCAGCCGCTTAAAAACGGGGCATGGCTTGATACAGACGGCACTATCCATATGGCGTACCGCGGAATTGACGCTCCCATTATGCATCGCGATGAAATTACAATTTTAGGCGACCATAACGTTGCTAACTATCTTGCCGCTATTTCGGCTGTTTGGGGATATGTAAGCGTTGAGTCCATTAAAAAGGTTGCCCGCGAATTTAAGGGGGTTGAACACCGTATTGAATTTGTAAGGGAGCTAGACGGCGTTAAGTATTATAACGATTCAATAGCGTCAAGCCCCACAAGAACAATTGCGGGCCTTAAAGCCTTTAACCAAAGCGTTCTTCTTATAGCGGGCGGATACGATAAGCATATTCCGTTTGAGCCTATGGTGCCGTATATTATTGAAAAGGTTAAAAAGCTTTACCTTTGCGGCGACACGGCGGATAAAATAGAAAAATGCATACGTGAAAATAAGAGCTATAACGGCAAGCCTGAAATTATCAGGGTTAAAAATCTTGACGAGGCGGTAGCTGCGGCGCATAGGGACGCGGCTTCGGGCGATATTGTAACGTTAAGCCCTGCGTGCGCCAGCTTTGACGCATTCCCGAATTTTGTGGCGCGCGGAAAATACTTTAAGGAACTGGTAAATAAGCTTTAATGGATATTAGTGAACTTTTATTTGAGCTTTCAAAACGCGATTGCATAGGCAATGTGCGCGAGGCGGCGGATTATGCCGAAGAGCAGCTGTCGCGCTATGCCGATACGAAGCGTGTGGGCGGCAGTATAATAGGATTTGTTAAGGGCAAGGCAGATTATACCCTGCTTTTAGACGCGCATATCGATCAGGTTGGTATGACCGTTACAAATATTGACGAAGAGGGATTTTTAACCGTTGCGGCTTCGGGCGGAATTGATATAAGGGCTTTGCCGTCGCGCACGGTTACGGTGCACGGCAAGGAAAAAATTACCGCCGTGTTTTGCAGTACGCCGCCGCATTTGTCAAGCGGTGAGACAGAGTATGACGATATAAGCAAGATAAAGCTTGATACTATGCTCGGAAGTAAGGCGAGTGAAACGGTTTCACTCGGCGATTATGTTACTTTTCAGGCAAAGCCGTGCCGTCTTTCGGGAGACGCGGTAACAGGCAGATCGTTTGACGACCGCGCAGGCGTTGCCTGTCTTTTAAAAATTGCAGAGGAGCTAAGCGGCGCAGAGCTGCCCGTAAACGTTGCTTTTCTTTTAAGCGACGGCGAGGAGCTTGGTATGCGCGGCGCCGTAACCGCCGCGTTTAACGCAGAACCGAACGAGGCGGTTGCCGTGGACGTAAGCTTTGGCAACGGAATAGGAATTTCACCGGAGGAATGCGGCAAATTGGGTGACGGCGCTATGATAGGCTTTGCCCCCACGCTTGACAGCGGTATTTCCGCAAAGCTTGTTTTACTGGCGGAAAATAACGGCATTAAATATCAAACCGAGGTTATGGGCGGAAGAACCGGCACTAATGCGGACGTTATATCGGTTTCGCGTTCGGGCGTTAAGACCTGCACCGTGTCTGTACCGCTTCGCAATATGCATACCGAGGCAGAGGTTTTAAGAATATCCGACCTTAACTCGGTTTGCGATCTGCTTATTAAGTATATTCTTTCAGGGGGTGTTTTTAATGCTTGATACCCTTAAGGAATTATGCTCGCTAAGCGCCGTTTCGGGCGATGAAAAAAGCGTAAGAGATTACATTATTTCCAAAATAGACGGTAAGGCTGATTGGTACACCGATAATCTCGGCAATATAATTGCCTTTAAAAAGGGCAAAAATAAAAGCTGTAAAAAGCTTATGGCAGACGCGCATATGGACGAGGTCGGGCTTATAATTTCTTCTGTAACGGACGACGGCTTTTTAAAATTTCACACCGTAGGCGGTATAGATACCGCGGTGCTTATGTTCAGGCGCGTTAAAATAGGAAACGTAAACGGCGTTATATCGGGAAAGCCCGTTCATCTTTTATCCGGCTCGGAAAAGAAAAAGCTGCCGCAGGAAAACAGCCTTTATATCGATATAGGCGCCGCCGATAGAGCAGAGGCTTTAGGTCTTGTATCCCTTGGGGACCGTGCGGTTATATGCGGCGATTATGCCGAAACCGAGGAAAAAATAAAATCAAAAGCAATAGACGACCGCGCAGGCTGTGCTATTTTGCTTGCCCTATTGCTTGAAGAGAGCGAATACGATTTTTACGCCACCTTTACCGTGCAGGAGGAGGTGGGGCTTCGCGGCGCTAAAACAGCGGCGTTTTCCGTTGCGCCTGACGCGGCTGTTGTGCTTGAAGCAACCACCGCCGCGGATATAGCGGAGGTTGATAACGCGCACAGGGTATGCGCGCTTGGCGGCGGTCCCGCAGTATCGTTTATGGACAGAGCCACCGTTTACGACCGCGATTATTATAATGCGGCGCTTTCAAGCGGCATAAAATGCCAGCCGAAGGCGGCGGTAGCAGGCGGAAATAACTCAGGCACCGTGCATTTAAGCCGCGGCGGCGTGCGTACGCTTGCAATTTCGGTTCCGTGCAGATATATACATTCGCCGTCTTCGGTTGCGGATAAAAGCGATATTGAAAACGCATATTTATTGGCAAGGTATATGATAAACGGAATTTGCAGCGGTAAAATACGGTGATAAGGCTTGTTTCCGATTTGCCCGATATTTCGGGTTCCGACGCAGGGTATTTAAAAATCAAATGCCTGTACGACAGCTTTCGTTTTGATAACAGCGTGCTTTTCTGGCGGCAGCAGGGCGGCGCATATATAAGCCTTTCGGGCGGAAATATGACAATAAGCGGCGGCGCGGTTTGCACCGAGGAGCTTTTTGAGTTCTTAAGCTTAATTTCGCCAAGCTCTGTGTTTTGCCCCGAAGATACCGCAATTAAGCTTAAAAATAACTATACCGCAGTAAACGTTATGCGCAGATTAGGCGATATAAGCGGCGAAACGGCGGGGGACAGGCTTTCAAGCGATGAACTGTATAAGCTTTTTGATATACCCGATTTTTCGCTGCCGCCTTATCCCGAATTTGCTGTGGACTGGTGCAGGCGGCTTAACCGCGGCTGTGCAGAGTATTACGGGATAAAGGAAAAATGCGCGGCTTTAAGCTTTAATTCGGGCAATTATGCTTTAATAAACGGCATTGTAAGCAGGGAAAAGGGTTACGGTAAAAAAGCGCTTACCGCAATAATACAAAAGAACCGCGGCAGATATATTATTGCCTGCTGTGAAGACAGGCTTACGGGATTTTACGAAAAATACGGATTTGAAAAATTAAGTAAAAGGTTTGCAATAATAAATGAGTATAAATGAGTTTTTTAATATAGACGAAAGGCTTTTAAAGCTTGATAAGGAAATCACCGAAAAATGCGAGGATGCTTTTAAAGAAATCGACGGTATAACCGAGTATAATCAGCTAAAGGTCTTAAATGCTTACATAAAAAACGGGGTAAGCGAATCGGCAATGGCAGGCTCTACGGGTTACGGCTACGACGACCGCGGCAGAGAAATACTTGAAAAGGTTATGGCAGACGTTATGGGCGCGGAGGACGCGCTTATGCGCCATAATTTCACCTGCGGCACGCATACTCTTGCCGTGGCGCTTTTCGGAATACTGCGGCCGGGGGATAAAATGCTTTGCCTTACGGGCAGACCCTATGATACGATTACGGGCGTTATAGGAATTGATGAAAAAAACGACGGTTCGCTTGCGGATATGGGTATAATCTACCGCCAGACCGAGCTTAAAAGCGACGGTACGCCCGATATAGCGGCAATAAAGGCGGCGCTCAGCGCAGATAATTATAAAATGGCTTATATTCAGCGCTCGCGCGGATACAGCACAAGGCCGAGCCTTACGGTGGACGTTATTGAAGAGCTTTGCCGTGCGGTTAAGGAAGTATCGCCCGAAACCGTAATAATGGTTGATAACTGCTACGGTGAATTTACCGAGAAAAAGGAACCGTGCGATGTGGGGGCAGATATATGCGCAGGCTCGCTTATTAAAAATCCGGGCGGCGGAATAGCGCCTACCGGCGGTTATATTGCCGGCAGGCACGACCTTGTTGAAAAATGCGCGGGCAGGCTTACCTGCCCCGGCGTAGGGCGCGAGGTGGGCGCTACGTTAGGTCACAGCCGCGAGCTTTATATGGGGCTTTTTTCTGCTCCGCACGTGGTGGGCGAGGCGCTTAAAACCGCCGTGTATACCTCGCTTTTGTTTAAAACGCTCGGTTTTGCGGTAACGCCCGAATATAACGAAAAACGCGGGGATATTATACAGTGTGTAACCTTAGGCTCGCGCGAGGGACTTATTGCCTTTTGCCGCGGTATGCAAAGCGGCGCTCCGGTAGACGCATTTGTTATTCCCGAACCTTCGCCTATGCCCGGCTATACCGACGAGGTTATTATGGCGGCGGGAGCCTTTACGTTAGGCGCTTCAATAGAGCTTTCGGCAGACGGACCGCTGCGCGAGCCTTATGCCGCATGGATGCAGGGCGGACTTAATTTCCACAGCGCCCACGCGGGCGTGCTGTTGGCAGCGCAAAAAATGCTTGAAGGCGGAAATGTAGGTGCTTTTAATTGAAACAGGTTTTTGCAGGCAAGGTGTTTGAGGTTATGCCCACGCCTAGCGGTATAATATTTTCGTATCTTAAAGATACGGTTGACGACAACGTTATAGTTGCCTATAAAATGATAACCTTTGATAACGGCCGTTTTACCGATGTTGCAAAAAATATTTATTTGCTTACAAAGTTCGGGAACAATTATAAGTCGGTTTCAATGCTGTGCAACAATTATATAGCGGTTAAATCCATCGTTTTGCCCAACAGCAAGGTCTTTTTACTGCACGGTAACGGAACAGCCAGATTACTTGATACCGACGCTTCGCTGTTATGGACAGGCGAGCTTAAATATCGCGGCTGCAATGCCGCCGATATAGCGCTTTATAAAAATACGCTTTGGGCGTGCTTTGCAGACTGCAATGTGCTGTTAAGGTACAACCTTGCCACAATGCGCGAGGAGTTGCGCATAGGCGGTAATAAATCGCCCTTTAATAAACCCGTAAGCCTTTTTATAGAGGGCGACAGCGTTATGATAAGCAACAAGGGTTCTAAAAAGCTTATAAGCGTTGATTTAAACTCTTACAGCGTGTTTGAATATGAGCAGTTCGAAGAACCGGTACATCAGTATGTTAAGGCGGGGGACAACCGCTTTGCGGTGCTTGATTCGGGACTTTATTTAATATAGTGTGTTAAAATTATTTTATAAAAAATGAGAGACGGCTTTTATAGCCGCCTCTTTGTTATTTTCAGCGTTTTGTTCGAAAACACTGCATTTTATTAAAAGGGGATTACGGATTAGAGAATAGCTTAGCATTGCACGCAATGACTGAATTGTTTGTCATTCTGAGCGCAAAGCGCGAAAGAATCCGTAATACTCTTAAGAGAGTGACGGATTATTCTCGCTTGCCTATACGGTAATTTTTGCAAAGTCCGCGTTTGTAAGTCTGCAAATCTCTTTCGGTGAAAGCTTTACCTGAAAGCCTACCTTACCCGCGCTTACATAAAAGAATTCAAGTTCTTTTGCGCTTTCATCTATAACGGTTTTAAACCTCTTTTTTATTCCGATAGGGGAGCAGCCGCCGTGAATATAGCCTGTAAGCGGTAAAAGCTCCTTTTGCTTAAGCATTGAAACGGATTTAGCGCCTACCGCGCGTGCCGCCGCCTTTAAATCAAGCGTTTCGGCTACGGGTATTACAAATACAAAATGCTCTTTGGCACCCGATTCGGTAACAAGGGTTTTAAAAACATATTTCGGGTTTTCACCCAAAACCTCGGCAATTTTTACGCCCTCTGTAAGTTCTGGCGAGTAAGAAAACGGCTCATATGCGATTTTTTCTTTATCCAGTATACGCATTACGTTTGTTTTTAGCATTACTTAAATACTTCCCCGTTTATAATAACCGTTTTAATGTTAATATCGCTGTCAACTATAAGCATATCCGCGTCAAATCCGGGTTTTATCTGTCCCTTATTTACGCCTAACATTTCGGCGGGCGTGCGGCTTGCCATTCTTACGGCGTCGTTAAACGGTATTCCGAATTTAACCGCGGTTTTAACGCAGTCAAGCAGTGTTGCGCTGCTGCCTGCAATCGTTCCGTCGGCAAGGCGCGCCGCGCCGTCCTTTAAAAACACTTTAAGTCCGCCCGATTCATATTCGCCGTCCGGCAAACCGGCGCTTCTTATACTGTCGCTTATAAGGGTCATACGGTCGGGACCGAACATTTTGTAGGTAGCAAGCACCACCGGCTTTGAAATATGAAAACCGTCGCATATTATCTGCGCGTATATATGATTTACAAACCCTGCGCCGATAGGTCCGGGGTTGCGGTGATGAAACGGCGGCATTGCGTTATAAATGTGCGTAAGGCAGTCGGCACCGTTTTTTATAGCCTCATTTGCGGTATCAAAATCACAGTCGGTATGACCTATAGATACAATGCAATCGGGCGTTACGGCTTTTATAAATTCCATACTGCCAGGTCTTTCGGGGGCAACCGTTATCATCTTAACGTTTTTAAACTGCGCAAACTCCGTTACGGAAGGGTTTTTTATATATTTTTCATTCTGCGCGCCCTTATGCTTTTCGGAAATATAGGGTCCCTCAAAATGAAAGCCTAAAATATTAGCACCCTTAAAATCGGTTTTGGCGTTTACTACCTTTAAAAGGCTGTCGTACCCCATTGTCATAGTGGTGGGCAGGAAAGAGGTTGTGCCGTGCTCTGCATAAAAGCGGCACATCGGCTCAAAATTCGCGTCCATTGTGTCCATTCCTATGCAGCCGTGGGTGTGTACGTCTATAAGCCCCGGTATAAGGCGGCAGCCCTCGGCGTTTATATCGCCGCTTTGCCGATTTTCTTCAACCGATATAATTTTCCCGCCATCGGTTACAACTGTTTTTAATTCGCCGTTTACTTCGGCATTATAAATAATCATTTTACCGCCTCAATTTTCGCTGTAAATTACCGTAATATCGGGGTGAAGCTGTAAAATTGAAGCCGGAATTTCGGGGGTTATAGGTCCATAGAATGCCTTTTCAAGTATATCGCGCTTTGCCTTACCGTTGGCTATAAGCAAAATTTTCTTTGCCTGCATAATTGATACCATACCCATTGTAATTGCCTTTTTCGGAACCTCGTCTTCATTGGCAAAAAAGCGTGAATTTGCTTTTATGGTGCTTTCGTGCAGATCTACAACATGGGTGCTTTTAACGAAGTATTTATCGGGCTCGTTAAAGCCGATATGACCGTCAAGCCCTATCCCCAAAAGCTGAAGATCGATACCGCCGAGCTTTGCTATATGCTCGTCGTAGCGCTGACCTTCTCCGGCTAAATCAACTGCGCAGCCGTTGGGAACAAAGGTATTGTTAATGCTGATATTTATGTGATCAAAGAAATTGTGATTCATAAAATAGCGGTAGCTTTGCTCGTTTTTACCGTCAAGACCAACATATTCGTCAAGGTTTACAGAGGTGACCGAGCTGAAATCAATATCTCCCTTATTGTACCATTCTATAAGCTGCTTATAGGTGCCCAGCGGTGAAGAACCTGTTGCAAGACCTAAAACGCTTTCCGGCTTAATTATTACCTGTGCCGAAATAATATTTGCCGCGTGACGGCTCATTTTTTCATATGTATCAACAGTAATAAATTTCATAATGCATTAAATCCCTTCGTAAAGACCTTCGTCTGCCATTTTGTTAAGCGCCGCCGAAACCATATCCTTATCCTCTTTATATGTAACGCCGTACCACTTATCCTCGGCAATAAGAACCTTTACGCGCTTTTCACCGGTTTCTATAAGCTTTGTTACAACGCTCGGCAAAAAGTATTCGGATTTGGGAACATTTATTTTTTCCTTTAAAAAATCTTTGAATCCGTTTTCGGCATAACCGAATAAATCGGGCATAAAGCCCCAAAGATTCATTGAAACCACCGTATCAGGAGCTAAGGGAGTCCAGCTTTTGCCGTCGTCTTCGGTGTATTTGCAGTCTACAATTTTGGTGCGCTCGGTAACTGATTTCAGCTCGCCGTTTTCTATTTCGCAAACTCCGCGCGAAACAGAACCGTTTTCGGTAAGTGTGTTTGCAAGGCGGAAGCCTACCATGCAGTAATCGCTGCTATTGTTACGAAGAAAATCCGCCATATGTAAAAATGCGGTCTTACCGTAATAATCGTCTGCGTTTATAACGGCAAACGGCTCTTTAACAACGTCCTTGCAGCAAAGCACGGCATGCGCTGTGCCCCACGGTTTTTCACGGTCGGCAGGGCAGGTGAAGCCTTCGGGCAGCCTGTCCGTTTCCTGAAAAACATATTCGGTTTTTACCATTTTTTCAATATGCTTTGCGGTAACCGCCTTAAAATCGTCCTCAATAGCGTGCTTTATAACAAAAACAACCTTGTTAAAGCCTGCCTTAACTGCGTCATAAACCGAGTAATCAAGCAGTATTTCACCGTTTTTGCCTATGGGCGCTATTTGCTTAAGACCGCCGAAACGGCTGCCCATACCTGCCGCCATAACCACAAGTGTAATATCCTTATTCATAACTTACCTCCGAAAATCAGAATTTCAGAATATATTATACCATATTTTTCATACCATTACAATGTCTTTATATGACATTAAAATGTTTTTATTATGCTTTATCTTATAAATGAGTCGATCGCTGCCACAAGGCTTTTGTTTCTTGTTGCGGAAATATTGTTTAAAAACAGCACGTCGCGGGCGCCCGTATCGGTACAGAGCTGTAAAAGCCCGCGCGCGTCTATTTTTGAAAAATATCTGTAATCTACAATATAAACGTTTTGATAATGCGAAACAAGAAACGGCACGAACGCGTTGCCGAAGGATTCTTTAACGATTATGCAAGCCGAACCGTCGCTTTTTTCGGGGTTTGTTATTATTTCAAAGGGTCTGTCGCCCTTGATAAAGGTAAGATATTTTTGCGGGGAAGCAGACATATCCGATATAATATCCGCCGTGCCGACCGTTCCGTTTTCGTAATGCACCTCTAAGGCATTGGTTTCGCGCGGCTGATAGGCATAAACCGTATCGGGGTTTGCCGCTAAGGAGGGCAGCTTGCCGCTTGAAGAGTAAAACGAACCCAAATATCCCGGAAACTCCCTTAGGGTAAAGCTGTCAAGCGGGTTTGGTGTGGCGCTTATAAGCTTTATAAAATCGCAGTAGGCGTAATACGCGCCGAGGGCTGTCCAGTGGTGGTCGGTGCGGAAATATATATACTCGTTTTTATGAGCCTTCATTGTATCAAAAATCGGGACGGTTTTAACGCCGCTCATACCCGAATACATATAGTTAATAGCTTTATTCTGGTCTGAGGTATTTATGCCTTTAACCACATCTTCGGGAGCCGTTATGCCCATACTTGTCGGTACTATCATATCATAAACGGCGGCTTTATCGGAAAGCAGCTGCGCCGCGCGGTTTATTGCTGCGGTATAGCTGTCTGCCGTACTGCGCACAAAGTTATAATATTCGTATGCTGTGTCGCCGTTTATAAGAAGAGCGCCTAAGGTTTGCGTGGTTTGGGCAGGCTGCTCTGCGGGCTTTGACGGCGTATCTGCGCTTGGCGTTTCACTTGATTGCGGCGGTTCCGATGAATTGCTTTCGGCAGAAGAGGCGGCGGACGAGTCTTCGCCAGACGCGGTGTTAGAAGCTTCGGGAATATCGTCGCCCTTTTCAACCGTGCCGTGAATTTGCACCTTGGTTTTACCGTAAAGCCCGGTAAGGCGTGCGTTTAAATTTGTAAACGTATCGCGCAGCGGGAATGTATCGGAATACCACTCGTTTATACCGGAAAAATATTTGCCCGAAAAAAATGCCGATATTGTAAATTTAGGAAATTTAGCAAGCTCGCGCTTTTCGCTTTCAGAGTATTTCGGTCTTAACGGAATTATCAGGGAAAGCACAAAAAAGGCAAAAAGCAAGACAATAAAAAGCCTTACATATATGATATTAAGTATTCTGAGCTTTCTTTGGTTGCAAAGTATTGCTTTTGCTTCGTTATCACTGTTGTTTTGTTCGTTAATTTCCATTTTTAGCACCTAAAATCTGAAATACAGGAATGGGTTGTAGCTGTTTTCCACAAGCGCCGCAACCGAAAAAAGCAGCAAAACCGCAGGAACGGCTATTTGCAGTATTGCAAAGGCGGTAAGCGCCCCTGTGGATTTAAGCGAAAACGCCTTTAAATTGATCGATATATTGCGTGCCGCCGGCGTGCAGGCAAGCGCGGATACCAAAAGTATAATTATATAGCTTTTTATTGTTGTAAGGGTTTCAAAATCCGAAAATTTATTGCCGTTTGCTCCAAACATACCCTTTAGAACACACCATACGTCGGAAAGGTTTTCAAATTTAAAAAGTATCCAGCCGAAAAATACAATTATCAGTAAATATAAATGAGCAAGCGCACGGTTTTTGCTGAGTAATTTCCCCAAAAACAGCTTTTCAAGCGATATAAATATAAAGAAATAAATTCCCCACAGCACAAAATTCCACGAAGCGCCGTGCCAAAGACCTGTAAGCGCCCAAACAACAAAAAGATTGAATACGGTGCGTACGGCTCCTTTACGGTTGCCGCCGAGCGGTATATAAAGATAATCCCTGAAAAATGAGCCTAAGGAAATATGCCAGCGTCGCCAAAATTCCGTTACGGAAGCCGACATATAGGGATAATCAAAATTTTCAAGATAATGTATACCTATCATTCTGCCCATACCGATAGCCATATCGGAATATGCCGAAAAATCGAGATATATTTGCAGAGTAAACGCAAGAACTCCCACCCAAAGCGAAAGAGCACTTTTTGCCGATAAAGCCGAAAAATCGCCGCCGTCGGCAATAAGCAGCTTATCGGTTATTGCGGCGCAGGTGTTTGCAAGTATTGCTTTTTTGGCAAGACCAGTTACAAAACGGTTGATACCGTCCGCTATATCGGTGTAAGTGACTCTGCGATTTTCAAGCTCGCGGTTTACGTCTTTATAACGAACGATAGGGCCGGCAATGCACTGATGAAACATACTGACGTAAAGCAGCAGCATTTTAAAGCTTCTTTGCGCCTTTACCTCTCCGCGGTATACGTCTATACAATATGTCATAAGCTGAAACGTGTAAAACGAAATGCCGATAGGAAGCGCAATTGACGGAACAGTTTTCGGAAAGCCGAAAAGGTGATTGAGATTTGCAAGTGTAAACGTGCCGTATTTGAAAATGCCGAGCAATAAAAGATCTAACCCTATAACCGAGGCAAGCAGCAGCCTTGCTTTTTTAGGACTGCGCTTATTAACGGCGATTTTAAGGGTTAAATACCAATCGGCAAGAGTCATACCAACCAATAACAGTATGTAAACCGGCTCGCCCCACGCGTAAAATATAAGCGAAAATACCAGCATAACGGTGTTTTTGGCTTTAATATCCTTAGCAAAAAAATAAGCCAGCAGGTTAAGCGGCAAAAAAAGAAATAAAAAAGTAAGGCTTGAAAAAACCATAGCGAAAACACATCCGAATAAATAATAAAAATTCTACCTATATATTATACACTATCAAAGCCTAAATAACAGTTAAAAAAGGGTTACAAAAATCGGCTTTGCGAAATTTTCGCAAAGCCGATTTTTAAAAGGTGAATTATTATTCGCCGTAAAGCTTTAAGAGCTTTTCAAGGTGCGCTCTGCGCGCCTTTGCGGTCTTTTCAGCCTTATCGAACAGAACCTCTGCACGATCGGGGAAGGAGCGTGTGAGTGAGGAGTAACGCGCCTCGCCCATAATGAAGTCCTTATAGTCGGCGGTAGCCGGCTTGCTGTCGATAGTGAAGGGGTTTTTGCCCTCTGCCTTAAGCGCGGGGTTGTAACGGAACATATCCCAGTATCCGCAGTCAACAGCCTTCTTCATTTCCTTCTGGCAGTTAACCATTCCGCCCTTAATAGAGTGCATTTCGCACGGAGCGTAACCGATAACAAGCGACGGACCGTTGTAAGCCTCAGCCTCTTTAAGAGCCTTAAGAGTCTGGTTCATATCAGCGCCCATAGCAATCTGAGCCACATAGATATAGCCGTAAGACATAGCGATTTCGGCAAGACTCTTCTTAGCGATTGCCTTACCGGCAGCCGCGAACTGTGCAACCTGACCGATGTTGGAAGCCTTTGAAGCCTGACCGCCTGTGTTGGAGTAAACCTCGGTATCGAATACCATAATGTTTACGTTGTTGCCCTGTGCCAAAACGTGGTCAACACCGCCGAAGCCGATGTCATAAGCCCAACCGTCGCCGCCGAAGATCCAAACCGACTTCTTGGAGAGGTATTCCTTATGAGCCAAAACGTCCTTGCAGAGTGCGCAATCTGCGCCAGCTTTTTCAATGGCGTCTGCCAATGCCTTAGAAGCGTCTGCATTCTTAGCGCCGTCTTCAAGCGTTGCAAGGTAAGCGTCTGCCGCCGCCTTAACGTCTGCGCTTGCTTTGTCAGACTGAGCGATCTGCTTAACTTCGCCTATAAGACGGTCGCGGATAGCTTTCTGACCTAAGTACATACCGTAGCCGTGCTCTGCGTTATCCTCAAACAGAGAGTTAGCCCATGCAGGACCGTGACCCTCGGCGTTTGTGGTGTACGGAGAGGTAGCGGCAGGACCGCCCCAAATGGACGAGCAGCCGGTAGCGTTTGAAATATACATTCTGTCGCCGAAGAGCTGAGTAATGAGACGTGCATAAGAGGTCTCGGCGCAGCCGGCGCAGGAGCCTGAGAATTCAAGCAGCGGCTTCTTGAACTGAGAGGTAATAACGTTTGCGTCTGTTGCAACGTCCTTCTTCTCGGTTACCTTTGCTACGCAGTAATCGAAAGACTTTTGCTCTTCAAGCTGAGATTCCTGTGAAACCATTTTAAGGGAGTTGGTCGGACATACACCGATACAAACTCCGCAGCCCATACAATCAAGCGGGGAAACGGTTAAAGCGTACTTGTAATCCGTCTTAAGGAACGGCTTGGGAGCAACCTTTAAGGTAGCAGGTGCGGCAGCCGCTTCTTCGTCAGTAAGAACGAACGGACGGATAGTAGCGTGCGGGCAAACAAACGCGCACTTATTGCACTTAGCGCAGGTATCGGGATTCCATTCGGGAACCATAACCGCAACGCCGCGTTTCTCATAAGCGGAAGCGCCCTGCTCGAACGTACCGTCTGCGTGATCCATAAATGCGGAAACAGGCAGTGCGTCGCCGTTCATAAGGCCTACGGGCTTCATTATATCGTCAACCATTTTGACAAGCTTAGCCGGACCTTCTTCCTTAACGGGAGCAGTGTTGTCAACAGCGTTTGCCCAGTCAGCCGGAACGTCTATCTTAACGTAAGCGGTAGCGCCTGCGTCGATAGCCTTTTCGTTCATTTCAACTATCTCTTTGCCCTTCTTCATAAACTTCTGGGCTTTTTCCTTCATATAGCCGATAGCCTCAGCTTCGGGAAGAACCTTTGAAAGCGAGAAGAAAGCAGACTGTAAAACGGTATTGGTACGCTTGCCGAGACCGATTTCAGCCGCAATGTCGATAGCGTTAACGGTGTAAAGCTGAATGTTGTTTTTAGCGATATAGCGCTTAGCCTCAGCCGGCATATGGTGGTTAAGCTCGTCAAGATTCCACTGGCAGTTAATAAGGAATACGCCGCCGGGTTTAACGTCGTTAACCATCTTGTAGCCCTTTGTTACATAAGACGGGTTGTGGCAGGCAACAAAGTCGGCCTTGTTTATGTAATAGGGGCTCTTGATCGGCTTATCGCCGAAACGCAGGTGAGAAATGGTAATACCGCCGGTCTTCTTCGAGTCATACTGGAAGTAAGCCTGAACGTATTTATCGGTATGGTCGCCGATGATCTTGATAGAGTCTTTGTTAGCGCCAACGGTACCGTCGCCGCCGAGACCCCAGAACTTGCACTCAATTGTGCCTTCCGCTGCGGTGTTCGGAGCTTCCTCTTCAGGGAGTGAAAGGTTGGTAACATCGTCGTTAATACCAACGGTAAAGTTGTGCTTAGGCTCTGCCTTATCAAGCTCTTTGTAAATTGCAAAAATGCTTGAAGGCGGGGTATCCTTAGAACCGAGACCGTATCTGCCGCCTACAACAGCGTCGATATGTCTGCCTTCTTCAGCCAAAGCGGCAACAACGTCAAGATAAAGCGGCTCGCCCAAAGCGCCGGGCTCCTTTGTTCTGTCAAGCACCGCTATCTTCTTAACGGTAGACGGAATAGCCGCAACCAGCTTGTCCGCTTTGAAAGGACGGTAAAGACGTACCTTTACAAGACCTACCTTTTCGCCCTTTGCGGTTAAGTAATCTATAACCTCTTCCGCAACGTCGCAGATAGAGCCCATAGCCACAATAACCTTTTCGGCGTCGGGTGCGCCGTAGTAGTTAAAGAGCTTATAGTCTGTACCGATCTTATCGTTGATCTTGTTCATATACTTTTCAACGATATCGGGGATAGCGTCGTAATACTTATTGCAGGCCTCGCGGTGCTGGAAGAAAATATCTCCGTTTTCGTGAGAGCCGCGCATTACGGGGTGCTCAGGATTTAAAGCGCGCTTTCTGAACGCCTCAACCGCGTCCATATCGCACATTTCTTTAAGATCCTCATAATCCCAAATCTGAATTTTCTGAATTTCGTGCGAGGTTCTGAAACCGTCGAAGAAGTTGATGAACGGAACTCTGCCCTCAATAGAAGCTAAGTGAGCAACGGGGCCTAAGTCCATAACCTCCTGCGGGTTGGTTTCGGCAAGCATTGCAAAGCCGGTCTGACGGCAGGCATAAACGTCCGAATGGTCGCCGAAAATGTTAAGCGCATGGCTTGCTACGCAGCGAGCCGATACGTGGAAAACGCAGGGGAGCAATTCGCCCGCGATTTTGTACATATTCGGGATCATAAGTAAAAGTCCCTGTGAAGCGGTGAACGTGGTGGTTAAAGCACCGGCTGCCAAAGAGCCGTGTACTGTACCGGCGGCACCTGCTTCAGACTGCATTTCGGCAACGTTTACGGTAGTGCCGAATATGTTTTTAAGCCCCTGAGCCGACCACTGATCAACATAGTCTGCCATCGGGCTGGACGGTGTTATCGGGTAGATACCCGCTACCTCGGTAAACGCATAGGCAACATGTGCCGCGGCGTTATTGCCGTCCATGGTCTTGAATTTTCTGGCCATTGAAAATTCCTCCTGTAAAGTATTTTAATGAGATTACAATAAAGTTCCCATACAACAAACATTGTACCACTTTTTTATTGCCGTGTAAACAAAAATTTGCGCCGAAAATAAACTTTTATAAAAATATTTATAAAATGTTTACACAGCGTACTTTAATGTATGCTTGCATAATGTAATTTTAAATGTTATATTATTAACGAGGTGGAGTTGATATGGCTGATAATAAAAATGAAATACTTGAGGAGCAGCGCCGCGCACGCGAGGAATTTTTAGAGCTTAAAAAAATGCAAAGCGGCGAAATGAAAGCGCCGCCGAAGCCTAGCGAGGTTGCAATAGTTCCGAAAACGCCCAAGGAAAAATGGGATAATTTTTGGTTTCAGTATAAATGGCACGTTACGGCGATAGTTGCCGTGACCGTAATTCTTGCAGTGCTTATAACCCAATGCGCCACACGCACAAAATACGATCTTGAGGTGGTTTATTTCACCTATACCGCCGCGCTTGACGAGCAGACCGATAAAATAGCCGAATATATTGAAAAATATGCTTCGGATATTAACGGCGACGGCGCGGTTAACGTTCAGGTTATAAATTGCAGCTTTACCGATAATTCGGGAAATGTGCAATATAAAAACACTATGCTTACAAAGCTGCAATCGCTTATTGCAGGAGACCAAAACGCACTGCTGTATATTACAGACGAAAAATCCTACAAGTATTTAAGCGAAATTTCGGACGGGGAAGGCATATTTGAAGGCGAGCCCTTAAAATTCGGGGAGGATTTTTACAGCTTTACAAAAACCGATACCTTCGGTAATTTGCCCGAAGGGTTAGGAATTTCCTGCCGCCGCGTATCCGATACGGTGCTTGAAAATAAGAAAAATGTTGATACGGTTTATAAAGAATCGTTAAGTATAATAGAAAAAATTTCAAACCTAAATTAACAAATAGCTATGTCCTTAATTAAATAATGGTTAAAAATCAGCCGTCGTTATTGAAAAGTAACATAAAATTCATAAATTTGCCATTGAATATATGATTTTTGTTATGTATAATGAAAGAAAAAAGGAAAGGTGAATCCTTATGAACAAATTTATGCTTAACGAAACATCTTATCACGGCGCAGGCGCCATAAACGCCATACCCGATGAAATTAAAAGCAGGGGCTTTAAAAAGGTCTTTGTTGCTTCCGATCCGGATCTTGTAAAATTCGGCGTTTCAAAAAAGGTTACCGATATTCTTGATAACGCAGGTATTGAATATAAGCTTTATTCAGATATTAAACCAAACCCGACTATTGAGAACGTACAGCACGGCGTTGCCGAGTTTAAGGCTTCAAAGGCAGACTGTATAGTAGCCATCGGCGGCGGTTCTTCAATGGATACCGCAAAGGCAATCGGCATTATAATTGCAAATCCCGAATTTGAGGATGTTCGCTCGCTTGAGGGCGTTGCTCCCACAAAGAATAAATGTGTTCCGATTATCGCGGTTCCCACTACCGCAGGCACCGCGGCAGAGGTTACCATTAACTATGTTATTACCGATGTTGAAAGAAAACGTAAGTTTGTATGTGTAGACGCGCACGATATTCCTGTTGTGGCGGTTGTGGATCCCGATATGATGTCTACTATGCCGGCGTCGCTTACCGCGGCTACAGGTATGGACGCGCTTACACACGCTATCGAGGGTTACATAACCAAGGGAGCCTGGGAACTTTCGGATATGTTCCACATTAAAGCGATTGAAATAATCGCGCGTTCTTTAAGAGACGCGGTTAAAAACGGCAAAGAGGGAAGAGAGGGTATGGCTCTCGGTCAGTATGTTGCCGGTATGGGCTTTTCAAACGTAGGGCTCGGCGTAGACCATTCTATGGCTCATACTCTTTCGGCTTATTACGATACTCCGCACGGCAAGGCGTGCGCGATACTTTTGCCGGCGGTTATGGCTTATAACGCCGAATATACGGGTGAAAAATATAAGGATATAGCCCGCGCAATGGGCGTTGAGGGCGTTGATAATATGACCAAGGAGGAATACCGCAAAGCGGCTGTTGACGCCGTTCGCAAGCTTTCCGAGGACGTGGGTATTCCCTCAACCTTAAAGGAAATTGTTAAGGAAGAGGATATTCCCGCGCTTGCCGAGTCTGCCTATGCGGACGCCTGCCGCCCCGGAAACCCGCGCGACACAAGCGTTGAGGAAATTGCCGAAATTTACAGAAGTCTTATGTAAGCATAAAATTAACACACGGCGCAAACAGGTAAAACCTGTTTGCGCCGCAGTCTGTCGAAAAA
>DJET01000008.1 GCA_002431945.1 Ruminococcaceae bacterium UBA5891 | reverse complement strand
GACTTTTTCGACAGACTGAAGCGAAGAACGGTATAGCCTAAGGGCTATACCGTTCTTCGCTTTATCAAAAAAACGTTATTATATCTGTCTGCGCGGAAATAACAAAAATCGGTCTTCTTGAAATATTTTATATTATTCATAAATATTTTCTGTTTTTATGTTCAGGTCGGTTTCGTTCTCAATTGCAGGAATTTTACCGCAAGCAAAATTCTGATATAAGCCGCGCACCGTAAGCGCTTTAACTTCGGCGCCGCCGCTTATTTTAAGCGCCGGAGCCTTGGTGAAAGAATTTTTTTCATATCTGTATAAGCCCTCGATCGTAATATTACGGCAGCAGGTTCCCGATTCAAACCAAATCAATGAATTTTCTGCTACGGCAGGCTTTTGCCCTTCGGGTATATAGCCTGTACTTTTAGCCGCATATATATCCGATATTGAAATATTTTCAATAAGCACCGGCTTATCCTTACTCAGCGGATAGTGATGTGTAAACGAAACCGCAAAATACCTGAACCTGCCGTGAATGTTTTTGATACTTATATTACGCACCGAGTCTCCGTTAGAAAGCAGGCGTACGCCGGTATACCCGTTTTCACAGTAAACGCCGTCTATATCTATATCTTCAATATCTCCGTGTGTAATTTCACTTCTTGTCGTTCCGTTTGCGCATATTGCAATGTGATCGTCATTGCAATCCCCCATAATATTACGTATCAAGCCGAACCTCGCCGGCCCCTGTATATGTACGCCATCCATATTGGGCTTTGAAAGATCATAATCAAAAAACACATTTTCCACTGTAAAATACCTTGCGTCGGCAATATGTATGCCGTATGAAGTAGGATTTTTAAAGGTTACGTTACGAACGGTTAAATGCTCTGTATGAACAAGCCTTATCATTAGTACTATAAGCGAGTTTGATACATATTTATCATAATCGCACGGAACATTTTCATCGGGTATCCATTCCCTCTCTTGACTCGAATTGTTTCCGTCCCATATTCCGCCCTCAATTGTTATATTGCGGTTCATATGCCGCCCGTATAATCCGTCGTTATCAAGGAGAGAGCAGTTAGCATGGTCTGCAAGCCTTATTACCGTATTTCGCGGAATAATCAAATGCGTATTATCGTGTATTATCAACGGGTGCGATATTAAATATTCCCCTTCCGGAAACAATACTGTTCCCGCTTTGTCAAGAAGAAGCTGAAGCGCGTCCGTATCGTCATGTATGCCGTCTTTATAAAGCTGTATTTCTTCATTCATAATCTGTTCCCCCTATGTATTTTTTAATAAAATCATATTACGCTTAGCATAACCACTGCAAAAAGACCTATAATTGCTCCGAATATCTTACGTACCGACAGTTTTTCGCGAAATATCGCAGCGGAAACGAATACCGATAAAATAAGCGCTCCGCCGTTTGAAACAGGATAATATATTAAACTGTTTAAGGTGCCGGCAAGAGTAAGGTTGATTCTTGAATAAAGAAATATTATTACTCCCAAAACCAAGCCGAGAACAATACCCTTATGTGATATACCGACTTTTGCCCGTCTTATTAACAGCAGCCTTCCCGCAAGCGAAAGAATAAACATAATTACGCCTGCGGTAAAAATAAAGCTTATGCGTTCATTCCTTGCGGCAGACATTTGGTGCACCTTTTCAATCAGCCCCGCCATACCCGAAAGCAGCAGGCATATCGCCGCCATTGCAATCCATTTACGCCCTATGGCGTTTCGGGCACCGTCCGGTTCGCAAAGCAGCCATACGGATAAGAGGATCAAAGCAATACCGACAGCCTGCGCCGCTCCGAACGGTTCGCCCCAAAAAACAGGTCCCGAAAGAGACGGTATTATCATACCGTAAAGTACAAACATTGTTGTTAATGACATCGGCCCGATCTTCATAGCGGCAATCGAAATCGCCTGAAGAGAAAAAACATCGGCTGCATACGCCGCCGCACAAACAAGCGTAATTAACGAAATTTTCCCGAAACCGCCGAGCAGCAGCGTTAAAGCCGTAACCGTACCGTATGAAAGCGCGTTAAATAAAAGTATTTCTATAATGCCGGGATTTTCGGATTTGGCGAATTTATTATAAATACCGCTTTTGCATACGCTGAGCACAATTGATAAAATAAGAAAAATATAACTAAGCATATTACTTATTCTTTGACTTTATCGGCAGCTGTACTTCGGTTAACCAGTCGGCTTCCCGTTCCATATTCCATGCGCCGTTTATATATCGTTCGCGTGCTTCGCCGCAAAGCTCAAATCCGTTATCCGCCGCCCATTTAACAGCAAACAGATATGCGTCGCGCAGGCTCTCGTATCCGCCGCGGTGGGTTACGCTTATTGCCGTTATTGAATCAAGGGTTTTAAATTTAATGGCTCCGGCGTCGATACCGATTCTGTCGGTAGACTGCACATACTCGATAAAGATATCGGTTTCGCGGTAGCTCTCCCCCGGATAAATAACGCAGCAGTAATCGGGAACCGAAAATTTTACGTTTGGATTTGTTAAGTGCAATTCCTTGTTGCAGGCGTCAATAAAGGAACGTATATCTGAAAGCGACTGTATATATCCCCGACAGCAGTATACCGTAAAGGCCGGTATGTTTTTAATTTCCGCACTGTATTTTTGTTTTGAAGCTTGAGATAGCATTCTGTCAATTTCGTTCAATTGCACGCTTATGCTTTTCATAAGCGCCTCAAGCTGTTCGCGTTTTGCAGATAGAATTGCGTCGGCATTGCCGTTTTTCAGTATATCTGATATATCGCTGTTTTGTATACCTACGGCTTTGTACGCAAGAATTTCGCGCATAATTTCAAGCTGCGCTTCCGAATAATATCGGTAAGATGTCTCGCTGTCAACAAACGCAGGCTTTAGCAGTCCCACCTTATCATAGTAACGCAGAGTCTTTACCGTTGTTTTGGCAAGCTTCGAAAATTCTCCTATGCGAAACATAAAAAACCTCCTGTTTTTTTGTCGGTTACCATTATACACCTTCCCTTTAGGGGAGAGTCAATAACCGATTTTAAAAACAGGAGATTTTTTAAAAAATATTATAAAAGCTTTTTAAGATTTAAAATTTCATTTTCTGTGGTTTCGGGTGTGTTTTTAAGCGGAAAAGCCAATCCCCTGCTTTCGTATTTTGAAACGCAAAGCTTTCTGAATGGCAAAAGCTCAATTTCCTTAACGCATTCATAGGGCGATACCAATGCCTTAAGCCGCTTAATATTCCCGGCGTTATCGTTTAAGCCTTTTATTATAACCTGCCTTATGCGCGTAGGAATATTCCTTTCATTAAGCCGCTTTAAAAAGTCAAGCGGAAGCGAAAGCGAACAGCCGGCATACTTTTTATATTGCGTGTCTTCCGTATACTTTATATCAAGCAGGCAGTAATCGGTAAATTCCAAAACGTTTTTCACATCGGTTACGGCTCCGCTTGTATCAAGGCAGGTGCCTATTTTGTTTTCGCGGCAAAGCCTGAATATTTCCGCGGTAAATTCAGGCTGCAAAAGCGGCTCGCCGCCCGAAACGGTAATTCCGCCCTCTTCCCCGAAATATTCCTTATATTTAAGCGCGCGGTCTGCCACCTCTTCGGCAGTATATACCCTGCCGCCGTTTTTATCCCATGTTTCGGGATTGTGGCAGCAGGCGCACCTCAGCGGACAGCCCTGCGTAAACACAACGAAACGAACGCCGGGTCCGTCAAGCGTACCCATACTTTGAAAGGAGCTTATTCGTCCTTTGATTTTTTCGGTCATTACATAGCCTCGTGGAATGTGCGGCTTATCACCTCTCGCTGCTGCTCGCGCGAAAGCTTGTGGAAGTTTACGGCATAACCGGAAACGCGTATTGTAAGGTTAGGATAAGCCGTGGGATCGTTATACGCTTCAATAAGCGTTTGCCTGTTCAAAACATTTACATTTATATGATGCGCTTTTTTCGCAAAATATCCGTCAAGCACCGAAACTAAGTTTTTAACGCGTTCCCCGCCGGTTCTGCCCAAGGTTTCGGGCGTTATTGAAAACGTATTTGAAATACCGTCGCGGCAGTCGTCGTATGAAAGCTTTGCAACGGAATTCAAAGACGCTAAAGCTCCGTTTTCCTCGCGGTTGTGCATCGGGTTAGCGCCGGGGGCGAAGGGCGTGCCCGCCTGTCTGCCGTCCGGTGTGGCGCCGGTATGCTTGCCGTACATAACGTTTGAAGTAATGGTAAGCACCGAAAGCGTATGCTCCGCGTTACGGTAGGTCGGGGTCTTCCTAAGCTCTGTTATAACAAGGTGTGTAAGCGATTTTGCTATCGTATCCACGCGGTCGTCGTCGTTGCCGAACTTCGGGAAATCCCCCTCGGTCTTAAAATCGGTTATATAGCCGTTTTCGTCCCTTACGGGCGTAACGCGGGCATATTTTATTGCCGAAAGCGAGTCGGTTATAACCGAAAGCCCGGCTATGCCGAACGCCATAAAACGGTGTACCTCTGTATCGTGCAGAGCCATTTGCGAGCTCTCGTAAGCGTATTTATCGTGCATATAATGAATAACGTTCATTGTGTTAACATACAGCCTTAAAAGCCACGCCGCATATTCGCAAAATCTTTCATAAACCTTATCGTAAGAAAGCACCTCGTCTTCAAACGGCTTCATTTGCGGTCCCGCGCTTATGCCGCTTGCAGTATCGTAGCCGCCGTTAAGCGATAAAAGCAGCAGCTTTGCAAGGTTGCAGCGCGCGCCGAAAAACTGCATCTGCTTGCCTATTTTCATAGCCGAAACACAGCAGGCAATGGCGTAATCGTCGCCGTAGATCGGGCGCATTACATCGTCGTTTTCATACTGTATCGAATCGGTATCGCACGAAACCTTGGCGCAAAAACGCTTAAAGCCTTCGGGCAGAGCCTTAGCCCAAAGCACCGTAAGGTTCGGTTCGGGTGAGGAGCCTAAGGTATAAAGCGTGTTAAGCATACGGTAGCTGTTTTTTGTAACAAGCGTTCTGCCGTCTTCTCCCATACCGCCTACGCTTTCGGTTATCCACATAGGGTCGCCGCCGAAAAGCTCGTTATACTCCGGCGTGCGGAGATGGCGCGCAATGCGCAGCTTCATTACAAAATCGTCCATAAGCTCCTGCGCCTGACGTTCGGTAATCACGCCGTTTTTAAGGTCGCGCTCAATATAAATATCAAGAAATGTGCTTACCCTGCCAAGCGACATTGCCGCGCCGTTTTGCTCTTTAATTGCAGCAAGATACGCAAAATAGGTCCACTGTACCGCCTCGCGCGCGTTGGCGGCAGGCCCGCTTATATCAAAGCCGTAAGACAAAGCCATCTTTTTAATGTCCGAAAGCGCGGTTATCTGATTTGAAAGCTCTTCCGACAAACGGATATGCTCTTCATCGAAATTAACGCCCGAAAGCGCCGCCTTGTCCTTTTTCTTTTCTTCAATAAGCCTGTCGATACCGTAAAGCGCCGCACGGCGGTAATCGCCTATAATTCTGCCCCTGCCGTAAGCGTCGGGCAGACCTGTTATAAGGTGGCTGTGGCGCGCCCTGCGCATTTCTTCGGTGTATGCCTTAAAAACGCCGTCGTTATGCGTGGTTCTGTATTTAAACTGTTTTTCAATACCGTCGCCCAATTTATAGCCGTATGCTTCGCACGCCTGGCGCGCCATACGTATGCCGCCGAACGGGTTTACGCCCCTTTTAAGCGGGCGGTTGGTTTGCATACCCACAATTATTTCTTTTTCCTTATCGATATATCCGGGGGCATACGCCGTAACGGTAGAGACGGTTTCGGTATCTATATCAAGCACGCCGCCGAACTGCTTTTCAACCTCGAACAGTGTGTTTACCCTTGCCATAAGCTCCTTTGTACGCTTTGTGGCGCTGCTTAAAAAGCTGTCGTCCCCTTTATATTCGTGATAATTCTGCTGTATAAAATCGCGTACGTTTATTTCTTCCTGCCATACGCCGCCGTTAAATCCGTTCCAATTATTGTGAGTCATTGCTTTTAAACCTCCTGATAACCCTTTTAGCAAGAACAATAATACTATATATTGTGTTTAAAGTCAATGGTGAGTTCTACATTTTGCTATTGCGCGGCATATACATTACGGTTCTGAATATTTTTTGTGCAAAATTTTAAAAGTTTTAAAATGTAATTGATATTCAGTGTGATTTGTGTTAGTATATTCAGTAAGTAACTTCAAAGGGTGAGTATAATGAAAACAGTTGTATCGGTTATAGGCAAGGATACCGTAGGCATTATTGCAAAGGTAAGCGCCGTATGCGCCGAATGTAACGCAAACATAGTTGATATTACCCAATCGGTTTTGCAGGATATGTTTGTAATGGTGATGCTTACCGAAATAAGCGGGCTTAATTGCAGCTTCTCGGAATTTTCGGATAAAATGAAAAAAATAGACGGCAGCGAAGCACTTGATATCCGCGTTATGCATGAGGATATTTTTAATTCAATGCACCGAATTTAAAAGGGGTATCACATAAATGCTTAACATAAACGATATAATGGAAACCATCAGTATGATTTCCGAAGAAAATCTTGACATACGCACAATAACCATGGGCATTTCCCTTTTAGACTGTGCGGACTCTGATATAAAGCGCTCCTGCGATAAGGTTTACGACAAAATCACCCGCCTTGCGGGCAATCTGGTAAAAACGGGCGAGGATATTGAGCGCGAATACGGAATACCGATAATAAATAAACGTATTTCCGTTACGCCTATCGCTATGCTTGCGGCAAACGGCGGCAACCCCGTTTTATATGCAAAAGCGCTGCAAAAGGCGGCAGACGCCACGGGCGTTAACTTTATCGGCGGCTATTCCGCGCTTGTACATAAGGGCTTTTCGGCAGGCGACGAGGCGCTTATACGCTCTATACCAGAAGCCTTGGCGGAAACCGAAAATATTTGCTCCTCGGTAAATATAGGCTCTACAAAATCCGGAATAAATATGGACGCGGTAAAGCTTATGGGTCAGGTTGTAAGAAAAACCGCCGAAATAACGGCAGACCGCGACTGCATAGGCTGTGCAAAGCTGGTTGTATTTTGCAACGCAGTTGAGGATAATCCCTTTATGGCGGGCGCTTTTCACGGCGTTGGCGAGCCGGACTGCGTGGTACACGTAGGCGTATCTGGTCCCGGCGTTGTGCAGGCGGCGCTTAAAAAATGCCCGAACGGCGATTTGGGCGATGTGGCGGAAATAATAAAACGCACGGCTTTTAAAATTACGCGTATGGGGCAGCTTGTGGGAACGGAAGCGTCAAGGCGATTAAACGTTCCCTTCGGAATAGTAGACCTTTCCTTAGCGCCGACCCCTGCCGTAGGCGACTCGGTGGCGCATATCCTTGAGGAAATGGGTCTTGAAACCTGCGGAATACACGGTACCACCGCGGCGCTTGCCCTTTTGAACGACGCGGTTAAAAAGGGCGGCGTAATGGCGTCCTCATCGGTCGGCGGTCTTTCGGGCGCGTTTATACCCGTAACCGAGGACGCAGGTATGATAGCCGCGGCGCGTTCGGGCGATTTGCTGCTTGAAAAGCTTGAGGCTATGACGGCTGTTTGCTCGGTAGGTCTTGATATGATTGCAATACCCGGCGAGACTCCTGCCGAAACAATTTCGGCAATTATTGCAGACGAAGCCGCAATAGGTATGGTAAACACAAAAACAACCGCGGTACGCGTTATACCCGCAATCGGCAAAAAGGCGGGCGAAGAGCTTAATTTCGGGGGCTTGCTCGGTTCGGGTCCTATAATGAAGGTTAATCTTGAAAAAAGCTCTAAAAGATTTATAGACCGCGCGGGCAGAATACCCGCCCCGCTTCAAAGCCTTAAGAACTGATATGAAAAATATAGTTTTAATCGGTATGCCGGGGTCGGGCAAAAGCACCGTCGGCGTTTTGCTTGCAAAAGCGGCGGCAATGCAGTTTGTTGATACAGACATTATCATTCAGCAGAAAACCGGCAAAAAGCTTCAGGATATTATAGATAATGAAGGCATTGATTTCTTTTTAAAAACCGAAAGTGAAATTTTAAGGGAGTTAGCGTGCGAAAACACCGTAATTTCAACCGGCGGCAGCGCCGTTTGCACACGCCCCGCAATGGAGCATTTAAAAAGCATTGGCACGGCGGTGTTTTTAGACGTGCCGCTGTGCGAGCTTAAACGCCGTATTGATAATATCACAACGCGCGGTATAGCCCTTAAAAAAGGTGAAACGCTTGATATGCTGTATAACGAACGCTTGCCCCTTTATAAAAAATATGCCGATATTACCGTTTCTTCCGCAGACGCGGAGGAAACCGTAAAAAGAATACTGATACAACTGTAAAACAAAAGGCTTTTGTTTAGGCGAGGTAATATTTATGGATACAAGAAAAGCCGTAGCAAACAGATTGTTAGAATTATGTGAGGAAAAAGGGCTGTCGGTAAATGCTTTGGCAAGAAGCTCTGCCGTTCCGCCCTCAACGCTAAAGAATATAATAAACGGCGGAAGCAGGAATGCAGGCGTTGTTACACTTAAGAAATTATGCGACGGTTTAGAAATATCTCTTTATGACTTTTTTAATACCGAAACATTTAAAGCTTTAGAACAGGAAATTAAATAAACTCTATTAACAAAAAGCTCACTGCCGAATTTCGGCAGTGAGCTTTTTTATCCTATAAATTACAGCCGATAAGGAAACCTTTTGTTTTACAGCGATATTTCATCGATTTTTTTAAGCTCCTCCGCCGTAAATTCGGTGTTTTCGATCGCCTTTATATTATCAAGTATCTGCGACGATCTTGAAGCCCCTATTAAAACCGAGGTTACCACGCCGTCCCTAAGCACCCATGCAAGCGCCATTTCGGCAAGGGTTTGATTTCTGCTTTTTGCTGTTTCGTTAAGCCGTGAGATTTGTTCTAAGCGCTCCTTTGTAATGGCGGATTCCTTTAAAAATCTGCCGTCGGTCATAATGCGGCTGTCTGCCGGAATACCGTTTAAATACCTGTTTGTAAGCATACCCTGCGCTAACGGACTGAAAGCAATTATTCCCTTATTAAGCTCTTTTGCGGCGGCTTTAAGGCCGTTGTTTTCTATTGTGCGGTCAAAAATGGAATATCGGTTTTGATTTATTATAAACGGGCATTTAAGCTCGTTTAATATTTTTGCGGCTTTTTTAAGGCGCTCGCCGTCATAATTTGAAAGACCGACATACAATGCCTTACCGCTTTTAACCGCGCTGTCAAGCGCTCCCATTGTCTCCTCAAGCGGAGTATCGGGATCGGGGCGGTGGTGATAGAAAATATCCACATAGTCAAGCCCCATTCTTTTAAGGCTTTGGTCTAAGCTTGCAAGCAAATACTTTCTGCTGCCCATATTTCCGTAAGGTCCGTCCCACATTTCATAGCCTGCTTTTGTGCTTACAAGAATTTCATCGCGGTAAAACCCTAACTCTTCCCTTAAAATCTTGCCGAAGTTCCTTTCGGCACTGCCGGGCTCCGGTCCGTAATTATTTGCAAGGTCAAAGTGCGTAATACCGTTATCAAACGCGGTGAATACAAGCTCTTTCATATTACCGTAATCCGCCGTATCGCCGAAATTGTGCCACAGCCCCAGCGAAACGCGCGGCAGCATAAGACCGCTGTCGCCGCACCTTGCATAACTCATTTTTTCATATCTAACGCTGCTTGCTTTATACATAAAAGTCACTCCGTAAAATTGAATAACAGCTTTTGTATATCGCTGTCAAACATATTTTTTCTTGTAACCGCCGTTACGGCGGTGTATTGCTCGCTGTCGCACCCCTCGCCCGAAATAAGGGCGGAGGCGCTTTTAACGCCCAAATATCCTATTGCAAACGGGTTTTGAACAATAAGCGCGTCTATTTCTCCGGTTTCAAGCATACCAACCGAAACCGTGTTTGTATCAAAGCCCACGGTGTAAATATTCCTTTCATCTGCAAGGCTTTTAACCGCCTCGCCTATTCCTAACGTCATCCACTCGTTAAAGCCAACAAGCACGTTAATTTCGGGGTGCGCCTTAAGTAAGTCCTGCGCCGCCTTGCAGGCGCTTTCGGTATTGCTGTCCGCCGTAATTTCGGCGGCAATTTCGGCATTCGGCACACCGTTAACATACTCCTTAAAGCCCTCATAGCGGCTGCGGCCGTTTTCGGTGCTTTCGTAATAGTTAACAATACCTATCTTTATATTATCGGGCAGCCCCGAACCGTCAATTGCGGCTTTTGCGGCGGCTTTGCCTGCCTCTTTATTATCGGTTCCGATAAAGGCGCTTACGTTTTTTGAATTGACCGCACTGTCAATAGCTACTATTTTTACCCCCGCGCGCGCCGCCGCGTTTACCGCTTCGGCGGATTTTTCAAAATCTATGGCGGAAAGCACAACAGCTCCGACGCCGTTTTTAACCGCACGGTTTATAAGCGAAATCTGCGCATCGCTGTCCTCCTCGTTTTCGGGACCTTCAAACGTTACGTCAACATTATACTCGGTTGCCGCCGCCATTACGCCGTCTTTTACCCTGTGCCAAAAATCCGAATCGGTAGCCTTTACAATAACGGCAATTTCCTTTTTTTCGCTTTTTTCGGAACAGGAGCACATTGTAAGGCAAATTAAAACCGATAAAATTAAAGCCGTGATCTTATAATGCTTCATTGCTTCGGCACCTCCTGCTTAGGTATTCGCACGGTAACGGAAGTACCCACGTCAAGCTCGCTTTCGATTGTAAGACCGTATTTATCGCCGAAATATATTTTAAGCCTGTCGTTAACGTTCTTAACGCCTATACCGCTTGAGTCGCTGCGTTCCTTTTTAAGTATGGCTTCGCACTGCTCCTTTGTCATACCGACGCCGTTATCGCTTACGGTAATTAAAATATCGTTTCGGTCGTCGGGCGCCTGCTTTACGGTTATTTTAATTTCACCCTCGTCTACAAGACGGTCAAGCCCGTGATAAATCGCATTTTCAATAAGTGGCTGAACGGTAATTTTATTGCACAAATACCCGCAAAGCGACTCGTCCACATCAAACGAATAGGTAAACTGATCCTTATAACGGTAGCTTTGAATTAAAAGGTAATTTTCGGCATGGCGCAGCTCGTCCTTAATGGGAATAAGCTCGCGGCCCTTGCTTATGCTTATTCTGAAAAGCCGCGCCAATGCGCTTACCATTTTTGCCGCGTCCTCGGTTTTGCCGCGCTCGCACATCCACTGTATGGAATCAAGCGTATTATACAAAAAGTGCGGATTTATCTGCGCCTGCAATGCTTTCAGCTCGGTTTTTCTAAGCTCGGTTTCTTCGCGGCGCACCTGCTCCATAAGCTGCTTTATGCGCCCTGTCATATGGCCGAAGGTAGACGATATAACCCTTAATTCCTTTACGGTCTCATCTCCGCCAGAAAAGGTAAAGCCGTTTGCGTTTCTTTCAAATTGCTTAATTTCGCGTATAAGCGCTTTTACGGGAGCGTTTACTATTTTTGAATATACCGCAAGCACAATAAGCAAGACCGCAGCACAGCTTAAAACGGTAATCGCAACGCTTATTATTATCTGCGTTCGCCGCTCTGCGGCAAGCTCGCCGGTATAGGTAACGCTTACAATTCGCCAATTTCCGCCGTCCGATGTTTTTACGGTGAAAATTTTATCCTTTTCGCTTTTTGTGCCGTCTGTCATCTTTGAGATCAGCTTTACGTCTTCGTCCTTAAGCCCCGAAAACAAAAGCTGCTGCTGCGGGTGATACACAATATTACCCGAAATATCGGCAATATAGCAATAGCCCTGCCTGCCTACGCCTATACTGCTTATATATTTTGCAATTTCGGAGAAATTAAAATCTATTGCAATGTAAGCGCCGTTTTCAAAAACGGGCTCGTCGGTTTTAACCGCAAGGGTAACAACCCAAGGGTATTCGTTTTCAAAAAGCGTTTGAACGTGCGGTGCGGAAAGTATATAACCGCCCGAAGTTTCAAAAAGCTCCTTGTCAAACGAAGCGTCCTTATATATACTGCCCTTGAGCGCGGCGCCGCTGCCCGTACAGCTTACTATCTCGCCGTTTTTACCGTAAACCGTAACGGCATAAATATCGTTTTGAATATAAGTAAGCGCCGAAATTCTGCCGCTTAGTTCTTCGGGTGTTTCGGTATCGGATACTATGCCGTTAATAAGATTAAGCTTTTCCTTCATACCGCTTAAATAGTTGTTAATAAAAAGCGCCGTTTGGTCGGCTGTTTGCTCTGTGCTTACGCGCGCGTCTCTTAGAAGCGCCTTGCTGTAAACGCTTGCAAATATACCTATACAAACCGAAACGGCAATAACCGCCGCCGCGGTTACCGATAAAACGGTTATTGAAGAAAGACTTAAAGTTATTTTTTTACGGCGTGCTTTCAAGTGTTTTCACCCTGCCTTAAGGCAAGCGTAGATAATCCGAACCTGTTTTTTGGGTGCGGAATCCCCGCATTGCCGCGTTAAATATTAGTTAAAACCGATACACAAAAAATCTTCTACCCGAAACGAGCGTATTTTCGTGCGGATTTTTATGCGGAGAATGCGATAAGGCTTTCGCCTTATAAAGACGACAAGTGAAAATACGCCGAAAATCCGCCGTTTAGGGCAGGTCCGAATTATTCACCTTGCCTTAAAGATCTGATTTTTCCGGGGGAATCGCCATAGTATTTTTTAAAGCAATAGCTGAAATAATGCTGGTCGCTGTAACCGCACTTTTCGGCTATTTCAAGCACCTTCATACCCGTGCATACAAGCATATCGTATGCGGCGGACATTCTTTTTTCGGTAAGCAGGGTTACAAAATTTTTCTTTTTGTTCTTTTTAATAAGCGCGCTTAAATAGTTGGGGCTTACCGCAAGCTCACGGCTTACGCCGTTTAAAGAAAGCTCCTCGTCCGAAAAGCGTTCGTTTATAATCTGCACCGCACGGTCGCACAGCACCTCGCTGTCGCGCCGCTGCGAGCTTGAAATTATTGATTTGGCATTTTCGCAAAGCGAGATAAGCTCGCCCTTCACCCCTGCCTCGCTGTTATATGTGGTCATACGTGAAAATATCTGATTTGAGGAAAGCAAGGTAACTACGTCGCTTTTTTCCGCAACATTGCTTACAACCCTGTAAACCGTTGCCAATATCTGCATAACAAGCAGATCGGCGTTTTCGGGCGTGCTGTTTTCAAACATACCGTTTATAAAATCGCAAAGCGCCCCGTTATCGCCCACCTTTAAAAGCTGTTCAAGCTTTAAAACGGTTTTTTCAACATGGTCTATTTCAATTTCGCCGTCGCGCTCCTGATCGTTTATAAAGCGAACCTCGCCTGCGCCGTCCTTGGTATAGCGCCTTGCCGTTACTGCCTGAAAATACGCGGCAGAGCAGCCCGAAAGCTCCGAAAACTCACGGCTTATGCCTATTGTGCAGGTTTGCGAAAGCATTTTTTTAGCCGTTTGAACAACCTCTTTAAGCGGCAGATCAAGCACCGAGGATATATCCCCCTCATTATCGTACACAATAAGGGTTACCGCCCTGCCGTAAACCGTAAAGCTTACAGCGTAAAAGTATTTGTTAAGCACCGCGTCTAAAAAATCGGTATGCTCTTTTCCCGTATAGGAAACGCCGTTATTTTTAAATTTTGAAACCAAAACGCAGTAATGCGGTTTTGTGTTTTCTTTAATTATTCCAAGCTCCTCCGCACGCCTTGCAAGCTCCCTTTCATCGGGCTGTTCCTCATTGCTGCCGAGCATAAGCGGCAGTAAAAAGGTGTTTATTTTCATACGGTGAAGCTGCTTTTCGGTATCCGATTCAGGTCTTGCAATAACGCTGCCGAGCTTTTCGTCCATACGCTTTTTGATTGTAAAAAGCTCTTTTGACAGCTCGTCCGACGAAATAGGCTTTAAAAGGTAAGAGATTATATTGTAGTTGATCGCTTCCCTTGCATATTCAAAGCTGTCGTACCCGCTTAATATTACCATTTGCGTTGCAGGGCGCAGCTCGCGCACCCTTTTTGCAAGCTCCAGACCTGAAATCATAGGCATTTTAATATCCGTAAGTATAAGGTCCGGCTCTAACGTTTCGATAATATCAAGCGCCTCAACGCCGTTCTCCGCCTCGCCCACAACCTCAAAGCCGGCGGCTTCCCAGTTAACGCGCTCTATTACCGCGCGGCGCTGTTCGTATTCGTCTTCAACCACAAGAACTGTATATTTCATAAAAATTCTCCCGATGTTAAAGTAATACCTACCGATATAAGTATACCATTAAACATCGGGAAAATCAAAACATTTTATTCGGCTTTTTCCCAACCTGCGTAAAGCGTCATACTGCCTGTCACGGCGTTATCCGTTTGCCATTCGTTTGTGCAGTCGCGGTCGGTATACCAGCCCGTAAATTTATAGCCCTGCTTTACAGGCTCATCGGGCGATACGGTCTCGGAATACATTGCCTTAACGGGCGCTACGTACGAGCCGCCGTCGGTATCAAACTTAACGGTAAAGCCGTTATGCTTTATAACAAATACCGAAACTGCAAGCAGTGCCGCCACAAGCACTCCCACCATTATATTGGCTGATTTTACCGACATATTTACCTTTGCGTAAAGTCCGCCCTTTTTTTTGGTTTCAGCCGTTTTGTTTTCCATACCGTTCACCCCGTTTTTAAAAATTATTTACGCGCCAAATATTTACGCATATCGATAGCGCATGCAACAAGGATTATAAGGCCCTTTATAACATAAAGCATATTTGCGTCTACCGAAAGGAAGTTAAGACCTACGAAAATTATCTGTAAAAGGAACACGCCGATTACTATACCGCTTATTTTACCTGTGCCGCCTACAAACGATACGCCGCCGATAACGCACGCCGCGATAGCGTCCGATTCGTAGTTAAGACCGGTGTTAGCCGAGCAGGAGGCGATACGCGCGCCCTCGATAAATCCTGTTATGCCGTACATAGCGCCCGCAAGCACAAATACTAAAACGATAGTCCAGAATACATTAACGCCCGAAACGTTTGCCGCCTCTTCGTTAGAGCCTACCGCAAACATATTTTTGCCGAATTTTGTCTTGTTCCAGATAACCCACATAAGAGCGGTTAAGATTACGGAATACAAAACGTATTTCGGCACCGCAACGTCGCCTATTTTAAACAGAGTGCCGCGCACAAAATCGGTATAAGAGGTATCAAGTCCCGAAAGGGTCTGACCGTTGTTTCCGCCGAGCATTAAATACATAAGCACAAGGCCGAAAACAATAAGCTGGGTTGAAAGTGTTACTATAAACGGATGAAGCTTGAATTTAGCCACAAAAAAGCCGTTTACAAAGCCTATAACCGCGCCTACCACGATAACCGCAAGCAATACTATCCAAAGCGGCATAACCTTTAAATTCGGGAATATTTTATTTGCGTACCCCGTCATTTGCAAAAGCGAAGCCGCAATACAAGCGGTAAGACCTACGCATCGGCCTGCCGATATATCCGTGCCCGTAAGCACTATTGCGCCGCCGATACCGAGCGCTATGGGCAGCTTTGCCGCCGTAAGTGAAATTATGTTTACAATTGAAGGCAGCTTAAGAAAAGCCGGTACCCTTATAGCTATATAAATTACCGCAACCGCAATAATAATATACATAGCGTTGTTAAACAGCAAATCGGAAATTGCTCTGCGCTTATCCGCGCCCGATTTTGCTTTAAAATCGTCAATCCAAGCGGAAAAACGGTTTTTTCTTTTAATAGCAGCTGTTGACATTTTTCATTCCTCCTATGCAAATTTTGCCGCAAGAGTCATAATATCCTCTTGAGTAGCTGTTGCGGCGTCTACCTCGCCCGCAAGCCTTCCGCCCGACATTACAAGTATTCTGTCGCATACGCCGAGCAGTTCGGGCATTTCCGAAGATACCATTATAACCGTTTTGCCCTTTGCGGCAAGGTCGATTATAAGCTGATATATCTCATACTTTGCGCCTACGTCTATTCCCCTTGTCGGCTCGTCTAAAAGCAAAACCGTAGGATCGGTTAAAAGCCAGCGCCCCAAAATAACCTTTTGCTGGTTACCGCCCGATAAGGAGCGTATTTTAGTTTCCTGCGTGGGTGTTTTAACATGCATTGATTTTATGCACCAATCGGTATTTTCTTTAAGCTTGGCTTTGCTTAAAAACGGACCTTTTTTGCATTTGTCAAGGCTTGAAATGGTAGCGTTTTCGCGAATATTAAGTATTCCGAAAATACCGGTTGCACGCCGTTCCTCCGTAAGCAGGGCAAAACCGTTTTTAATTGATTCCTTGGGATTGCGGTTTTTAATTTCTTTCCCGTTAAGCCTTAGGGTACCGCCGCGCCTTGTTGACACGCCGAAAATATTTTCAAGCAGCTCTGTCCTGCCTGAGCCGTCAAGCCCCGCAATGCCTATTATCTCGCCTTTTTTAGCCTTAAAGCTTACGTCGTTAAGTCTGGCGTACTCCGAGCTTAAATTATCGGCTTCAAGCAAAACGTCGCCTATTTCGTTGGTTTTGGGCGGATATATATTGGTAAGCTCGCGCCCTACCATAAGCTTTATAATTTCATCGGTGGTTAAGTCCTTGGCTTCGCGCGTGGCTATCCATTTGCCGTCGCGCATTATGGTAACCTCGTCCGAAATACGCAGGATCTCAGCCATTTTATGTGAAATGTATATTATACCGCAGCCCTGACTGCGAAGCATATTTATAATTTTAAAAAGGTGCTCAACCTCTTCCTCGGTAAGAGATGAAGTAGGCTCGTCGAATACGATCACCTTTGCGTTATACGATACCGCCTTTGCAATTTCAACCATCTGCCTTTGCGATACCGGCATCGTGCTCATAACCGTTTTCGGGTCAACGTTAACCTCTAATTTTTCAAAAATTTCTTTGGTTGCGTTATACATTTTCTTTTCGCTGGTTATGGGCACGCCCTTTGCAACCGTGGGAAAACGCCCTAACCACATATTGTCCATTACATTGCGCTTAAGCGCCTGATTAAGCTCTTGGTGTACCATTGCAACACCATTTTCAAGAGCTTCCTTTGAGTTTTTAAAGTTTATTTCTTTTCCGTCTAAATAAATATTTCCGGAATCCTTGTTATACACTCCGAACAGGCATTTCATAAGTGTGGATTTGCCTGCTCCGTTTTCTCCCATAAGCGCGTGTACGGTGCCCGCCTTTACGGTAAGATTAACCTTATCAAGCGCCTTAACGCCCGGAAAAGCCTTTTCAATATTTTCCATTCTAAGCAGAACAGGCTTTTCGCTTACGGTATTTTCTTTAAAATCTTTTCTCTGCTCGTTCATACAATAATCCCCCATTCACGGCTCTGCCGTACCGACCCCCTTTTAAAAAGGGGGTCTTTTTTATACGGCAATTAAATATTAAAGCTATTATTCGCCGGTGTAGGTAGCATACGGGATATTAACTCTCCACTTGCCCACAAGGTTCTCGCTGTCTATGCTGTCAAGAGCGTCCTTATCGGCAAAGAAATTCTGTGTAATGGTGGTAATAGCCTTAGCCATACCGTCGGCGTCCTGCTTAATGGTACCTACCATAGCTCCGCTGTTTACGGCGCTCTTGGCGGCGTCTGTTGCGTCAACACCGAATACCGGAATAGCCTTTGCGCCTTCCTTGTTGTAGCCTGCGGTCTGCAAAGCGGAAACCGCGCCTAAAGCCATTTCATCGTTGTTTGCAATTACAAGCTCAACCATATTTTTGTTAGCTTCGCTGTACTGTGCCAAAATGGTTCCCATATAATCGGTAGCCGCGGCGGAGGACCATGTGCCGTTTTGGTCTACAAGGTATTTGTTTTTGTTGGAAGCGTCATAGAACTCAAGCTCAGGCTTGCCTGCTTCCTTAAGAACCTTGTTGGCGTCCTCAACACCGTACTGTGTACGTGCGATGGCTTCCATATTGCCCTCTTGGCCCTTAAACATTACGTAGCTTATTTTGCCGTCGCCGTTAAGGTCAAGCTTATCGTAATTTTCAACTAAATATTTACCTATCATTTCGCCCTGCATATGACCTGCCATTTCGTAATCGGTTCCTACGAATACGCATTTGTCATAGCTTGTTACAACGGATTCTTCAACCGAGCGGTTAAAGAATATAACCGGAACGTCCTTTGCCTTAGCCTGATCGATTATGTTCTGCGCCGCATCGTTTGAGCCGGTGTCAACAACGTTAACTATTAAAAGCTTAGAGCCTTTAGCAAGGGCTGTTGTTACCTGCTCGGTCTGAGTGGTCTGGTTGCCGTTTGCATCATAATTCTGATACTTAAGGCCTGCGTCGGTTAAAAGCTTATCCATTGCCGAGCGAACGCTTGAAATGTATGTGTCGCTGTATGTGTAATAGAAAACCGAAACCTCGCCGTTTGTGGAGCCGTCCGAACCACCGCCGCAAGCGGTAAGTCCCAAGGCAAATGCCAAAGTTAAAATTACTGCCATTAGTTTTTTCATTTTGTTTACCTCCCTGTTTTTACGACTTTTTTGTCGTTGTCTATATTATATCGGGTAAACAAATCATTTTAAATAGAGTTTTCTATCCGAAATGTATAAAAATTTATCATATGTTTAATTTTTTATATCTATGTTTAGAGCGACATACAAAAAAATGCTGTTATCAATTCACATTGATAACAGCATTTATATAAGCTTATTCGGTTTATCAGTAAGCTATGCCCTGAGCTAACATTGCTTCGGCAACCTTTTCAAAACCGGCTATGTTGGCGCCTGCAAGCAGATTGCCGTTCATACCGTATTTTTCAGCCGCGTTATAGGTATTATGGAAAATGTTTGTCATAATATCCTTAAGCTTAGCGTCAACCTCATCAAAGGTCCAGCTGTAACGCATTGAGTTCTGGCTCATTTCAAGCGCCGAGGTAGCAACGCCGCCGGCATTGGCAGCCTTTGCGGGTCCGAAAAGTATACCGGAAGACTGGAATACTTCAATAGCCTCAAGAGTTGAAGGCATATTAGCGCCCTCTGCAACAGCCATTACGCCGTTTTTAACAAGAATTTTTGCCGATTCTTCGTCGATCTCGTTCTGAGTGGCGCACGGAAGAGCTATATCGCACTTAACTGTCCAAATATTCCTGCAGCCCTCGTGATATTCCGCTCCGCTTACTCTTTCGGCATATTCCTTAATTCTGCCGCGTTCAACCTCTTTGATCTGCTTAACAACGTCAAGCTTTATGCCGTTCGGATCGTATACATATCCGTTAGAATCGGAAAGAGCAACAACCTTGCCGCCGAGCTGCGTAGCCTTTTCGGTAGCGTAAATTGCAACGTTGCCCGAACCTGAAACCACAACGGTTTTACCCTTAAAGGAATCGTTCTTCATACACTTAAGCATTTCTTCGGTAAAATAGCAAAGACCGTAGCCCGTAGCCTCGGTACGTGCAAGCGAGCCGCCGTAGGTAAGCCCCTTACCCGTAAGCACGCCTGTAAACTCGTTGCGCAGTCTCTTATACTGACCGAACATATAACCTATTTCTCTGGCACCGGTGCCTATATCGCCTGCGGGAACGTCCGTATCGGCGCCGATATGCTTTGAAAGCTCGGTCATAAAGCTTTGGCAGAAGCGCATAATTTCACCGTCCGACTTGCCCTTGGGGTCAAAATCGGAACCGCCCTTGCCGCCGCCTATCGGAAGACCGGTAAGGCTGTTTTTAAATATCTGCTCGAAGCCTAAGAACTTAATAACAGAGGCGTTAACCGACGGGTGGAGACGTATACCGCCCTTGTACGGTCCGATAGCCGAGTTAAACTGAACCCTGTAACCGCGGTTTACCTGAACCTTGCCGTTATCGTCTACCCACGAAACGCGGAAGAAGATCTGTCTTTCGGGCTCTACTATTCTTTCAAGCACGCCGTTTTCCTCTAACTTCGGGTTAGCGGCAACAACCGGCTCTAAGGAACCGAGAACCTCGCGTACAGCCTGCAAAAATTCCTTTTCGCCGGGGCTGCGCTTTTCAACGCCTTCATATACCCTGTTTAAGTATTCTGATTTAAACATTTATATTACCTCCTGTTTTTTTACCGTATTTAAGAATACTACTAAATCGGGCGGCAGTCAATAAAAAAATTAAGCAAAAAAGCAGAATTTTTGAAAATTTAAAAGTTTATTCAATTTTTCCTTTATTTTATTATGCCGATATAATATACTTAAAGAAAAAACGGAGAAAGCCTATGCCTGATTTTAAATATATTTTATTTGATCTTGACGGAACGATTACAAATTCCGCGCCCGGTATTACAAATTCGGTTAAATATGCGCTTAAAAAACTTAATAAGCAGGTGCCGCCGTATGATACCCTTTTAAGATTTATAGGTCCGCCGCTTATTGAGGGCTTTTGCGAAATTACAGGTTTTGACCCCGAAACCGCCGAAACCGCCGTTAAATATTACCGCGAATACTACCCCGAAAAAGGAATATTTGAATGTACGGTGTACGACGGTATAACAAAGCTGCTTTCCTGTCTTGCGGCAGACGGAAAACAGCTTATACTTGCAACCTCTAAGCCCGAAGTATATGCCAAAAGAATAACAGCGCACTTCGGGCTTGACGCTTATTTCGGCTTTATATTCGGCGCCGCTATGGATAAAACGCGCAGCACTAAGGAGCAGGTAATCGAATATGCGCTTAAAAGCGCCGGAATTGCCGATATATCCAAAGCCGTTATGATAGGCGACCGTATGCACGATATAACGGGCGCCAGGAAAAACGGAATTAAAAGCATAGGCGTGCTTTACGGTTTCGGCAGTAAAGAAGAGCTTACAAATGCCGGCGCCGATTATATTGCGGCAGCACCGCTTGATATAGAACGCCTATTAAATAGGTAAGCAATGCGAAAAATCCGCGCGCAAAAAACAGGTTCGAGTCCTGTCACACTAAAGCCCGAAAAGCTTTAAAAGCTTTTGCCAAAAATTAAGCTTTTCCTCAGCCTTTGCCGCCGTTTTTTCGGCTTCCGCCTTTTTAACGGCGCTTGTTTTTATTACAAACTGCACCGACTTTACATTAAGGTTTTTATCAGAGACAAACGAGCCTGTGCTTATATCGCCGCCCGTAGCCTTATTAACGGCGGAGGATATTTCGGAATTAAAGTTTTCGGCAGCGCCCTTTGTTTTATTAAGCAGCTCAGACGTGCCGCCGTTTAATTTTCCTGCGCCGTCATAAAGCCTTTGCGCGGCTGAATCAAGCTCGCCTGCGCCCGAATTTAACGCGGCGGTTCCTCCGGACAAATCGGAGAGCCCGTTTTTAAGCTCTGCCGCTCCGTTTGCGGCTGAGCTTACCGCCGCGGTGTATTCCTTTAATCCGTTATAGAACCTGCCGTATTCGTCAAGCTCTGTTTTCAATTTGTTAAGCGCGTCTGCAGCGGACGGATACGCCGCGATAATTGCGCTTAATTCACGGCTGTAATTTTCAGACGTAAGGCTTACTGTAAGACCTGTTCCGGCTAAATAGCCGTTGATCTCGTTCGAGGCGGCAGTGCAAAGCTCGCAGTAGGTTTTATAAGCGCCGGCTAAAAGCTCGGCGTTTTTTGAGCTTGCAGCGGTAAGACCGCCCGAAAGCTTATCCGCGCCGCCTAATGCATTTTCAGCGCCGTTTTTAAGCTGTGCGGCGCTTGATTTAAGCGTACCCGTTCCGTTCTTTAGGCTGTTCAAGCCGTTTTTAAGCTCTGCCGAAGCGCTATCAATATCCGAAACGCCGTCGGTAAGCTCGCCTATTTTGCCGTCAAGCTCTGTGCTGTCTGCCGAAAGCGATAAATTAAGCTTTACTCCGTTGAATGAAATGCCGTCCATTATAAAATCGGTTACATCGGCGGTTACGGTAATATGCGCCCCGTTACCGGGTAATATAATATATGAAAGCTGTTTATCGCTTCCCACATTAGCTATCGTTGCGTTTTCGGCAACAATATTTTTGCACCTTTCCGTATCAAGGGTAACGGCTGCCTGCAAGGCGTAGCCTTCGTAAAAATTGCCGCCGCATTCGCTGTTTTTTGTAACGTTTATATTTATTTTAAGCCTTCCGCTTTTACCCGCAAGCTTTTTTGCGGTAATTTCCTCATCGTTAAGATAATATTTTACGGCTATATTCCACGGCATATTTTTTTCTTTAAGCCTGCCCTCGTAATAAAGCTTACCCGATTTTGTATTTACCGTTACCTTATCGCCCGAATACGATATTTTATCGTTCGCGGTCATATTTCTAAGCGATGTGTAATTACCGTAATCCGTAATCAGCCCGCCGTTTTCAAGCTCAAAGGAATTTACGGCGGTAATATCCTCAACCTCGCCCGCCTCATTCAGATTTACATATATTACCTCTTCCTTAAGGGTGTTGGTCTCCTCTGCCGAAGCAGCCGTAACGCCGCTTAAAAGCAGGAGCGCCGCTAAAAACAGCGCCGTTATTTTTTTTGTGCTTTTCATATAGCTTTACCTCTCTTTTTACCCGTAACAAAACGATCGAAAATATACAGCAGTCCCGGCAGAACAAGCAGAACCGTTAAAAGCGAGAATATGGCTCCCCTGCCTATAAACAGCCCTAATTGCGCCAGCAGTCTGTTAGTTGAAATTTGCCAAAGCAGCAGTCCTACTGCCGCCAACACGCTGCCCGAAGTCATAATCGAAACGGCGGTATCGGCCACGGTTTCGGCAACCGCTTCCCTTTTACCCGATTTAATACGGTTTTCCTTATATCTGTCGGTCATAAGTATTGCGTAATCCACCGTAGCCCCAAGCTGAATTGAGCTTATTATAAGGTAGGCAATGTAAAACACCGTGCTTCCGCTGAAATAGGGCACCGCAAGATTAAGCCAAATTGCAGACTCGATTGCTATAACAAGAATAAACGGAACCGCAAGAGACCTCATTGTAATTAACAGCACCAGAAATACCGCGCCTATTGCCACAAGGTTAACCTTGGTCATATCGTCGGTAACGGTATCCATAAGGTCGTAGGTGCTTACCCCCTCGCCGGCAAGATAATTTTCGTCGGGATAATATTTATTTGCAAGCTCTCTTATATTTTCAACAAGGGCAAACGTTTCTTCTCCCTCATACGGAACGCTTACCGAAATTACCATACGGCTGTAAGAGCCGGATTCAAGCTTTGACAATGTTTCCTTATCAAGATATGAATACGGTATCTCAGCGCCCGCATTATCAACAAAGGATACAATATCGCTTACATTCGCAAGCTTCTTTATATCGCGCGACAGCTCGGTTTCCTTTGCGGTATCACCCTTAGGCACCATTAAAACATAAGTATCGTTTTCTCCGAACAATTCTCTTATCTCGTCCGTATCCTTGCCGAGCCTTGTATCAGAGCCGAATATATGCGAAGCTCCGTAATAATAGCTGTTAGAGCCTGACGCCAAAAACGCCGGTATAACAAGCAAAGCAAAAACGCACGCAAGCGGTACGGTTATGCGCTTTACTACCCTGCCGAAGCCCCCAAAGTCCGGATAAAGCCGCCTATGCCTTGCTTTTTCAAGCGGCTTATACGTAAGCATAACAAGCGACGGCGTAAAGAAAAATACGGTTATAAGGCTTATTGCCGTTCCCTTTGCAAGCGCAATTCCAAGGTCGGGTCCTATTCTGAACTGCATAAGAATAAGCGCCAAAAACCCGATTACGGTTGTAAGTCCGCTTGAAAGAATCGATGTTGCGGATTTGGAAAGCGCTTTTGCCATAGCCCTTTCGGCGTCCGGCTGCGATACACGGCATTCCTCAAAGCGGTGTATCAAAAATACCGAATAATCAAGCGATACGGCAAGCTGTAATATGCTTCCCGCCGCGTTTGTAACAAACGATATCTCGCCGAAGATAAGATTTGTGCCGTTATTTATAACAATTGCCGCGCCCAGTCCAAGCAAAACTATAAGCGGCTCAAAAAAAGAATTCGTTGTTAACAAAAGCACTATAACAACAAATATTACCGCAATAACGCTTATTTTATAAATTTCCTTTACCGTGCTTGCCGTGGCTGTGGCGGTTGAAACCGCACTGCCTGTAACCGCACCGCCGTCGCCTATAATTTCCTTAATATCGTCAACCGCCGAAATACGCTTTTCCTTTTCGATAGTAACGGTATAAAGCGCCGCGCCGTTTTTATAATAGTTATCTACGGTCTTACTGTCAAGAGAGGACAGCGGCACCGTAATATCCGCGCTGTCGTCAAGCCAAACAACATCTGTAACGCCGTCGATATTTTTAAGCCTTTCCTTTAATTCAAGCGCCTGCGGAACGGTAACGTCTTTAACCATTACGCGCGCATTCGGAATATCGCCCGAAAATTCGGAACGCATTTTATCAAGCGAAACGGTTGATAAAGCGGTGTCGGGCAAATAATCGTTCATATCGTAATTCACGGCAACCCTTTGCCACATAAAAAAGCAAAGCACCGTAATTACCGCAAATAAAACGATTATTATTTTTCGGCGTTTAACTGCGCCGTAAAAAAATTTTTCGGTATCAATATGCATTTCACACCAAATCTCCTTTCGGGTTGTATTTTACCGCAGCGCCGTAATTTTATAAACGGACAATTACCACACATTTGTGTAAATACGGACAAACGTACCCTATTTGACCGTCAAATTCGGCTTGAAATATTTTACGGACAACTGTATAATAAAATTCGAAAGGAGTGACCTTAAATGAAGCATGAAGAAGCAACCTTAAAAACAAAAACCGCATTATCGGTGAGCCTTAAAAAATTTATGCAAAAAAAGCCTCTCGGAAAAATTACGGTAAGTGAAATAATCACCGACTGTAACGTTAACCGAAAGACCTTTTATTATCATTTCTGCGATATTTACGATTTGCTTAAATGGACGCTTGAGCAGGAAGCCATTGAAATTGTAAAGGGCTTTGACCTGCTTTCGGATTATAATGAAGCCGTAAGCTTTACATTAAAATACGTTAAGGAAAACGCACATATACTCAGCTGCGCTTACGACAGTATGGGAAGAGACGAGCTGAAAAGATTTTTTTACAACGATTTCTGCACGATTACCCGCAACATTGTAAACGGCTGCGAGGAAAAATACGGTTTATCGGTAAGCCCTGAGTTTAAACGTTTTTTAAGCGACCTGCTTACAGAAGCAATGGCTGGAATGCTTGTAAACGCAATACAAAACAACAGACTGATAAACGAAGAAGAGATCACACGCAATATTTCGGTAATTATAAACTCGCTACCCGATATACTAAAGCGTGCCGAATAAAGATTACTCCGGCAGATTTTTTTCAATAACCGCGCGGATTTTTTCGCCCTCCTCCGCTTTAAGAGCGGAAAACGGTATTATATCGGCGTTATCGGCAAAAGCGCCCAGCTCTTCTTTAATAAGCGACAGTCTTTTTTCCGTCTCGGCTTTATTAAGCTTATCGGATTTTGTTAAAACCACCGTATAAGGTATTCCGTAATGGCGCAAAAATTCAAGCATTGAAATATCAAACTGCGTGGCGTGGTGGCGCATATCAATAAGCTGAAATACCATTCGTATATCCCTGCCCGAATTAAAATACGCCTCCATAAGTTCCGACCAACGGCTTTTTTCCGCAAACGGAACCTTTGCGTAACCGTAGCCGGGTAAATCGACAAGGCGGATATTATCCACCCTGTAAAAATTAACGGTTACCGTCTTGCCCGGCTTTGAGCTTACGCGCGCTATCGATTTACGCCCCAAAACGCGGTTAATAAGCGAGGATTTACCAACATTTGAGCGCCCCGAAAAACAAAATTCGGGAAGATTCGAAGTCTCAAGCTGCTCTGATGTGGCAAACGCCTTTTCAAAAACTGCGTTGTTGTAATTCATCATATTCTCCTTTATTGGCTTATGCGCTCATGCTTATCGGTACTTACAGCAATGCTGTAAACGCCGTTTAAAGCGGCGCTTTCTTTTTTTGCGTCAAGCGCTTTTTCTATAATCTCGTCTACAAACGAAACGGGTATAAAGCTTACGTTTTGCTTAACAATATCGTCAACATCTTCAAGGTCGGCAACATTGTCTGCGGGAATAAACACGGTTTTAACGCCGCCTGTATAAGCCGCCATTGATTTTTCGCGCAGACCGCCTATCGGCAGTACCCTGCCGCGAACAGTAACCTCGCCCGTCATAGCAACGTCGCGTTTAACCGCGCGACATGTAAGTGCGGAAACAAGCCCCGTTGTTATTGTAACGCCGGCGGAGGGTCCGTCCTTAGGAACAGCCGCCTCGGTCGCGTGAATGTGAATATCAAGCTTTTTATAAAATTCGGGGTCTATATTAAAACGCTCTGCGTTCGAGCGCACATAGCTTACCGCCGCCATTGCAGATTCCTTCATAACATCGCCTAACGAGCCGGTAAGCTCAATTTTACCGGTGCCCTCCATAACGGCGACTTCAAGCTGCATTATCTCGCCGCCCACGCTTGTCCACGCAAGGCCGTTAATAATACCCACTTCGTCTCTTGAAAGTATCTGTTCGGGTTTATAGCGCTTATGACCGAGCATTTTTTCTACCGTTTCGGCGTTTACCGTAACGCGTTTTTCGCTCCCCTCGGCTATAAGCTTAGCCGATTTTCTGCAAAGCGCGGCTATCGTACGCTCAAGGCGCCTTACGCCGGCCTCCCTTGTGTAAAAATCTATAAGCGAATATATGGCGCCGTCTGTAATTTTAAAGGTTCTACCGTTAAGACCGTGCCGCTGCTCCTGCTTGCGAACCAGATGGTACTTTGCAATGTTAAGCTTTTCCTCGCGCGTGTAGCTCGGAATTTCTATAACCTCCATACGGTCAAGCAGGGGTGCCGGCACCGCCGATAAATCATTTGCGGTTGCAATAAACACGGTATGGCTTAAATCATACGGTATTTCAATAAAATTATCAGTAAACGTTCCGTTTTGTTCGGGATCGAGCACCTCAAGCAGCGCCGAAGAGGGATCGCCCTTATAATCGCTGCCTAATTTGTCCACCTCGTCAAGAAGTATAAGCGGATTTCCGCTGCCGGCGCGCCTTACGGCGTCTATTATTTTACCGGGCATTGCGCCTATATAGGTTTTTCTGTGGCCGCGTATTTCAGCCTCATCGTGAACGCCGCCCAAAGAAATTCTTGCGAATTTTCTGCCCATACATTCCGCAACGGTTTTGCCGATAGAGGTTTTACCCACTCCCGGCGGACCTGCAAGGCATATGATCTGCCCCTTAATATCGGGTGCCAAAGCATAAACCGAAAGCATTTCGAGTATACGCTCTTTAACCTTGTTCATACCGTAAATATCGCGGTCGAGTATTTTTGCGGCACGCTTTATATCGGCAGAAACCTTGGTATAATTATTCCACGGCAGTTCAAGACAGGTATCAAGATATCCCCTTACAACGGTGCCCTCGTGAGCGCCGCCCGGCATTTTTGCAAGCTTGTTAACCTCTTTATGCAGCGCTTCCTTAACGGAGCTGTCGGCGTTAAGCGCCTCGACCTTCATATGGTATTCGTCAATTTCATCTGCGGTATCGTCGCCGTAAAGCTCTGACGAAATGGCCTTTATCTGCTCGCGAAGATAGTATTCGCGCTGATTTTCGTCGATAGCCGCCTTGGTCTTTTCGCCTATTCTGCGGTCTATTTCGCCTATTTCGCGCTCTTTATCAAGCATTTCTATTAAAATTTTTGCGCGGCGGACGGGATCTGTTTGCTCAAGTATGTACTGCTTATCGTCATAAGGCGCGGGTACGCTTGAAGCAATAAAATCCGCAAGCTTGCCAACGTCGTCCGAAACCGCAACCTGCATTACAACGTCGGGCGCCATATTCGAATAAACCTCAACGTATTTTTCAAACTGCGTTCTTATACGCCTTATAAGCGATTCCAAATAAACAGGTCTGTTTTTTATCGGCTTATCCTCAAGCCGTGTAATACCGGCGCTTAAAAACGCCCCGAAGGACACAGCGCCCGCTTTAGCCCTGTAAAGCCCGTCCACAAGCACCTTTACCGTATTATCCGATATTTTAAGCACCTGTCTTACACGCACAACGCAGCCTATCGGGTACAGGTCTTCCTCTTTTGGATCTTCAACAAATACCTCACGTTGAGCGGCGGCGTACAAAAGCCCGCCGTGCTCCGCCGCGTATTTAACCGCGGCTACCGATTTTTTTCTTGCAACGTCAAACGAAAGCACCGTGCCCGGAAACACAACAAGACCGCGCAGTGCCAAAACAGGCATTATTTCAATCTTATTTTCAACAACAGTTGACATAAAAACTCCTAAACATTCCAATTTTCGGTGCTGTAAACAGCAACTGCGGTAAGCGAGTTATCGCTGAAAACAAATAACACCGAATTTTCTTCAAAGCTGTATTTTAAAACGGTGGCGTCCTGCTCGCCTAAAAGGAAAAACGAATTAGAGTCGTCGGCATTTTCCTCTTTATATTCAAAGCCGGCAAGCGAATTTTTAACCTCTAAAAGCGGAGTTCCCGTTTCAAAGCCGTACGCCTTATCAAGCGATACTATAAACGAAACCCCGTTATCCTTTTTATCCTTAACATAGTAGTAAATAAAATCGCCGCTGTCTATACGAACGGTTTTTTCACCCTCGGTTACCTCATATACGGTATCTTCGCCCGCCTGACCCTCGGATTCGTATTTTGCCGAAAGCTCCGAATTTATTTTATCAATATCCTCGCCCAGCTTATACGGGCATTCGGGTATCTGACCGAGCTTTGCATAATATTCAAGGTCAACGTCTGAAGAGCTTGTTTGTTTTTTGTTATTGCCGCAGGCGGCAAAGGAAAAAATCAGCGTTAAAGACAAAAACGCACAAATCAGCTTTTTCATAATAATCGCCCTATCCTTTCATAATCAGTGATTTTTAAGCAGCTCGTCACGAAGGCTCCAAAGCTCTTCGGAAAGATCCACATAATAGGTATGCGGATTTTCAAAGCGCGTAACCTCGTCCCAAAGCGAATCAACCTGCTCGGCGCGGTACTTTGCAATTTCCTTAACCGCAGGAGATTTATAAACCTGCTTACCCTTTTCAAATATTTTAACCTGAAGCTTTTTGGCAACAAAATCGGTTACGACCTTGCGCTTCCAGGTGTGTTCGGGGTCAAATATCTCATACGGCTCGTCAGAGCTGATCTTTTCGTTTCCGAGGGTTATAACGTCCGCTATTGCCTTTCCGGTTTCCCTGTCGTAAAGCCGCCACGGAATTTTAACGCCCGGCAATGTTATTTTAGCCGGATTTTCGCTTATTTTGATCTTGGGAATAATTTTTCCGTTTTTTTCAACCGCGGCAAGCTTGTAAACGCCGCCGAAAACCGCCTCGCTTGAAGCGGTTATAAGGCGCTCGCCCACGCCGTAGCTGTCTACCTTAGCGCCCTGAAAGATCATATCGCGTATAAGGTATTCGTCAAGCGAGTTTGAAATGCATATCTTGGCGTCGGGATAGCCTGCGTCGTCAAGCATTTTACGCGCCTTTTTGGTTAAGTAGGTAATGTCGCCGCTGTCTATTCTTATGCCCAAAGGCCGCTTGCCGAGCGGCTTTAAAACCTCGTCGAAAACCTTTATTGCGTTCGGAATACCCGATTTTAAAACATTATAGGTATCAACAAGCACCATACAGCTGTCGGGATATTTTTCGGCATAGGTTTTAAACGCGGTGTATTCATCGTCGAAAAGCTGTACCCAACTGTGCGCCATTGTGCCCGAAGCCGGAACCCCGAAATCCTTTGCGGTAAGTATGCACGAGGTGCCCGTGCAGCCGCCTATAACCGCCGCCCTTGCGCCGTAATATGCCGCGCCGTAGCCGTGCGCTCTGCGTGCGCCGAATTCCATAACAGGTCTGCCCGCCGCCGCTCTTACAATTCGGTTGGCCTTTGTTGCAATAAGGGATTGGTGGTTAACGGTTAAAAGCAGCATTGTTTCAAGCATCATAGCCTGCATAGCGGGACCTCTTACCGTTACAATCGGCTCGTGCGGAAAAATAACCGTACCTTCGGGCATTGCCCATACATCGCAGGTAAATTTGAAGGTGCGAAGATATTCTATAAAATCTTCCGAAAAAAGCTTAAGCCCCTTTAAATACGCAATATCGCTTTCATCAAATTCAAGGTTATTCATATACTCAATAAGCTGCTCTATACCTGCCATTACGGCATAGCCGCCGTCGTCCGGCACCCTGCGGAAAAACATATCGAAATATACTGTTTCGTCCCTCATCTCACTGTCAAAAATACCGTTTGACATAGTAAGTTCATAAAGGTCCATTATCATTGTAAGATTTTTTTGGGTGTTATTCATTTAAAGCATCTCCGTTACATTTTTTCGGGTGCCGATACCTTAATAAGGTCAAGCACGTTTTTAATAACCGTTGCGGTATCGCTGCAAAGAGTAAGCCTTGCCTGCATAAGCGGCTCGTCAATACCCTTTACGCGGCACGCGGCATAGAATTTATGAAACTTTGTTGCAAGCTCGCACACATAATGTGTTATGCGCGCGGGGTCGTAATCCTTAGCGGCGGCGATTATCTCATCGGTATATGCGGCAATATGGAGTATCAGCTCGCGTTCTTCGGGTGAAGTAAGCCGTTTCAGCTCGTCCGCCGTGCAGGAGCGTTTTTCTATACCCTCCGCCTTTAAATTGCGGAATATGCTGCAAATACGCGCATATGCATACTGAACATAATAAACGGGGTTCAGATTTGATTCGTTAACCGCAAGGTCAAGGTCAAAATCAAAGTGGCTGTTAGGCTCGCGCAGATTAAAGAAGAAGCGCGCCGCGTCTATCGGCACCTCGTCAAGCAGCGTTACAAGGGTTATGGCTTTGCCCGAACGCTTTGACGCCTTTATAACCTCGCCGTCGCGCACAAGACGAACCATTTGCATAAGCACCGCGTCAAGGCGGTCTGCGTCTACGCCGAGCGCCGTAAGCGCCGCTTTAAGGCGCGGCACATAACCGTGGTGATCCGCTCCCAAAACGTCGATCGCTTTATCAAATTTGCGCACCATAAGCTTATTGTAATGGTATGCGATATCCGGCACAACATAGGTCGGCACGCCGTTTGCGCGCACAAGCACGAAGTCCTTATCACAGCCGAAATCGGTTGCCTTGAACCAAAGCGCGTCCTCCTGCATATAGGTATGTCCGCTTTGCTTTAACAGCTCGATGATTCTTGCAGTCTCGCCGTTTTTGTGAAGTGTGCTTTCGTTAAACCAGGTATCGTAATGTATGCGGTATTTTGCAAGATCGTCTTTAAGCCCCTGTATATTTTTTGGAAGCGCAAAATCCACAAGCGCTTTTCTTCTTTCTTCCTCGCTTTTATTTATATATTCGTCGCCGTGTATTTCGGCAAAGGCTTTCGCGTGGTTAATTATATCCTCGCCGTGGTATGAATCCTCAGGCATTTCTATGCCGTCGCCGAAAAGCTGCCTGTACCTTAGATCAAGCGACAGGGCAAATTTGTTTATTTGGTTGCCTGCGTCGTTTATATAAAACTCGCGCTCGGTATAATATCCTGCTGTTTCAAGAACAGACGCCAAGCAGTCGCCGAGCGCTCCGCCGCGCGCGTTACCTATATGCATAGGTCCGGTAGGATTTGCCGAAACAAACTCAACAAGCACGCGCTTGCCCTTTCCGTAATCGCTTCTGCCGTAGCCCTCTCCCTTATTTTCAACGTCAAGCAGTATATCGGCATAATAATCGTCGGATAAAAAGAAGTTTATAAATCCGGGACCTGCTATTTCGTATTTTTCAATATAAGTGCCTTTAAAATCAAACTCGGCGCCCAATATTTCAGCTATGGCGCGCGGCGCCTTATGAAACGCCCTTGCCCAAACCATTGCGGCGTTGGCGGCGTAATCGCCGTGTTCGCGGTTTTGCGGAACAGACACCGAAAAATCGCCCATATCCGCTTTTTCAAGCGCGCCCTTTTTAATTGCGGCGTCTGCCGCGTTTTTAATGCAGGCTGTTACCTGCTCCCTTGCTTTTTCTACCAGTAATGACATTTATTATACCTCTCTTACCGTTATATCAACCGTGTTACGGCTTATAAGCTTTAAGTTTGAATCCACCGTATAGCACATATGTATTTTTCCGCCGTTTAAGCCAAGCTCGGTTTTAACCGTTTCACCGAAAATGCCTATAATAAGCTCGCCCTGCGCCGTATTGTAATAGCAGGAGCTTCGCTTGCCCGATTCCACCACAAGCCTGCTTTCAACCGCGCCCGTACGCTGCAAAATAACCGAATTATCCGGCTTAATATAAATACTTGTTTTTACGCTGTCCATTCCGAGCATTGCGCTTTCGTCGTAGGTCATATAATAGCTGTCGCCGCGTTTGCCGAAGCGCCCGTCTGTTGTAAGCTCTATTTCGTCCTGCTCGCCGTCAATTCCCTGCGTACCCTTAATCTTTATAATTACGTCCTTCATCATAGGCTGTCAAGCTCCACCTGCTTTACCTTATCCTCGTTAATATCCTCGCCGAGCAGCACCGCCGCAAGGCTTTTGAATTTATACGGCTTATCCGTAACATAAAATTCGTGATTGCCTGCCGAGCCGTTTTCCGTATTAAGTGCGTTAAGCGCCAAAAAATCGCTCACCGCACCTGCCACCGCAACGCCGGGGTTGATAAGCGTTACGCCGTCTCCCAAAACGCTGCTTACCGCGCCTGTAAGCACGGGGTAATGCGTACAGCCTAATATAAGCGTATCGCAATCGGCTTCGATTATCGGCTTCAAATAACGCTTTACCGTTTCTTTTACCACTATATCGTCAGCCGCGTACCAGCCCACCTCAACAAGCGGAACAAACAGCGAACAGCTGCACGCCGTAACCTCAGCGTCCGGCTTAAGACTTAATATTTCCCTTTTGTGGCTGCCGCTTTCTACCGTTGCCGCCGTGCCTATAACGCCGATCCTGCCGTTTTTTGTGGCTTTAACCGCCGCCGCCGCCGCGTGCGTTACCATTTCGAAATACGGCACGGGCAGTTCCTTTGCCGCGTCGCCCGCAACCGAAGAAACCGTGCCGCACGCCGCAACTATAAGCTTAACGTTATGCTTTAATAAAAAGCGTTCGTCCTCCGCCGCGTATTTTTTTATTGTGTCCCGACTGCGCGAGCCGTAGGGCACGCGCCCCGTATCGCCGAAATACACTATATCCTCGTTCGGGAGCCTTTTGATTATTTCCCTTGCAACCGTAAGACCGCCGAGCCCCGAATCGAAAACGCCTATTGCACGACTGTCCGCCATGCAATCAACTCCTTAAAAACATATTCAATTTATAATACCACATTATTTTAATAATCGCAACCGAAAAAACGCGAAAAATAAAACTTAAAACAAAAAATCCCCCGTAACGGGGGATTTGAGCGTGTTGAAAAAGTCCGCTATTGCTACCCTTCGTCAGGGGAGCTGTCGTCTCAGGCGACTGAGGGGCAGTCAAAAAAGGTTTTATTAAAGCATTTTCTTTCCCTTAGAAGAGAACGGATTGCCACAGCCGTTTACACATCTCGCCTGCCGGCTCGGTCGGGGCTTATGCTTCGCAGAGGTGTCCACCGGACACCCGCACCTTCGCAATGACGGA
>DJET01000012.1 GCA_002431945.1 Ruminococcaceae bacterium UBA5891 | reverse complement strand
TTTTTCGACAGACTGAACGCGGTTGCTTTAGTGCAACCGCGTTTTCTTTATACAAATAGTTTTTTTAAAACCGCTTAATCATCGCAGCATTCGTCTTTTTTAGGCGGTGCTACGGGCTTAGGCGCCTCTTTTGTAACGTCGCCTAAGCCGGTGGTTTCGCTGAAAACGGCATTTTTTGTTACCATATTAACCGCGTCGGTAGGGATAATAAGCTTTGCCGCCGTTCCGTTTGAAATTTCCGCCAATGTTTCAAGCCTTTTAATTTCAAGCACGGCGGCGTCTGCCGCAGCTTCCTTTATGGCTCTGATACCGTCTGCCTCGGCTTTTTTATTTAAGTAAATAGCCTTAGCCTCACCCTCGGCTCTGGCAATGCGCGCGTCGCGCTCGCCCTCTGCCGCCAATATCATAGCCTGCTTATCGCCCTCGGCTCTTGTAATTGCCGCCGCCTTGTGACCTTCTGCCTGCAAAAGGGTTTCGCGGCGTTCGCGTTCCGCCTTCATCTGCTTTTCCATTGCGTTTTGAATTTCAGCCGGCGGAATAATGTTTTTAAGCTCCACGCGGTTAACCTTCATACCCCATTTATCGGTTGCCTCGTCAAGGATAGCGGTCATTTTCGCGTTTATTGTATCTCTTGAGGTAAGCGTGCCGTCAAGCTCAAGCTCACCCACAAGGTTACGAAGCGTTGTTGCGGTAAGGTTTTGCAGCGCGTTTAACGGGCTTACAACGCCGTAAGTATAAAGCTTGGCGTCGTATATTCTGAAATAAACAACGGTATCTATCTGCATAGTAACGTTATCCTTGGTAATAACGGGCTGCGGCGGTGAGTCAAGCACCTGCTCCTTTAAGGTAATCTTTTTTGCAATACACTCAATAATCGGTATTTTAACGTGAAGACCGGCGCTCCATGTGGTTTTATATTTCCCCAAAAACTCAATAACATATTCGGTTGCCTGCGGAACAACCCTTACGTTTGCAAAAAACAGTATAACCACAAGAACTATAATACCTATAATTACATACTCCATAAATAATCCCCCTGTTATTTTTATTTAACCAAAGCCGCCATAAGCTTTTTGGATTTAGGCATTACCGCACAAAAGCTTTTAAACGATGAAAGAAAATGCTGGTCTTCGGCAAGCATATCCTCGACCGCCTTTTGCACCTTTTCATCGTTATAGGCGGCGGCGCAAAGCACTGCCACAATAGTGTTAACGGTGTCCTTATCGCCCTTAACATACATATCGCCCAATATATCGTAAAGCTTTTTGATCTGCTTTTTATTACCTGAGGAAAGCACGTTTTTAAGGTGCGGCACCAAATGCTCGCCGAAAAAGTTTAAGTATAAAAAGTTGCCGTTTTGCGCTATGTGGTTTTTATACTCGTCTTTAAGAGACGGGAAAAAGTCCAGCATCTTTTTGGCAAAGCCCGTAACGGTAACGCTGCCCGCCTTTGAAACCGATGGCAGCTCTATTTCCTCGCCCGTTGCGGTGCGTTTAAGCTTTATACCCATATTTTTTCTGAGCGACGCAGTAAAATCAATACCTACCGCGGCGGCGTCCTTAGCTGTTTGGCTGTCGTCAAAAAGCCACGCGTTAATTTCCTTAAGCTCGCCCTGTTCGCCGTCTGATATTTCGGCTGCCGAAAGTGTATACATCTGGCGCGGCTCGCTGTACTCTACCTTTACAAGCCTTGTATCGTTTTTGTAGCTGCCGTCTTCCTGCAACTTAAAAGCAAGCTCGTCAAAAAACGGCTGCATTTCTTCAATAACCTTATCAAAATATCTGTTATCCAATTGAAAATCACCTGCAAATTCAAATTATAAATCTATTATACATTATTTATTTACGTTTGTCACCAAAAATTTATTGCAGAGCGAAAATTTATAGGGTATAATAAGCTTAATATTTATAATCGGAGAAAAAAATGAATTTAGCTGATATTAACACTGTTCGTTCCCTGCTTGCAAAAAACGGTTTTACATTTAAAAAATCCCTCGGTCAGAATTTTCTTATAAACCCCGACGTATGCCCTGCTATGGCAAACGCCGCCTGCGACAGCGAGACCGGCGTTATAGAAATAGGTCCCGGAATAGGAGTGCTTACGCGCGAGCTTGCCAAAACGGCAAAAAAGGTAATTGCAATCGAGCTTGACGAGCGCTTAAAAAAAATACTGCCCGAAACGCTTTCGGGCCTTGACAATGTTGAGGTTATTTACGGCGACGCCTTAAAGCTTGACTTAAACGAAATAATAAAAGAAAAGCTTAGTTGCTGCAAAAGCGTTGCGGTTTGCGCCAATCTTCCCTATTATATAACGTCGCCCGTTATAATGAATTTACTTGAAAGCCGCCTGCCCATAACCTCTGTTACCGTTATGGTGCAAAAGGAAGCCGCACAGCGGCTTTGCGCCGAGGTAGGCACAAGGGAAGCCGGCGCCGTAAGCGTAGCCGTAAGCTATTATGCCGAGCCGCATATACTCTTCGGCGTTTCAAGGGCAAGCTTTATGCCGCCGCCGAATGTAGATTCCGCCGTAATGCAGCTTAAAATACGAAAGGAACCGCCGATAAAGGTTAAAAACGAAAAAGAGTTTTTCCGCCTTGTAAAATGTTGCTTTTCACAGCGCAGAAAAACGCTTGTAAACGCCGTTTCAAATACCGCCGGTACCGATAAGGACGAATTGCGAGCGGCACTGCGCGCACTCGGTCTGCCCGAAACCGTGCGCGGCGAACAGCTTACAATGGAGCAGTTGGCGGCGCTTTCCGACATAATATAACAAAAAACGACAGGATTATTACCCTGCCGCTTTTAAACGAATTTAAATTGTATTTACATTTTAACGCAAATTTCGCGTTTGTCAAGTCGAAATTTGCCGAATTATGAATTTTTTGAAAACTTTTATTTATTTGCACAAACACTGTAATTCGGTTTTGTGCATTTTATAATCGATTTAAGGAAGCATAAAATGCAGAAAAATGATGAAATTATACTTGAAATAACCGGCTACTCCTCTGAGGGAAGCGGAATAGGCAAATATAACGGTATGGCGGTTTTTGTTCCGTCGGCTGCTGCGGGCGACACTGTTAAGGTACATATTGTAAAGGTTAAAAAAACATATGCATACGGCAAAATAACCGAGATAATTACCCCCTCGCCCGACAGAACCGAAAACTCCTGCCCCGTTTTTTCGCAGTGCGGCGGCTGCGTGTACCGCCACATAAGCTACAAGGCGGAGTGCAAATTAAAATACGAAAAGGTTTACGAAGCGGTAAAGCGCATAGGCGGCGCGGATATTCTTCCCTCCCCTATAATACCCTCCGCCTGCCCCGATAATTACCGCAATAAGGCGCAGTATCCGATAGCGCAAAACGGCAGAACGGGATTTTACGCCTTTCATTCCCACCGAATAATCAGCTTTGACAGCTGCGCTTTACAGCCCGCTGTTTTCAGTGAAATAACAGACATATGCACAAGCTGGATAAAAAACGAAAATATAAGCGTATATAAAGAAGAAACAGGAAAAGGTCTTTTAAGGCATTTATACATTCGTATTGCCGAAAAGACCGACGAAATAATGGTTTGCCTTGTTATAAACGGCGAGCGGCTGCCCAAAGCCGAAATTTTAACGGATATGCTGAAAGCCGCCTTGGGCAATCGCCTTAAAAGCCTGCAAATTAACATAAACCGTGAAAAAACAAATATAATTTTAGGAGATAAATGCGCCGTTATTTACGGTGAGCCGTATATAACGGATATACTTTGCGATATCAGGGTGCGCTTGTCTCCCCTTTCGTTCTATCAGGTAAACAGAGCCTCGGCAGAGCTGCTTTATAACAAAGCCGCAGAATATGCAGCTCCCGAAAACAAAACCGTGCTTGACCTTTACTGCGGTGCGGGAACAATAGGGCTTTCGCTTGCAGACAGGGCAAAAAGGGTGATCGGTGTTGAGGTCGTGCCGCAGGCAATTGAAGACGCACGCTTTAACGCGCGGCTTAACGGCATTAAAAACGCCGAATTTATCTGCGCGGACGCTAAAGACGCGGCGGCAGAGCTTGAAAGCAAGGGCTTAAAGCCCGATACCGTAATAGTTGACCCGCCGCGCAAGGGCTTAACGCCGAGGCTTATTAAAACAATAGCCTTAGGCTTTAAACCCGAAAGGGTGGTATATGTTTCCTGCGACCCCGCAACTCTGGCGCGCGATATTGCGGTTTTCCGCGAAAACGGCTATACGCTTTTAGAGTATACGCCTGTTGATATGTTTCCGCGCACCGCCCACGTAGAAACTGCGGCATTACTTATTTTAAACAAATAAAAAAGCGGCTGCTGTTTATTTAATAACAGCAGCCGCTTCAGTCTGTCGAAAAA
>DJET01000049.1 GCA_002431945.1 Ruminococcaceae bacterium UBA5891 | reverse complement strand
GGACTTTTTCGACAGACTGAAGCTGCCGCTGTCAGTTTAACTGGCAGCGGCAGATTTTACTTTTTTAATTCCGAATTACGAATTCCGCATTATTTTATTTAAACCTTTTCCACCTTGCAGCCGCTGTAATAATGGGTGAGTATTTCTTTAAAATTACTGCCCTGCTTTGCCATACAGCACGCTCCGTACTGGCTCATACCGACGCCGTGGCCGTAGCCGCGCACGGTAAATATGAATTTATCCGAATTATAACCTACGCTGAAATTTGCCGAACGAAGATTAAGCGCCGCTCTGATCTTTGCCCCCGTCACCTCTTTGCCGCATACCTTAAGCGTTTTAACCGTGCCTGAGTCGGTTCTTTGCTCCGCCGAAAACCAAGCGGCGGGGTCGCCCGTAAAATCAATATCCTCGCTTAGCTTTTGTTTAAGCTCGTCTGCGGTAAATTCGGCGGACGAAAGGTAAGAGGGCGCCAATTTATCACCCTCGCTTGATACGGGCTTTAAATAGGGTATGTCCTTGCCCCAAACCTCCTTGCAGTCCTCTGTTTTGCCCGACGATATTGCGTGGTAAACCGCAAGTATCGGCGTGCCGCCGCAGGTTATCATATAATCCTTAACCGATTTTACGGCGTTTTCTATTTTTGCCGAATATTCGTCCGCCTTATCGCCCCATTTTTCCTTTGCCTTTTCGCGCATTATAAAGCTTTGGTCTACCGCGGGGTCGCTTGTTAAGTCATAGCTTTTATCGGCGTTTTCGGCTTTTTTAACACAGGCGAAGGTATACGCCGCCACGGCCTGCGCTTTAAGCGCCTCGGTTTCGTAAAGGGCGGGCATTTCGGCGGCAACCACGCCGAAAATGTAGTCGTCGGCGCTGATCTCGGTTACGGTGTCGGCTGCGGTATCATATATTAAAAAGGCTTTTGAAACCGCTTTTTCGGCTTTGGGAATTACCGTGCGCGCAGAGACGGCAGCGGTCTTTTTTTCGGGGCTTTTAAGCGCGGTAAGCGGCAAAATAAGCATTACGGATAGTATCACAAGGCTTATTCCTATTATTTTTTTCATAACGAAGCTCCTTTATTGTTGACTTTTAGCTGCTGCGGATATAAAATTATATATATTATATATTTATGAAACGGCTTTAATTTTAATGATATTCGGTGGGTAAATTATGAAATATAATAAAATAGTTCTTTTTTTCTGCATATCCGTGCCGGCTTGTATGCTTATGAGGATATTGCAGCTTATGTTTACGGTTGAGGCGGAAACAGGCTTTTTCAATGCGGAATACGGAAACATAGGCTATTATTTGCTGGCGTTTATCGCGGTTTTCTGCGCGGTTACGGTTATACTTTGCTTTACCGGTCACAGAAACCCCGATCATCCGCCTAAAAAAAATATATTTATTTGCATTTCCTCGCTTTTTCTGGCAGCGGCAACGGCAATTCAGCTGTTTTCCGAATCATTTTCGGGTACGGTAAGGCTTTGGCAGTCGGTTTTGCTTGTACTTACGGGCTTTGGCGCGGCGTTATTCTTTTTAATATACGGCGTAAGCGGCTTTGCGGGTATTAAAATATCGCCTACGCTTGCGGTTCTTCCCGCGGTTTATTATATTATGCGGCTTATATGCGATTTTACATCGGTTTCGTCGCTTGCGCTTATAACCGATAATATGCTTGTTTTGGCGGCGTATTCGCTGAGTCTGCTTTTCTTTATATCCTTCGGCAAGCTTTATAACGGAATAGACCCCGAATATAATTTCAGAAAGCTTATGGCAACCGGTATGGCTACGGTAATACTTTGCCTTACGCAGTCGGTGCCTTATTTTATAATAAACGTTTTAACCGGCGGCGTTTACCGCCATACCTCGGTTTCCTGCAATTTTGCACTGCTTGCAACAGGTATATTTGCCGCTGTGTTTATTTTTTCGCATTTTTCATATTCAAACACGGTTACAAGCCACAGCGGAAAAAGGGAAGAAAAATATTATATATAGGTGAAATAAATGAGAATGCGAAAAAAGAAGCACCTTGAGGAACGGCTTTCGGCTGTTTCGGATATTCTTTTTATAAGCAATATTGAAGACAGAAATTTCAACACCGCCGTTAAAGCTGCGGAATATATTGATTTTAACGCGTGGTTTAAAAAAAACGCGCCCATAGTATTGGAAATAGGCTGCGGCAAGGGCGGCTTTGCGGCGGAATATGCAGGGCTGCACCCCGAAGTAAACTACATTGCCGTTGAAAAGGATTCAAACGTAATAGTTTCCGCCTGCGAAACGGCAAAGGAAAAGGGTATAAGCAATATCCGCTTTATTAAATGCAGCGCGGAGTATCTGCCGAAATACATAACGCCGAACAGCGCAGAGCTTATAATTCTTAATTTCAGCTGTCCGTTCCCCAAAAACAAATACGCCGCGCACAGGCTTACGCACGAAAGATTTTTGAATATATACCGCGGTATTATGAAAAAAGGCGCCGAAATTCACCAAAAAACCGATAATATGAAGCTTTTTGAATTTTCGGTCGAAAGCTTTTCGCAAAACGGCTTTGCACTTAAAAATGTAAGTCTTGACCTGCACGGCAGTGATTTTGAAGGCAATATAGAAACCGAGTACGAGCATAAATTTGCTTCTCAGGGGTTTCCTATCTACCGCCTTGAGGCATATATAAAGGACTGACCCTATGACAGATTTTAAAATTGAAAAAATAGCTCCGCTTTGCGCCGATTTCGGCGTTACGCTTGACAGTGAAAAAATAAACCTTTTAAACCTGTACGGTAATTTACTGCTTTTATGGAACGAAAAAATAAACCTTACCGCCATTACAGAGCCGGAAGAGGTGCTTTACAAGCATTTTTACGACTGTATACTGTTTTTAAAGCATATAAAGGTTCCGCAAAACGCCGCGCTTATAGACGTAGGCACCGGTGCGGGCTTTCCGGGCACTGTGCTTAAAATAGTGCGGCCCGATATTAACGTAACGCTGCTTGACAGCCTTAACAAACGCCTTGTATTTTTAAACGAGGTTATAACGGAATTGGGGCTTAACGGTATAAGCACGGTGCATATGCGCGCAGAGGACGCGGGCAAATCAAAGCTTTACCGCGAAAAATACGATATAGCCTGCGCAAGAGCCGTGGCGAATTTGCCCGTGCTTATGGAATACTGCGTGCCGCTTGTTAAAAAAGGCGGGCTGTTTGCGGCTATGAAGGGACCCTATGCTAAAGAGGAAGCGGAGAACTCGCTTAACGCCGCACGGCTTTTGGGAACGGAGAAACCTATTATTATATGCGAAACCCTTACGGGAAATGAGCAAAGAGCCTTTGTAATTTCAAAAAAAATATCGCAAACCCCGACAAAATACCCCCGAAAACCCGCCGATATTTCAAAACAGCCGCTTTAATGCGGCTGTTTTTGTTATTTTAGGGCGAATTTGCCCGATGTGTTTTTCTTTACAAATGCAAAAAGACGTGTAAAATAATAATTGCAGTAAGGAAACGGGGGAACACAATGTATAATATGCTTTCCGATAAAAAGCTTATAATGTTAAGGCCGGGTGAAATAAAGCTTTCACCGAATCAGCCGCGCAAAAGCTTTGACGAATACGAGCTTAAGCTATTATCCGACAGTATCCGTTCAAGCGGAATTATACAGCCGCTTTCCGTAAGAAAAAACGCGGACGGCGAATACGAGCTTATAGCGGGCGAGAGAAGACTCCGCGCCGCAGTTAACGCCGGTCTTCGCCGCGTGCCGTGCATATTACATAAAACCGACGAGGAAACAGCGGCGCTTTATTCCCTTACCGAAAATCTGCAAAGAAGCAATCTTACCGTGTTTGAGGAGTCAGAGGGTATAGAAAGGCTTATAAGCGAATACGGAATGTCGCAGTCCGAGGCGGCGGCTCGCCTTGGAATTGCGCAGTCCACGCTTTCAAACAAATTACGGCTGTTAAGGTTAAGCGACAGCATTAAGGAGCGTATAATTTCCGCCCGCCTTACCGAACGGCACGCAAGGGCGCTTTTGCGCCTGCCCGACGAACGCCGCGAGGAGGCGCTTGACCGAATTATTGCCGAGGGGCTTACCCTGCGGCAAACCGAGGAATATATTTTTAATTTGCTGAATCCCATAGACGAAGCGGACGATATTCCGGAACCGCCCGTAAGAAAGGCGGTTATAGGAGATGTAAGACTGTTTTCAAACAGCCTTTCAAAGTTAGTTACAACCCTTAAAAACGCCGGCATAAACGCCGACTCTAAAAAACGCGAAACGGACAAGTATATAGAGTTTAAGGTGCGGATAACAAAAAGCTGCCCCGATGTTGCGCGTTCTACCCAGTTAAAAATCTGTTAAAGCAGTGCTTTAACCGGTTTTTATATAAAAGTGGCGGCTCCCCTCCGTCACGGATCCACCATATTCATCCCCATACACAAACCGCCGAAGCGATATGCTTCGGCGGTTTGTGGTTATATATTCGGTTTAACACTGCTTTCGCTTACCTGTCATTCTGAGCGCATAGCGTGAAAGAATCCGTAATTCCCCTTGAAGGAGAACGGATTGCCGCAGTCGTTACACGGCTTCGCAATGACGGGGAGGGGAGAAACGGATTGCCGCGTACCTAACGGCATTTGCAATGACGAGGGGAACGGAATATATTTCTGCTTTTTATTTGCACAAATATAAAACTGTATTTAAACGAACGCTATACTATTTTTTCTCGCTTTTAAGATATTCTTTTATTATGTATTCAATCAGGTTATTTCTTGACCTGTTTACGCTTTGGGCTTTTTCGTCTAATTCTTTAAGTGTATTTTTATCTAACCTTAAATTTATTTGTATTTTATCCGTCATTATATCACCCCGTTACCATTATAGTATATTTTTTTCGAATTTCAAGATAGTATATTATTATATAATTTGTTACAGCGGTGAAAATATTAAATAAATACTTTCCCGATAAGAAAATGCAGGATAAATTTTTCGGCGAGATAGCATATAGGGAAACGCGCCTTGAAAGCATTTATTTTCAGCTTGGAATTATTGCGGGAATAAAGATAATTAAGGATTTTTATAAAAAGCTTTAATAACGGCTGCTTAAAGGGGAGGCGGATTGCCGCAGTCGCTTTGCTCCTTCGCAATGACAGGATATTTAACTTTTTCTGCTTATGCTATTTATTGGCACATACCTTATCTTTGTGTAGTAAAGGTTTCCAAAGGGAAGTTTGTCCCTTTGGTCATTCGGGAAGGTCCGGAAACCCAATTGAAAGGGTTTCCGGCGGCTCTTTTCCCTATTTCTGTCCGTACAGAAATAGGGTGCCCGCGCGGCACGAGCGCAAAAAGATTTATTTCTTTGAAAAAGGGGAAACGGATTGCCGCAGTCGCTTTGCTCCTTCGCAATGACGGGGAGTACGGAAAGCTGCAACGTCACTCGCAATGACAAGAATGTTTATAACACAAAAAGCTTTAACACACCGTAAATTAAAACGGCTGTGCTAAAGCTTTTGTCACATAATTCCGCATTACGAATTCCGCATTATTTCAAAGTCCAGTATCCTAATGCCGCCGTCCTTAACGTCCACCGCCTTTTTATATTCCCCAAAGCCTATCCGCCTTGTATTCTCATACGCCCTTGCTATACCGTAAGCCCCCATAAATAGGCACAGCGCCACAACCGAGGATAGTATTAAGGATCTTAAAAACAGCCTTTTTATAATAATCAGTCCTTTTTGTTTATGTAAGCGCGTTCATAAGCTCGGCTAATGCCTGACCTACCATATCGGCGGAATACTGCGCCTCTTCAAGGGTGTTTGCGTCGGTTCCGAACTCGATAAGCAGAGAGCCTGTGGTTAAGCTTTCGTTATAATTGCTTGAGGTAAGGCTGATAGGGCGCGCAAGGGTGGGAAATTTTGTTTCAAGCGTTTGCTGCAGCTTTACCGCAAGCTTTAAATTTTCCTGCCAGTTGGGGAAATTGGTGGTTTTTCCGCTTTGAGAGCCCATAACCAGCATTACCTGCGCCGCTTTTTTGCCGTTTATTTCGGTTACAAGCTTTACCTTATCGCTTTCACCCGACGATACCGCGTCGCGGTGCAGATCAAGCACTACCTTTATGCTTGGATATTTTTTTAAATATCCGTTTATTGTTTTTGCCGCGCGCGTATAGCTGCCCGTATATTGCGGATAATCGTGTTCGGTTGCGTCGTGCAGCGTTTTTATTCCCGCGGCGTTAAGCTTGGCTGCCACAATATCGCCTATGCTTACCATATTTTTAGCTTTGTCTCTTGTGCGGGAGGAAAACGCGTCGGTATAATAATCGGTGTTTTCGGTCATATAGGTCTCGGTGGTGTGGGTGTGCATTATAAGCACCTGCGGCGCCTCCGATTTTTCTATTTTAAATTTAAGCGGAGACTCTGCAAGCTGCTTTAAATCTATATTAAGCCCCGAACTGTTTTTTAAATATATATTCCCGTATGAGCTTGCCGCCTTATACGGCGATATATAATTGCTTATAATTTTGCCCTTTACGGTACCTGAAGCCGCCGTGGGAACAGACTGCTCCTCCGCCCTGCTTTCGGCCGAGGACGCGTTTTCGGCAGTGCTTTCAGGCGTGCTTTCGCCTAAGCTTTCGGTTTTTTCCGCGGTTGCCGTGCTTTCGGCGGCAGACGAGAGTGAAATAGTATCGGCGGCGGCAATACCTCCGCCGGCGCTTTTAAATAATCCGCCGTAAACATTATAACCCAAAAGCAGCAAGCAAACGGTAAAAACACCCGTAAGCCTTGCTATTGCAGACCCGTTATTCATTCCACCGCCCCCTATAAGCTATTTTATGCGTATAGGGCTTTAATTAGACCAGTCCCTCTATTATATCGGCATCTATTTCGGGCTGCAAAAATTCGTTCAGCGTTTCGCTTAAAATTTTGCTTATTTTTCCGCACAGCATATCCACCTCTTTTGGGGTTACGAACATTCCGCTGTCGGTTTCGGGCTCGGTACCCGTAAGGGAATAGGCTATTGCCTCGGCGTCGGTTACGGTGGGCACACCCACGGCTATTACCGGCACGCCTATTGTTTTTTCGCTTATTTCGCCGCGCCTGTTTTTAACGCCGGAGCCGGGCGATATTCCGCTGTTTGTAAGCTGTACGGTTTTAAAAAGCCTGTTTGGATCCCTTGCGGCAAGCGCGTCCACCGCAATTACGGCGGCGGGCTTTATTTTATCCGCCGTGCCGCGTATCAGCTCGGCTGTTTCTATTCCCGTTTTGCCAAGCACGTCCGGCGTTATAACCGCCACGCTTTTAAGCCCCTTTAAGCCTATGCTTTCGGCAAACGCGCCGGCAATATGCCTTGTTGCAAGTATACCGCCTGCGGTAAGCGGACCTACCGCGTCGGGCGTAATATCGTTATTTCCGAGTCCCGCAACAAGCACCGTTCCGTTTACGCTTAAAAGCTCTGATAATACCCTTTTTATTTCGCTTTTCAAGGGGGTAAAATCCGCCGTGCTTATAATATCGCCGAACTCCACCGTAATATATGTGCCCTGCGGCTTGTTTATAAGCCTTTTGCCCTCGTCCGACACTACTTTTATAACCGTGGTTTTTATATTTTCGTTTTCTTTTATTTCCTTTATTATTCCGTTTTCCCCGCCCGAAATTTCGGTTTTTGCTTCAAGCGCTAAATCGGTTCTTAAAAACATTTGCCCTTTTCCCTCTTTTTTATATAATTTTAACCTTAATATATACATTTATTCTCTTCTTTTTAAATATAAAAAGTTGAAAATTGTTTTATTATATGATATACTATATAAGATTAAGTATATATATTATATTATATAGCAAAAAGGATGGTTTACATAATGCCGATAAGCTCTATTAACGACATTTGGTACGCCGTTTGCGAGGAATGTAAAAAAACAATATCCGAAGTGGCGTTTGATTGCTTTTTAAAGGATCTTGTTCCGCTTTCCCTTAACGGCGGCGAGTTTGTTCTTTCAATAAATAACGATTATATGCGCACGGTAGTTGAGCAGAATTATACCGAGCTTTTGCAAAACTCGCTTAAAGCGGTTATGGGTATAGACGTAAAGGTGCGGATAGTTTACGACGACGAGGAAGAAAAAATTTTAAAAGCCGAGCAGGCAAGCTACGGGCTTACGTTTGAGGATTTCTTTACCTTTTCAAACTTTGTTGTAGGCTCTACAAACCGCTTTGCCCACGCCGCCGCGCTTGCGGTTGCAAACAACCCCAACATAACCTACAATCCGCTTGTTATTTACGGGCCGTCGGGCGTTGGAAAAACCCACCTTATGTTGGCAATTAAAAACGAGCTTAAAAAGAATTTTCCTTATAAAAAAATTGAATATACCCGCTGTGAGGATTTTACAAATCAGCTTATAAAGGCGCTGCAGGACGGTAAGTTAGGGCTCGGCACAATAGACGATTTCAGAAACAAATTCAGAAACGTAGACGTGCTTTTAATAGACGATATTCATTTTATCGCCGGCAAGGAGCAAACTCAGGAGGAATTTTTCAATACCTTTAACACCCTGCTTCAGAACAATAAGCAGATAGTTGTAACGCTTGACCGCCCGCCGAAGGAAATAAAAACCCTTGACGACCGCATACGTTCGCGTTTTGAAAGCGGTCTTTTTGCGGATATTACTCCGCCCGATTTTGAAACAAGGGTGGGAATTGTTGAAAACAAGGCGGAACAGCTTGATCTTACACTTGATAAATCGATAGTTTATTACATAGCGGAGCATATAAAGGTCAATACCCGCCAGCTTGAGGGCGTGGTTAAAAAACTTAAGGCTTATGTTTCAATTCAGGGCAAGCAGCCTACAACAATGATAGTAAGCGGCTTTATACGCGATATTATAAACGACGCGCAGCCCGAACCCGTTAAAATAGAAAAGATAATAGCCGAGGTTGCAAAAACCTACAACGTATCCGAAAACGATATTTTGTCAAACCGCCGCACGCAGGCGCTGGCTCTTGCCCGTCAGGTGGCAATGTATATAGCAAGGGAAACCACCGATCTTTCCTATAAGGCAATAGGCGAAAGCTTCGGCAAGGACCACACAACAGTGCTTTACAACGTAAACCGCATTGAGGAATTTTTAAAGGACAAGCCATATGAAAAAGAGCTTGTAGACGATATTATAAAGAACCTTACAAGCGAAAATTCGGGGTATTAGTTTTCCACCGTTTTAACCTTAATTAACGAACAAGTTATAAAATCGCCTGTTGATAACTTTTTAAGGCTTAAATTATCCACATTTATCCAATTTTTTATTAACACGAAAAAATCCTTTATTTAATACTCTTTAAGTGGGTTTTCCACTGTTTTAACACCCCTTATTATTACTGTTATTTTTTATTTTGTTTTTAGGAGGAAAAAATATGATTATTTCGGTTGAGCGTTCTGCTTTGCTTGAGGCAGTAACCCGTCTTCAAAGAGCGGTGGGCTCAAAGACCTCTATGCCTGTGCTTGAGGGTATTCTTCTTTCTGCAGAGCAGGGCAAGGTAACCCTTATTTCCTATAACCTTGAAATGGGAATGAAAAAGGAAATATACGCTAAATGCGACGAGGAGGGCGATATTGTAATAAACGCCCGTCTGCTTTGCGATATTTTAAGAAGAATGAACGCCCCGCAGGTGGTAATAACCGCCAATGAAAAGCTTGCCTGCAACATTAAATGCGGCGAGGCTACCTTTGATATTATGGGTATGGCGGCAGAGGATTTTCCCGAAATGCCGTTTGTAGGATCGGATAAAATTATAAGAATAGACGGCGGCCTGCTTTCGGAAATGGTTAAGGGTACGTTTTTTGCCGCCGCTCAAAGCGAGGGCGCAAAGCCGATACTTACGGGTATAAACGTAACCGTTGAAAACGGTATTATGCAGTTTGTAGCTATCGACGGGTACAGACTTGCAATAAGAAAAGAAAAGGTTGACATTTCGGACGATTTTTCGTTTATAGTATCGGGCAGAGCAATAGGCGAGGCTGTAAAGCTTATAGACGAAAGCACCGAAGAGGTTGAAATGAAGGTAGGAAACAACCTTATTTCCTTTAACATTAACGGGTACGAATTTATTTCGCGTCTTTTAGAGGGCGAGTTTGTTAATTACAAAAAAACCATTCCCGCAGAGCATAAGCAAAGGGTGGTTGTTAATACAAGGGAGCTTATAGATACGGTAGAGCGTGTTTCATTGCTTATAAGCGAGGCGTTTTCCACACCGGTTCGCTGCTATTTCAACGAGCTTAACGTGGTGTTTACCTGCGCTACCTCTATGGGCAGAGCAACCGAAACCTTTAATACCGAGCTTGAGGGCGAGGGCTTTGAAATAGGTCTTAACAGCCGCTATCTGCTTGACGCACTTAAGGCTATTGAGGACGAAAAAATACAGATTCTATTTAACGGGGCAAACGCAGGCGTGCTTATAAAGCCGCTTGAGGGCGACGATTATACCTATATGATAATGCCTATGAGGTTAAGATAATGGAATATAAAAAAATTTCCGTTAAAGAGGATTTTATAAGACTTGACAGCGCAATGAAATTGGCAAGCCTTGTTTCCACCGGCGGCCACGCCAAAATAGTAATACAAAACGGCGAGGTTAAGGTAAACGGCGAAGTTTGCACCCAAAGGGGCAAAAAATTACACAGCGGCGATAAGGTAGAATTTAATTCAAACGGTTTTGTTATTGAATGAGGGTTTTAAGTATTGAATGCAGCGGTTTCAGAAACATAGAGCATATCAAAGCCGGTATGTTTTGCGATATGAACGTTATATGCGGCGAAAACGCGCAGGGTAAGACCAATCTGCTTGAGAGTATATGGCTTTTTACCGGAATGAAAAGCTTTCGCGGCTCCAAGGACGCGGATTTTATAAAATTCGGAAAAGAAGCGGCGGCGCTTAAATTGAATTTTATTGCCGGCGGAATAGAAAACGACGCGCAAATTAAAATAAGCGATAAAAAAACAGCTTTTCTTAACAATAACAAATTAAAATCCGCAGCAGCTCTTGCAGGTAATTTTAACGCGATAGTTTTTTCGCCGGACGATTTGAATATAGTAAGCGGCGGGCCGCAGCTGAGGCGCAGATTTGCCGATATAGGAATAGGTCAGCTTTATCCCTCTTATATAGGGGTATTAAGAAGCTACACGCGCGCCGTAACCCAAAGAAACCGCATTATTAAGGATTACAGATACGACGGCTCCCTTTCGGTTATGTTAGATGTTTTTGAAGAGGAAATAGCCGCAAACGGCGTTAAAATAGAGTCGTTCAGAAAACGATATTTAAAGGCGTTAAACGAATTTTTGCCTAAGGTTTACGACGGTATTTCTTCAAAAAAGGAAGAGCTATCAACCGAATATATAAGCAGTGCCGAAAATTTAAGGGAAAGCCTTTTAAATTCAAGAAAAGAGGATATGCTTTCGGGCGTTACCTCGGTAGGTCCGCATAGAGACGATATTGAATTTAAAATAAACGGAATAAGAGCTAAGGGCTTTGCCTCGCAGGGTCAAAAACGCAGTATAGCGCTTTCCTTAAAGCTTGCCGAGGCAGAGGTTATAAATAAAATATCGGGCGAATATCCCGTATTTTTGCTTGACGACGTTATGAGCGAGCTTGATCCGGAGCGGCAGAATTATGTTTTAAACCATATTAAGGGTATACAGTCGTTTATAACCTGCTGTGACCCGTCTAACGTGGCAAACCTTAAAAACGGTAAAATTATAAATGTTAAAAACGGGCAGGTGAACTGATAAATGTATATACACTTAGGGCAGGGAACGGTAGTTCGCTCGCGCGACGTGCTTGGTATTTTTGATTTAGACAGCACCACCGTTTCAAAGCATACGCGCAAATTTCTTGAAAAGGCGGAAAAAAACGGCGACGTTATAACCGTTTCCTATGAATTGCCGAAATCCTTTGCGGTTGTAAGCAACGGTAAGGGCAAGGCAAAGGTATATATTTCTCAGCTTTCAACCTCTACCCTTTTAAAACGGTCGGGTTTTATTGATTCTTTATAAAATGAACTTCTCATATTACGAAAGGAATGTTTTTTAAAAATGAGTAACGACATTACTACCCCTGTAACGGAAAATTATGACGAAAATTCCATACAGGTGCTCGAAGGGCTTGAAGCGGTGCGAAAGCGCCCCGGTATGTATATAGGCTCTACGGGCGAGCGCGGCTTGCACCACTTGGTTTATGAAATTGTGGATAACTCGATAGACGAGGCGCTTGCGGGCTACTGCGATAAGATTTTAGTGGAAATATTAGACGACGGCGTAATAAGAGTTACCGATAACGGGCGCGGCATACCCGTTGGTATTCACCCTCAAAAGGGAATACCTACCGTAAGCGTTGTTTTTACAATTCTGCACGCGGGCGGTAAATTCGGCGGCAGCGGCTATAAGGTTTCGGGCGGTCTGCACGGCGTGGGCGCTTCGGTAGTAAACGCGTTATCAAGTTGGCTTGAAGTTGAAATTGCCGACGGCAAGCATATTTATTTGCAGAGATACGAATGCGGCAACATAAAAACCGATCTTAAAATAATAGGCGATACCGAAAAAACAGGTACAAAGGTTACATTTAAGCCGGATCCTACCATATTTACAGATACCACAAGGTATGATTTTGATACGCTGCTTTTAAGACTTCGCGAGCAGGCTTTCTTAAATGCTGGCATACGCATTGTTCTGAAAGACGAGCGGACAGACGCGGATATTCCCCACCGCGAAGAGGATTTGCACTTTGAGGGCGGTATTAAATCATACGTTGAATTTTTGCTTGAAAAGAGCAAAAAGGATAGATTAAATCAGGACGTAATTTATTTAAGCGGCGCATCGGGCGACTCTATGGCGGAAATAGCGCTTTTGTGGAGCACGGGGTATGATACCAAAATAATGTCCTTTGCGAACACCATTCACACGGTGGACGGCGGTACGCACGAAAGCGCCTTTAAAACCAGCCTTGCAAGGGTTATAAACAAATACGCGCGCACCTTTAAGTTTTTAAAGGAAAGCGACGCCAATTTAAAGAGCGAGGATATTAACGAGGGTCTTGTGGCGGTTGTAAGCGTAAAATTAACCGACGCGCAGTTTGAATCGCAGACCAAGGCGAAATTAGGCAACACCGCAATAGGTACGCTTGTAAATAATATAGTTGCCGAAAAGATGATGAATTATCTTGAAGACCACCCCGCAGAGGCTAAGATAATTCTTGATAAATCGATTGCCTCTTCCAACGCGCGCGAAGCGGCGCAAAAGGCAAGAGAGCTGCAAAGAAATAAATCGGGTATAGGCGGAAAAACCAGAATGCCCGAAAAGCTGACCGACTGTATTTCAAACGACCCGACTAAGACAGAAATATTCATAGTCGAGGGAGATTCGGCAGGCGGCTCGGCGGTAGAGGGCAGAAACAGCACCTATCAGGCTATACTTCCGCTTTGGGGTAAAATGCTCAACGTTGAAAAAGCAAGGGTTGATAAGGTTTACGGCAACGATAAGCTGACGCCCGTAATAGTAGCTTTAGGCACCGGAATTGCGGAAAACTTTGATATAAACAAATTACGCTATGATAAAATTGTTATTATGGCGGATGCCGATGTTGACGGCTCGCATATCAGAACTCTTTTGCTTACATTCTTCTTCCGCTATATGCCTCAGCTTATTGAAACGGGGCATATATATTTAGCTCAGCCTCCGCTTTACCGCGTTGCAAAGGGTAAAAGGTATTTTGACGCGTTTACAGACGAGGAAAAGGACAGATATGTAGCGGAATTAGGCGGAGACCCCGACGTTCAGCGCTATAAAGGTCTTGGTGAGATGAACCCCGAACAGCTGTGGGAAACCACGCTTGATCCCGAACACAGAACAATGTTAAGGGTAAATATGGAGGACGCGGAAATTGCCGACCAAACCTTTACAATGCTTATGGGCGAGGAAGTAGAGCCGAGAAGAAAATTCATTGAAGATAACGCGGTATTCGCGACGGATCTTGATATTTAAGGGGTGAGAAGAAATGGCAAAGCAAGAAAATGTTTACTGGCCGAGCGA
>DJET01000030.1:50940-71553 GCA_002431945.1 Ruminococcaceae bacterium UBA5891 | reverse complement strand
TGGACTTTTTCGACAGACTGACGGGGCTGTTTTGTAACAGCCCCGCGTTTTTATGTGGTTTTCAGTTATTTATTTGCGGCTTCGATAATTTTTTGCGCTATTGCGGGGGGAACCTCCTCATAGCGTTCCGGAGTAAGCGTAAACGATGCAGTGCCCTGCGTTATAGAGCGCATTGCGGTTGCAAAGTCGGACATTTCCGCCATAGGAACCTCGCCTATTACCTCCTGCATTTTATTTTCCGCCGGATTCATACCTATTATTCTGCCGCGGCGCTTGTTAATATCGCCTATAACGTCGCCCAGCATTTCATCGGGCACGGTAACCTTAAGCGTGCCAATCGGCTCTAAAAGCACGGGGGACGCCTGCGGTATACCCTCCCTGAACGCTATTGAGGCGGCAGTTTTAAACGCCATTTCGGAAGAGTCGACAGGGTGGTACGAGCCGTCTACAAGCGTTGCCTTTATACCAACCATCGGGTAGCCTGCCAACACACCCTTTAAGGTGCTTTCGCGCAGGCCCTTTTCAACGGCGGGGAAGAAGTTTTTGGGTACGGCTCCGCCGAATACCTTTTCTTCAAATACAAGCTCTTCCGAGTCGCACGGTTCAAACTCTATCCAAACGTCGCCGAACTGACCGTGACCGCCCGACTGCTTTTTGTGCCTGCCCTGTATTTTAACGGGTTTTCTTATGGTTTCACGGTATGCGATTTTGGGCGTTTTAAGCTCAACCTCCGCGCCGAATTTCGATTTAAGGCGCGATACTATAACGTCTATATGCTGCTCGCCCAAGGCGGAAAGTATCTGCTCGTGCGTATCGGGATCGTTTGAAATGGAAATAGTCGGGTCCTCCTCGGTAAGGCGTGAAAAAGCCGAGGTGATTTTTTCTTCGTCTCCCTTAGCCTTTGGGTAAACCGCAACAGAAATGCAGGGCGCGGGGAATTGCGAAGGCATTACCGTAAGCTTGCCCGAAGCCGACAGGGTATCGCCCGTAAGAACGTTTCCGAGCTTTGAAACCGAGCCTATATCGCCGGCTTTTATGCGGTCCGCGTCTTCCTGCTTTCCGCCCTTAAGCCACATTATTTTGGCAAGGCGCTCTTCGCTGCCCGTGCGGCTGTTGATAAGCCTTGTATCGTTTGTAATTTCGCCGGATACTACCCTGAAATAAGAAAGCTTGCCTACAAACGGGTCTGCAATGGTTTTAAATACAAACAGGGCTTTTTCGCCGTTTTCATCAAATTTATGCTCGCTGCGGTCATCAAGCAAGTAAACGGAATCCGCGCAGGTAGGCATTATTTCAAGCAGAATATCAACTGTCATCGGAACAGCGGCGCCGGTTTGCTGTATTCCGCAGAAAACAGGGCATATATCGCCTGAGGCAACGCCCTTTTTAAGGCCGGATATTATTTCCTCCGGTGTAAATTCCTCGCCTGCAAAGTATTTTTCCATAAGCGCGTCGTCCGCAGTGGCAACCGCCTCAAGAAGCATATTCCGCATTTCTTCCGTTTCGTTGCTTACGGGCATACGCATTTCCTTTGTTTCAAAGCCGTCGCAGGAATATGCCTTGTTTTCAATAAGGTTTATGTAGCATTTAACCTCGTCGTTTTCGATATACGGTACGGTAACGGGGCATATAAGCGCGCCGTAATTGCCTACAAGCGCCGATATTACACGGTAAAAATGCGCGTGCGTTGAATCAAGCTTGCCTATAAAAAACGCTGCCGCCTTGCCGGCGCTTCTTGCCTTTAAAAAGCTTTGCTTTGCGCCTGAGGTAAGACCTGATTTACCCGATATTACTATTAACGCGGAATCCGCCGCCGAAAGAGCCTCGGTAACGCCGCCCGCAAAATCAAAAAGACCGGGTGCGTCTGCAAGATTTAATTTTCTGCCGTTTATTTCAAGCGCATAAACAGAAGCGGACACCGATACCTTACGCTTTTTTTCTTCGGGGTCGAAATCCATAACGGTGGTGCCGTCTGCGGTTTTACCTATACGCTCGGTGGCTTTGCCGTAGCATAAAATTGCGTCTGCAAGGGTGGTCTTTCCCGAACCGCCGTGACCCAAGAGAGCAATGTTGGTTGTCATATTAAGCGGATACTGTTTCAATGTGATGCACTCCTTTAAAAGCCGCCGCCTTATGCGGCGGAATGATTTAAAAATATTATAACATAATTCATTAGCAAATACAACCAATAATTATAAAATTGTTATTTTAAATATATCTAAATGTCATAATCTGCTGAAAACAGAGATTTTTAAGACGAAAAAATAACAAATTGTAATTTTAAGAGGTTCTGCTGTTACCGGTTTGATACGATTTGTAATCGAATTGTATCTGCACTTTTTTGTTATTCGGTGTATAATATACTTGTAACAGCAAGGAGGCGGTTTTAATGAAAAAGAAATATACGGTATGTATTATTTTGTCTTTGGTTTTAATGTTTTCTTTTTCCGCATTTGCGGTAAAGCCGTCCGATAAGCAGGTAAACGCGGCAAAGCCTGCTGCCGCCGATAGGACCGAGGTTTTAAAATCGCGTTTTCTTAATATGCTTAATCACAATTTCGCATACGATGAAGCGCTCGATTATAACGAAGAGCTTGTAAACTGCGCGGCTTTGGCTTGCCTTGATATGCGTGACGGCGATTTTATAGCCGAGCGGTATATAAAGGATTACGTATTTAATATGTACGGCGTTGATATTGAGGATTTTTCGGGTATAAACGCGCAGTTCCCCAAAAAGGAAGGGTTTGTTTATATAGTGCCGCGCGGTTTTTCGGTTTATAAGCATTCCGGCGCGGTTATCTCGTTTAATGAAGACGGAACCTGCACCGTTACAACCTCGGTTACTGTTAACGCGCACGACGGGGAAGCGCTCACGGGTACGGCGGTTACCTTATTTGCGAAAAACGGAAATTCGCATTTCGGGTACAATATAATATCTTCAAATCTGTATTTCGGCGCGGAAGCTGCTTAAGAAGTTGCATAAAGTATAATAAACCGCCCTTTTTTCGGGAAAAATAATCCGAAGAAAGGGCGGTTATTTTTATGACTTATAATGAATGGCTTAAAAAAATTGACGACGAGCTGAAACCCGATAAAAGCTTTGATATTATAAAGCGCGAGCTTAAAATAGGCGGCAGGGATGCCGTGCTTTACTATATAGACGGCTTTATAAAGGACGAGGTGTACGAAAAAATACTTGAATTCCTTTATAAACAAACGCCGGAGGATATAGCGGATATTCCGAATATGCTTGAATTTGCAAAGGCAAAAATGCCGTATGTTGAAGCAGACGAGCTTAAAACCGTTAAGGAAGCGGTAACGGCGGTGCTGTCGGGTCCCTCGGTGCTGCTTATAAACGGAATTTCGGGCGCGCTTGCGGTTGATACAAGAACCTACCCTATGCGCTCGCCCGACGAGCCGCAGAAGGATAAGTCGCTTCGCGGTTCGCGCGACGGCTTTGTTGAAACGCTTGTTATGAACACTGCGCTTATAAGAAGACGCATAAGAGATAAAAGACTTCGTATGGAATATATGCAGATAGGCAAGGGCACAAAGCTTGATATTGCAATAAGCTACCTTGAGGGCGCGGCGGACGGGCGCGTGCTTGATATTTTAAGAAAAAGGCTTAAGGAAATTGATATAAACGGTATTTCAATGACACAGCAGGCGCTTTCTGAAAAGCTGCAAAAAAACGCTTTTTTTAACCCGTTTCCGAAATTTAAGTTTACGGAAAGACCGGACTATGCCTCCGCTTGTATATTCGACGGCAGAATAGTGCTTGTTATGGATAATTCGCCTGCGGTTATGATACTGCCGATATCGCTTTCAGATTTTTTCAGGGAAACCGACGATTATTACTTTTTGCCGATCGTTGCAAGCTACACGCGTATTTTAAGAATGCTCGTTTCGGTTGCAAACGTTATAATAACTCCGCTTTACCTTTTGCTTGCCGTAAAAGTCGCCGCGGTTCCTTCGTGGCTTACGGTTTTAATGCCCGAAAAAACGGGTGAAATACCATTGTTTTTTCAGTTTTTAATACTTGAATTTGTGGTGGACGGGTTAAGGCTTGCTTCTGTAAATACACCGGACGCGCTTTCAAACTCGCTTGGTATTATAGGCGGACTGCTGCTTTCCGAATTTGCGGTAAGCGCGGGCTGGTTTATTGCCGAGGCGATACTTTTAATGGCGTTTGTTACAATCGCGGGCTTTTCACTGCCTAATTACGAAATGGGTTATGCCATGAAATTTGAAAGGCTGTTTTTGCTTATTTTAACGCAGATCTTCGGCGTGTGGGGGTTTGCGGGCGGAATTATCGCGCTTATAACGGGTATGCTGTGCGTTAAAACGCTTTCGGGCAGAAATTATCTTTATCCGCTTGTTCCGTTCAGCAAAAAAGGGTTTTTAGAGCTTTTTATACGCTATCCTATGAAATAAAAAATTATTAACCGAAAGTTCACATATTTGAATAATCGGTGCAACAAAGCCGTTATACAATAAGCTTAAACAAAAGGAGGAAGCCTTTATGGACGATTTCAATAACAATAACACTAACAATATAAATAACCAAAACGGCGAGCTTAACGGCTTTGATTCGGTAAACGGTAACGATACCGCGCAAAACGGATATACCGTAACGCCGGACGGCGGCTTTTACACAAAGCGCCGCGACGATATAATTCAGGACGAGGCGTACGGCTCAAATTATGAAAATAAAGATAAAACAGAGGCTAAGGAGCCGCCGCATAATTTTTACCCGAACGGCGAATACGGCGCGCAAAGCTATAATTACGCTTATAAGCCGCCGAAGGCTAAAAAGCCCAAAAAGAGCGGTCACGGCGGCGCAACGGTAGCGGTTGCCTGTCTGCTTGCGGCGGTTATCGGCGCGGTAAGCGGCGTAACGGCGGTAAAGCTTACAAGCAAAAGCAACGACAGCACCCCGCTTACAAGCAGTTCGGGCGTATCGGGCAGTAACGTTAATATAAATGTAGACGAAACCGCCGAATCGGTTGTGGAAGCGGTTGCCGAAAAGGTAACGCCCAGCGTTATAGGTATCAGAACCACAACCTCTGTAAGAAGCTTTTTCGGCGGCAACAGCTCGTCAACGGGCGAGGGCAGCGGCGTTGTATACTCGGCGGACGGGTACATTATCACCAACTACCACGTTATTTCAAGCGCGGTTACCAATAAATCAGACTCTAAAATCGAGGTATTTCTTGATTCGGTAAATTCAAAATCATATGAGGCTGCGGTTGTAGGGTATAATATTTCTTCGGATCTTGCGGTGATTAAAATCGACGCTTCCGGTCTTACGCCCGTAACAATTGCCGATTCCGATAAGCTTAAGGTAGGTCAGTATGTTGTAACCGTGGGTAACCCCGGCGGTCTTGAATTTATGGACAGCGTAGCCTACGGCGTTATAAGCGGGCTTAACCGTGTGGTTTCAAGCGATTCCGACGTTAAGCTTATTCAAACAAACGCGGCTATAAACCCCGGCAATTCGGGCGGCGCGCTTGTTAATACAAAGGGCGAGTTAGTGGGTATTACAAGCTCTAAAATAGTATCAGAGGAATTTGAGGGTATGGGCTTTGCAATTCCTTCTAACACCGTATCCAAAATATGCAAAAATATTATTGATAAGCAAAACGATCCCGAACCGTATATAGGCATAACCGTAAGCGAAAAGTACACCGCAAGCGTACTGAAATATTACGGCTATCCTTCGGGAGCGGTTGTATTAAGCGTGGCTGAGGGCAGCCCTGCCGATAACGCGGGAATTGCCAAGGGCGATATTGTAACCGAATTTGCGGGTAAAACGGTTTCAGAGTACTCGCAGCTTGAGGAATTTGTGAATTCGTGCGAGCCGGGCAAAAAGGTAAGCGTTAAAATTTACCGCAGCGGCAGGTACTATACCACCGATATTACCGTTGGTTCAAACAACGCCGTCAGCTGAAATTAAATATTGATTTTGAGACTCCCCTAAAGTATAATCATTATAGATTTTACTTTAGGGGAGCATTTTTATGAAAAAAAACAGTCTTTTGTTGCAGCTTTTAAAGCTGCTCGGCGCCTTTATTATATCGTGGTTTTTAATGGTGTGCATTTTTGCCGCCTCTACAACAGGTGATGAAATACCCGAAAAATACAATTTGCCGATGGTTATTATTGCAATTTTTCTTTCTTTTGCGGTTAATATCATAATTGATTTTAACGCGATTGCAAGGCTTAAAAGCGCTATTTCAAAATCGAAAGCGGATATTGAGTCCGTAAACGAGACCTCTGCGGCGCTTATTGATAAAGCGGAGCGCGTTGCGGATAAATACAGAAACGCCGAAACCGAGCTTTACGGTAAATTTGCAAGGGCAAGAGAGGGCGGCGCCAAAATCCGCACAAGTAAAGATTTTAAAGCGGTTATCGAAAGCTACCCGGAGCTTAAATCCAATGTGCATACGCAAAAGCTTTTAAGCCAAATAGAAACAACGGAAAATGCAAAGCTTAACGCCAAAATGACATATACCGACGCCGCGGCTAAGTATAACGCAAAAATTCATTCGTTCCCCGTTGCTTTGCTGCGAGGTATTTGCAAATGGGAAGACGTTAATATTGAGGCAGGGCTTTCAAAAGAAGAAATGGTATCGGACGAGGAACTCGGAATTTAAGGAGAAAAATTATTTATGAAGCTTTTAATTATTCGTCACGGCGACCCCGATTACAGCATAGATTCCCTTACCGAAAAGGGGTGGAAGGAAGCGGAGCTTTTAAAAAAGCGCCTTTTAAAGCTTGATATAAGCGCGTTTTATGTCTCGCCCTTAGGCAGGGCGCAGGCAACTGCAAAGCCTACGCTTGAGGCGCTTAATAAAACCGCCCGTGTGTGCGATTGGTTAAGGGAGTTTGACGGCGTGGTTACAGACCCCGAAACAGGCAAAAAAACTTACGTGTGGGACAGATACCCGCGGTTTATGTGCGAAAACGAAGATTATTACGATAAGGATAAATGGATAGATACCCCGTTTATAAGTGAAGGCACGGTTAAAGAAAAGTATAAAGCGGTGTGCGACGGGCTTGACGAGCTTTTGGCGCGGCACGGATACGTTCATAACGGTAAAATATTTAATGTGGAAAAGGAGAATACCGATACGGTGGCGCTTTTCTGCCATTTCGGCGTTGAGTGCGTGCTGCTTTCGCATCTGCTTAAAATTTCGCCCATGGCGCTGTGGCAGGGATTTGTGGCGTTGCCGTCTTCCGTAACCACTCTTAACACCGAGGAGCGCGAGCAGGGCGTTGCGTATTTCCGCTGTTCTGGCTTCGGCGATATTTCGCATTTGTACGCAGCAGACGAGCCTGCGTCTTTTCAGGCGCGGTTTTGCGAGACCTATTCCAATTTTGAAGAGCGGCACTGAAAATGCGGGACGATGTAATAATTATAGGCGGCGGCGCGGCGGGGCTGTGCGCCGCGGTAACCCTTAAAAAGGCGGCGCCCAACCTTAAGGTGCGGCTGCTTGAGAGCCTGCCGCGCGTAGGAAAAAAATTAGCCGCAACGGGTAACGGGCGCTGCAATATAACCAATAAAAACATAACGGCTGAAAGATACCACGGTCTTCACCCCGAATTTTGCCTTTATGCCCTTCAAAAATACGATAATAAGTGCTGTGAAGATTTTTTTAACAGTATAGGCGTGCCCTTTGTGTATGAGGGGGACAAGGCTTACCCTGCCTCTTTGCAGGCGGCTTCCGTGGTGGATTGCCTGCGCTTTGCCGCCGAGGAATACGGCGTTGTTGTTTGTACCGAAACAAAGGTTACAAACATTCAGGTATCGGGCGGTTCATACAAGGTTATAGCCGGTAATATGAGCTTTCTTGCAGACAATATTGTTATAGCCGCGGGGCTTTTATCGGGCGGGGAAAAGCTCGGTAACGACGGCAGTATGCTTGCATTGCTTAAAAAGGCGGGCTTTAAAACCGTTGAAACGCACCCCGCAATAGTTCAGCTTAAAACAAGGCCGGATATTGTGCGGCAGCTTAAGGGTATAAAGGTTAACGCGTCAGCCGCCCTAAAGCAGGGCAAAAGGGTTTTAAAAAGCGAATACGGCGAGGTGCTGTTTTGCGATTACGGGCTTTCCGGTCCGCCCATACTTCAGCTTTCGGGTGCGGTAGGCAGTGAAAAAAATATTACGGTATCGCTTGACCTTGTAAGCAATAAGGATTTCAATATGCTTTCTGAAGTGCTGTTTAACCGTGCAAAGCGCCTTAAAAACCGAACGCTTGACGAATTTTTTACGGGTATGCTTAATAAACGGCTCGGTCAGGTTATAATTAAAAGCGCCGGCTTAAGGCTTAACGACAAAGCGGAAAGCCTTAAAAAAGCCGATATTTTAAAAATTACCGCGCTTTTAAAGGATATGAGCTTTGAGGTTACGGGAAACACAGGCTACATAAATTCGCAGGTAACGGGCGGCGGACTTGATACTTCCGGATTTGACTGTAATACTATGATGAGCCGCGAATATAATGGGCTTTACGCAATAGGGGAAATACTTGATATAGACGGCGACTGCGGCGGCTTTAACCTTAAATGGGCGTGGTCAAGCGCTATGTGCGCCGCCTTTGATATTGTGAAAAGGAGCAATAATGCTTTTAATAAATAATATAGCGCTGCCGCTTGATACGGATTTTTCTTTGCTTAAACGGGCGGTTGCAGAGGCTGTTAAAACCGATGAGAAAAATATAATTTCGGTTTTTCTTTATAAAAAATCGGTAGACGCGCGGCATAAGAATAACGTGCATTTTTGCTGTTCCGTTTTAGCCGAGGTAAAAAACGAGGGCGCGTTTTTAAAAAGGACAAAAAACGCTCAGGTTTTTATACCAAAACCGTATATATGGAAAAAAGCCGTAAACAAGCCGCTTAAAAGACCGATTATTGCAGGCTTCGGTCCTGCCGGAATGTTTGCGGCGCTTACCCTTGCACGCGCGGGGCTTGAACCCGTTGTGCTCGAAAGGGGAAAGGACGCGGATTCGCGCACTAAGGACGTAAAAGACTTTTTTTCCGGCGGGAAATTAAACGTTAATTCCAATGTGCAGTTCGGCGAAGGGGGAGCGGGCACCTTTTCGGACGGTAAGCTTAATACCGGAATTAAGGACTGCCGCTGCCGAGCCGTTCTTGAAGAGTTTGTAAAGCACGGCGCACCCGAAAGTATTTTAACCGACGCAAAGCCGCATATAGGAACCGATATACTTGTAAACGTTGTTAAAAGCATACGAAACGAAATAACGGCGTTAGGCGGCGGGGTGCGTTTTTCGGCAATGCTTGAAGACCTGCGCTTTGAAAACGGCGTGCTTAAAGCCGCCGTTGTAAACGGTGAAGAAATACCGTGCGAAAGCCTTATTTTAGCCACCGGTCATTCCGCGCGCGATACTTTTTTAATGCTAAAGCAAAATAAAATACCGCTTATAAGAAAGCCGTTTTCGGCGGGAGTAAGAATAGAGCATTTGCAAAGCGATATAAATAAAGCGCTTTACGGCGATTTTGCGGACCATAAGGCGTTAAGGGCGGCAGATTACAAGCTTGCCGTTCACCTTGAAAACGGCAGGGGAGTATACACGTTTTGTATGTGCCCCGGCGGAGAGGTTATAAACGCCTCAAGCGAAGAGGGCGGCATTGCGGTAAACGGTATGAGCGAAAGCAGGCGCGACGGCAAAAATGCCAACAGCGCGGTGCTTGTAGGCATAGAACCTGCCGATCTTGAGGGCGACGATGTGCTTGCAGGCTGCCTTTTACAGCAGAAGATCGAACGCGCGGCATACCGTGCCGCGTGCGGAAAGGTGCCTGTAAGCACCGTGGGAAATTTTGTTTTTGAAAAACCGTTTGAAATAACAAGGGTAACCCCTACCGTAAAACCCGATTTTGCTTATGCCGATTTTAATAGGATTTTCCCCGAATTTATAGCTTCTTCCCTTAAAGCAGGTATAAAGCTGTTTGATAACAAAATCAAAGGCTTTGCAGACAGCGCCGCGGTGCTTACCGCACCCGAAACGCGCAGCTCTTCGCCCGTGAGGATAGTAAGGGGAGAAAACGGGCAAAGCATAGGATTTTCAGGTCTTTATCCCTGCGGCGAGGGCGCAGGATATGCAGGTGGAATAATGTCTGCCGCAACAGACGGAATTAAAACCGCCGAAAAGCTTATGGAATCAACCGAACAGACTGAAAAACGTCTAAGGCTTTAAGGAACATATTTTCAATACTTTAAATAAAACAGCAAAGCAAGCCCCTGCCATATCGGTAACCCGATATGGCAGGGGCTTTTTTTATGCGGATTTGTACATTAAAAAACAGCAGCAGTCGCACTTGACTGCTGCTGAAATTTTATGTGATTTTTTTCATAGAGTTCAGCACTCTGCGAGAGCTGTTCTATCAATTAAGCGTAGAAATTATAACACCAATCGGTAAAAAAATCAAGTATAATTGAAAGTTTTTTTAAAAAAACGGAAACGCTTTGAGGCAATATATGTCGAAAAATGTCGAAACATAAGTAAATGCTACTGTTTTATCTTTATTCGCAGTCAAATATTCAGTCAAAACGCATTTGTTTCATTCGCTAAAATTATACTGTTCGCATTTAGGTAAGTGAAAATCGGCGGATTACGCTGAAAAATATAAAGACGCACGTTTCGGCACCTTAAGCACGGCAATATAACGTTCGGCTTATCGGCGACTGTTTGTTGCGTCTTGGAAGGATACGGTGATTATTATGAGAAAAGGCGAAAACATTTTTAAAAGAAAGGACGGACGGTGGGAAGCCCGTTATATTAAAGGCTATGATCTGTCAGGTAAGGCAAAGTACGGCTTTTGCTACGGAAAAACATATAAGGAAGCAAAAGAAAAGGTGACGAAATATAAGGCGGCGCTGATATCCGGCAATCCTGTCTCTTCATCGGGCTCCCGCCGCCGATTTGCCTTTTACTGCGACGAATGGTTACGGCTGCGCAAAAGCAGGATAAAGGAGTCTACCTATATCAAATACGATACCGTTCTTGAAAAGCATATCAAACCGAAATTAGGCGGGTGCTTTCCGCTCGGAATTACTACGGGGACAGTAGACGATTTTTCAAAAGAGCTGTTGTTTAACGACGGTCTTGCCGTGAAAACGGTTCATGATATTTTAACGCTGCTTCACGGTATTTTAAAATATACCGCATTGCAGTTTCCCGGAATATTTCCGACGATAGAAATCAATTATCCGAAGGAAGTTCGCAAGGAAATGCGGGTGCTGTCTTGCGAAGAGCAAAACCGTTTTGCAGAATTTTTATTAAACGATACTGACTGCTGTAAATTCGGGATATTGCTTATGATGACTACGGGAATGCGGATAGGGGAGCTTTGTGCGCTTAAATGGGAGAACATTAACCTTAGGGAAAGAACGATACGCATATCGGGAAGTCTGCAACGGCTGCACAATACCGAAGCAGACGGGGAAACCAAAACAAGAATAGTTATAGGTTCGCCTAAAAGCAGCACGTCGGCGCGTACAATTCCGATTACCGATTATACCCTTGAGCTGTGCCGCCGCTTTGAGGTGAAAAATGCCGGTGCATATGTTCTTACCGGTAACGAAAGGTATATGGAGCCGAGAACCCTGCAGTATCGCATCGAAAAATATACCGATGAGTGTGAATTAAACGGCGTTCATGCGCACACGCTCAGGCATACATTTGCTACGCGCGCCGTTGAGGTTGGGTTTGAAATAAAATCATTATCGGAAATTTTAGGTCACGCTACAACAACCATTACTCTGGAACGGTATGTGCATTCGTCAATGGAATTAAAACGAATAAATATGGACAAGCTGGCGGCGGTAGGATTTTGATATTAGCAGTCAAGCTATTGTGTCATTTTTCGGTATTTACGGTAGAAAACGCGGTTTTACCGCTGTTTGGACGTAGCTTTAACAGAGTGCTGAACTCTATGAAAGCTTATAGCCGAAGTTACATAAGTAATTGCTAAACAAAGGAGATGCAGAAAATGCTTCCGCAGGAAGATAAGAACGCAGCCATACAGCGGGAGTTGATGGAGGGTACTATCGAAACGGTGGCGGCTCTCGGTCTTGAAAACACCACAACTAACGCCATTTGCAAAACCTGCGGCATCAATGTGGCGTACATCTACCGTTTCTTTTCAGACAAGGAAGATTTAATTTCCAAGGCGTTCGGCTATGTTGACGAGCAGTTTTTGCGGCTGATTCTCGATAATTACACCGTATTGCGCTACGACAGCATAGATTATGAATCGCGCTGTCATGTGCTTTTCAGAAAATGCTGGGATTATCTTATGACTCATCCCAAAGACATTACCTTTTATATCCGCTACTATTATTCCTCGTCCTTTCAGAAATATGCGTGCGCGGAGCATATGGAACGGTATGCCGGACTTTTTGAAAAAATGAAATCGGCTTTTCCCGAATCCGCAGATGTGCGTTTGGTGCTGCACCATATACTTGATACCCTGCTCGGCGAGGCAACAAAGCAGATCGATAAGCCGAGGGAGGACGACGATACCGCGGCAACCAAAACCTTTCACCTGATTTTCAGCGTTGTGAAAAGCTATGTAAGGCAGGATAAATTTAACAGATAAGGAGTGAAAACGGGTGGAACGGAATAAGAAAATTAAAATTGTTATTATTGTGCTGGCTGTTCTGCTCGGATTAAGCCTTTCGGCGCTCGGCGGCACGCTTCTATATAACAAGACGGCAAAGAGCGCGCCTGCCGCCGTTACAGTGCCGGATAATCTTATCACACCAAGCGGCGATGCAGGCGAGCCCGAAAGCAGCCAAAGCGGGGTGCAGTACGGCTCTTCCGATATCGCTTTATCCTCGGCACAGGCGGCAGCCGATAAAACGCGAAAAGCGGCAGCTATTGAACTGTATAATAAACAGCCGCAGGAAAACACGCCGTTTTGGGTTGGCAATATGCTTCCCGGCGACAGCGAAACAAAATACTTTCGCGTGCGTGTTTCCTATCACGATAAAATTACCGTGCATTACAAAGCCGCCGTCCGTGCCGGTTATGAGAAATTAGCCGAAGTGCTGAAGGTACGGGTTAAACTGCTGACAACGGGTGAAACAATGTACGACGGACTTATGCGGGATATGCCCGAAGCTCTTACGCACCAATTGGCGTCCGGGCAATCTGCCGCAGACGAGCTGTACTATGAAATTACGGCGTATCTTGATACAAGCGTAGGCAATGAATATCAGAATAAGGAGCTGATTGCCGACTTCCGCTGGTGGGTAGAGGAAACAGGCAACCTTGATAATTCCCCGAAAACAGGCGATACCTCAAGCGTTATGCCGTGGGCGGTGCTTACCGTCTGCTCCCTTAGCATTATAATTTTCCTGCTTGCAGTACGCAGCCGTAAGGAGGAAGAGGAAAATGGCTGAAACAAAAACCGCCGAAAAGCTGACTGGCGGCATTATCGCTGTCGTCGTTCTTGCCGTCTGCCTTTGCATAACCACATTTGCCCTTGTGTATTCTTCTGTTTCGGCAGAAAATAATCTGTTCCGTACAGGCGAGGTTAAAATAAATCTTAACGACGGCAAACCCGTAATTCAAGAACACGAATTTATTTTCGAACCGGGTATGACCGTGAAAAAAGATTTCTTTATTGAAAACGACAGCTCCTGTGACGTGTATTACCGCCTGTATCTTGAAAATGTTTCGGGCGGGCTTGGCAGTGTGCTTAACGTAACGGTAAAGGACGGCGATAAGACCGTCTATACAGGCACGGCGAACGAGCTGACAAAGCAGAATGCCGCTGCTGCCGACGATACCTTAAAGATCGGGCAGCGCCGCAATTTAACCGCGGTATTCCATTACCCCGAAAACAGCGGAAACGAAACGCAGAACCTTGACCTCACCTTTACAATGTGCGCCGAGGCAACGCAAACTAAGAATAATCCGCACAAGCTTTTTAATTAAAAGGACGATCCCAATATGCAAATATATATAAAGCAAAAATGCCGTAATACCCCGAAAAAATGGGGGTACTGTCGGCCTCACAGTAAAGGAGGCGCGGCAGATGCCTGACGGCGGTAATGAAAAATGCGTATGCTGCGGGGGCGATACGGGTATTCCGAAATCCACGCCCCTTGCAGACCGAAAATATTATATCAAGGGCTGCGGTCAGCTGTGCGGCGATTGCTATTTTGAATTATATGTCCGCAAGGTTGAAGATGAAACGCTTATATCGCCCGATGAAATAGACGTATTGATGCAGATGTGTGAGGAAAATAAAGATCGGTAGGGAGTTATGTAAATGAAAGCGCTAAAAATTATCCGAAGTATATTTGTGTGGCTGATTGTAGCCCTCGCCGCCGGTATGATGATATTCACCGTTTTGTCGGTGTCTACCTTTGACCGTGCCGAGCGCAATCTGTTCGGATATAAGGCGTTCATTGTTCTTTCGGACTCAATGAGCAAGACGGACTTTAACGCGGGTGATCTGGTGCTTGTTAAGGAAGTGGATCCCTCGGTACTGAAAGAGGGGGACATTATTGCTTATACCTCTCAGAATACCGCAAACTACGGTGAAACCGTTACGCATAAAATACGCAGGCTCACTACCGACGCGGACGGTCAGCCGGGGTTTGTTACCTACGGCACAACAACAGATACCGATGATGAAACCATTGTAACATACCCGTATGTGCTTGGCAAATACCAAATTCATTTTCCGAAGGTGGGTACGTTCTTTCAGTTTCTTAAAACCACACCGGGATATATTGTTTGTATTTTGATTCCGTTCCTGCTTCTCATTTTGTTAGAGGGCATTCGCTGTATTCGTCTGTTCCGCAGATATAAGGCGGAACAGCAGGCGGAATTACAGGCGGAAAGAGATAAAATTGAAGCCGACCGTGCCGAAACGCAGCGCATAATGCAAGAGCTGCTGCAGATGAAAGCACAGATGGCGCAAAAGGACGAGGCATCGTCCGACACCACTACGGTGTAACCGCGGAAAACCCGTGTTTACATATTGTCATTGAAAATTTGAAATGAGGAGGTAAAGAAACAATGACAAACAGCAAATCTACCAAACGGGCATTGTTATCAAGCGCATTTGCTATCCTTGTATGCGTGGCAATGCTCATCGGAACCACGTTTGCGTGGTTCACGGACACCGCAAGTACGGCGGTAAACAAAATTCAGGCAGGTAATCTTAAGGTCTTGCTTGTAGATGAAAACGGCAAAGACCTTGAGGGGAAGCCCCTTGAATGGAAAACTGCAGACGGCAGAGCGCAGGCAGATATTCTTTGGGAGCCGGGCTGCACATATGAATTGCAGCCGGTTCGTGTAAAGAATGACGGCAATTTGGCGCTCAAGTATAAAATTGTTATAACCGGTATCAACGGCAGCGCAAAGCTGAACGAGGTTATCGACTGGACGATCAACGATACCGATCTTGAGTCCGATCACAAGCTTGCGGCGGGCGCTGTTTCCGAGCCTCTGACCATAAAAGGTCATATGCAGGATACCGCAGGCAACGAGTATATGAACGAGAAGATAGAAAATATCGCAATTACCGTTTATGCTACTCAGGATACTGTTGAAAACGACAGCTATGGCAATCAGTATGATGCAAATGCCACATATCCCACATATCCGCTTGGATTGACAAAGGACGACTTTGATGGCAACAAGGTGGCTGTGGATAATAAAGGTGTTTTCTACGATTCCTTTAAGGTGGCTATGGAAAATGTTGCCGATAACGGCGCAATTTACTTAAAGGAAAACAGCAAAGTAGATTTTCCGACGCACCTTAATGTAACCAAAAATATTGCAATTTACGGTAACGGTGCCGATTTTTCCGGCAAGGATATTTCTATCGGTACGTATGCTGCTCCCGAAAACAACGAAACAACCGTAAATATTTACAATACTAAAAATCTTGTTGTATGGGGTCAGCCGGTAGGCACGCGCGCCGATGTGTGGAATGTAAATTTCTATAACTGCACAAACGAAAACTACAACTTCTTTATGTACAGAAATGAAACCGGCACGGCCAAGATAAATCTTACCATGACAAATTGCTCGGCTTCCGGTTTCCATGATTCTATTGTGCACACAACTGCAGACGGCAGTATTGTTATTAAAAACTGCACATTCAAAAACAACTGCGCACCGGTTAATATTGCGCACAAGCAAACAGGCACGTTAACCGTAAGTGTTGAAAACAGCAAGTTCATTAACTGCGGCAAGATAAACCCGGATAATGACTATTTTGCACCTACGCGTTTTGTAAATAACAGCGAAACCGGCAGCCTGAATGTAACACTTAAAAACAATACATTTATCGGCACCGTAGGCACCAACGGCGATATTTTACTCGGCGATTACAGACCGGGTAAAGCTTCCCACAAGGCTGCAGCTAAAATTGAAACAACTGATCCGGTAATGGTGAAATCGTCTGAAAAGCCCGCATACAGCTATGCCGGCGGAACAATTGTTATTCCGGTTGTTGAGGCTGTTTCGCAGGAGGAGCTTGTTTCGGTTGTAAAGAATAACGAGATAGGTTCGGTTAAGCTCGGTGCAGGTGAATATACCCTTTACGAAGTCAATAGCACTAAGACACAAAACACAAATTTGATTATTGAAGGATCTGGCAAAAACAGCACGGTTTTCACTGCCGGTGATATGACGGTGACAAACGCAGGAAGCGAACATTCTGCAGATTACAGTTATGAAGACTCTGCAGTCACTTTCAAAAATATGACCGTAAACGTTGGAATCGGTAACTATAAGGGCTTTATCCGTGCAAAATCACTTTATTTTGACAATTGCAAAATTGTCGGCAGAGGCTCTTATTGGGGTGTTGGCGATGTAGTTTTCAAAAACTGTGAATTTGCCGATAATGCAGGCGATTACAACCTTTGGACATATTCCGGTGCGAATTTCACATTTGAGGGGTGCACATTTAATTCATCTGCCGGCAAATTTATAAACGCATACAAAACTTTGCACACCGAAATTACAAAGCTCAGCTTTATAAAGTGCAAGTTTATCGGCGGAACAGAAAACAAACCCGCAGTTTGCATTAAAGGTTATGCTTCTCAGGCTTGGAATGTAATCTTCGATGGCTGCGAACTTACAAATTGCAAGACAGACTCCCAAACAGGCAGCAATTATTACCTCTTTGGCGAGGGCATTGAGAAAGAAACAAAGGTAACAATCAACAATTCTGTTGTTTGGGAAAACGGCGCAAAAAAATAAATTGCTTTTAAGCCCTCTCGCCTTTGGGCAGAGGGGTAATTACAAAAAACAAATAATAGGAGGTCGTTAAAATGGCTAAAGTAAATTCCGATAAAAAGGCATTGCTTTCAAGCTTATTTGCACTTATCGTATGCGTGGCAATGTTCATCGGAACCACGTTTGCGTGGTTCACGGACACCGCAAGCACAGCGGTAAACAAAATTCAGGCAGGAAATCTTGATGTACAATTATACTATAGCAAAGATTTCGCTGAATGGAAAAAGGCGGACGACACAACTAAGGTGTTCGAGGACAGCACCCTGTGGGAACCCGGTCGTACAGAAGTCGTATATCTTCGTGTTAAGAATGCAGGAACTCTTGCACTGAAGTATACTCTCGGTCTGTATAACCTCTACGAAAGCAGAGGAAAAAATGTTGCAGGTGATTATTATTATCTCAGCAACTTTGTTAAGTTGGGCGCAGTGGAAGCTACCGAAGCATATGCAGATCGTGCAGCGGCGATCAATGCTGTAGATGCTGAAGCTAAGACGCTTAATGACATTAGAGATAAGGGTGTTGCCGGCGAAACTCTCGAATCCAACGACACCAAGACATACGCAATGGTTCTTTATATGCCTACGGAAGTTGGAAATGAGGCAAACCCGAAAAATGCAGACCCGTATTGGGCAGCAAAAGTTTCTTTTGGCCTTAGAGTAAGTGCTACACAGGCAATGTCTGAATCGGATTCGTTTGACAATACATACGACAAAGACGCTGCCACCATTTTGTCCGCAGTCAGCGCTTCTTCCGGAACCCATGAAATCATCGAGAACATTCAGGCCAACGGACGCTATGGTGCGGTACAGGCAGAAAAAACCGCTCAGTTTACGATCAATGCTGATGTGTACGCCGTGTACAATAAGGATGCAAGCGGCACTGTCGGCGGAGCTATGGCTGTTCAGGCTGACGGCAACAGCAAGGTTGTCATCAACGGCGGTGATTTCCGTCAGGTCAGCGTCCCCGATGACGATCCTGTTTGCGATTTGATTTATGCGCTCGGTAAAGCTCAGATTGAGATTAACGGCGGTACTTTCAAGGCTGTGACTCCTGCCAACACCTTGAACTGCAAGGATGGCTCCAACGCAAAAATCACTGTCAAGGGCGGCAGCTTCTATAAGTATGACCCGTCTAACCCGACTCTTGGCGACAACGAAGTTGTTGTTGCAGAAGGTTATCATGTTGTTCAGGACGGCGATTGGTTCAATGTTGTTGCTGATTAACAGACAATTATAAAAAGTTTTAAGTCCTCTCCACCTTCGGGTGGAGGGGCAATCAAAGGGCATAAGTTATGCTTGTGCCTTTTGATTGCCTACTAAAATTCCAAGAAAGGAGATACATCATTATGGACAATGATAGCGGCGCTTTGATACTCTTGATCGTTCTGATCGTATCTGCCTTTTTGCTGATTTTAATAAGGCTTGCAGTATTCGTTAATAATTTCGGGCGGGAGAAGCAGTATCTTTTATCCGAAATGCACCGAGCCGCCGATTATAACGAATACCGCTATTGGCGCAGAGAGCTGCGCTGTCATTACCTCTGCCTTATTCCGTTTGTAAGCGAACGCAATGTGCTTAAGATATACCGCGTATTCTTCCGCCGTGCCAAGCACGAAGAAAAACGTTCCGACGGTATACTGCATATACTTGCCCCGTCGGTTATAGGTATCTGTATTTGCGCCGTAAGCCTTTGCGGCGCAAGCTGGGCTTGGTTTACCGCATCGACCTATGCGGGAACAACAGCTGTAAAAACACCGGAAAGCTATGAACTTACCGTTATTTCCGTAACGGACAGCGAAAATCAAATCATAGCTGCAAATGCCGCAGGTGAATATTCGCTTTCGGGCGGCAGCTACACTGTTTTGTTATCAGCCGCCGGAACTTCGGGGGCTACGGGCTACTGCGGCGTTATGCTTGATGATAAGCCTTACTACACCAAACAAATCTTTGCGGGCGATACCTTTAAATTTACCGTAACGGCAGCCGGAGCTGCTGAAATAACCCTTACGCCCAAGTGGGGCAGCTGTGCGGTAAGAGACGAATCAAACGCAATTGTAAACGACGGTGGGATTGCCGCACTGCAGGGCGGCGGCAAAACGGCGGATAACGCAGCAAATGCCGCACCGTCGGAAAGATCCGCCGAACAGGACGAACCTAACGGCGTTCTGCCGCAGGACGAAACCTCCGTAGAGGATATATCGGTTCCGGCAAAGACAGATGATGAAACAGAGAAAACAGATTCTTCTGATGAGACGGGCGGCGCGGAAACACAGGTAATCGAAAATAATTAAAGACGATCAGCACGGTTTTGCGCCGTGCTGATTTTTTCTATGGCCGCAGCTTGCTTGCCGTACAGACACTGCGTCTTTTAAAAATAATGGTATTTTCTGCAATAATATGTTATAATGCGATTTGAAAACAGATTAGAGAGGGTTATATATAATGATCGGGTTAGGAACGGTTATAAACGGCTGCAGCATAGCGGCAGGCGGCTTAATAGGGCATTTTACGGGAAAGCTTTTTAAAACCGAGCAGCAGGAATCTTTAAATAAAGCGTGCGGTATAAGCGTTATTTTTATTGCAATCGCAGGGGCAATGGAGGGAATGCTGAAAATTGACAACGGCAAAATAAACAGCGCAAAATCGATGCTCGTGGTGCTGTGCCTTGCAATAGGAACAATTATAGGGGAACTTATCGGTATAGAAAACGGTTTTGAACGCTTTGGAGAATGGTTAAAATTAAAAACGGGTAACGGTCGGGACGAGGGCTTTGTTAACGCCTTTGTAACTGCGTCTTTAACCGTGTCGATAGGGGCAATGGCAATTGTCGGAGCCGTTAAGGACGGTTTGCAGGGCGATTATTCCACTCTGGCGGTGAAATCGGTGTTGGATTTTATTATAATCGCTGTTATGACCGCATCTATGGGCCGCGGCTGCGCTTTTTCCGCTGTTCCGGTTATTGTTTTCGAGGGCGGCATTACTTTGCTTGCAAGGCTTGTGGCGCCTGTTATGACCGAAACCGCCGTTGCATACATATCGCTCATCGGTTCGGTTCTGATCTTCTGCATCGGGGTAAATCTTGTTTTCGGTAAAAAGGTGAATGTGGCTAATATGCTGCCTGCCGTTATATTGGCGGCAGCGGCGGCGTATTTGCCGTGGAAGCTGTAATTTGAGGGTGCTCCGAAAAGCTGTTGCGAGCGCCGCAAGGTGCGCGGCAATCCGTTTTTCTTTTAAGGGGAATACGGATTCTTTCGTGCTTCGCACTCAGAATGACAGGCAATAAAGTTTAGCAAACTGCCCGACCTGTCATTGCGAGCAACGGCGGG
>DJET01000030.1:48153-50883 GCA_002431945.1 Ruminococcaceae bacterium UBA5891 | reverse complement strand
TTCGCGCTCCAAGCGAAAACAACTTTTGGGTACCGCAAGAGTGAGTCAGGTGCGCGGCAATCCGCTTTCTTTCGTGGTTAGAATGATAAAAAGCGGGTGTGAAAATTAAATATTCGGCTTATCGGCATACTGAGATTACGCTATACCGTAATTTGTTTATAGCTTTTAATGCTTGACAAATCACTGTGACAGTGTTATACTAAAACACACATTGTAAAACGCACGTTGCAAAACGTTCGTTTTAAATAAACAAGGAGAATTTCAATGCCGCCCAAGCCTAAGTTTACAAAGGAAGAAATAGTGCATACCGCACTTGAAATTGTGTCGCAAAAGGGCGCAGAGGCGCTTACCGCAAAGGAGCTCGGCGACGCGCTCGGTACGTCTGCACGCCCTATATTCACGGTGTTTTGCAGTATGAAAGAGGTGCAGGAGGAGGTCCGTGCCGCTGCTATGCGCCGGTTTGAGGGCTTTGTAAAGCAAAAACTGCCCGATATGCCGCTGTTTAAACAGGTGGGAATGCAAATGGTTCTGTTCGGTGTAAGGGAGCCTAAGCTTTATCAGCTGCTTTTTATGCAGGAAAACCGTAACGCCGTAAGCTTTGACGATGTGTTCGGCGAGCTTGGACCGACGGCGGAAGCCTGCATTACCTTAATCCGCGACGAATACGGTATGAACGAAGACGAGGCAAAGCTGCTTTTTGAAAACGTTTGGATATACACCTTCGGCGTCGGCGCCTTGTGCGCAACGCGTGTCTGCCGTTTTTCTGAGGAAAAGCTCGGACAGATGCTCTCTTCCGAATTTCAGGCGATGATGGGCTTTGTAAAATCAAAGGGCGGAGATAGAAGATGAGCGCGTGTCAGGCCGAGTGGATACTGTGTCCCGAATGTAACGGAAAAACACGAACTCAGGTCAGGGAGGATACGGTTCTTGAAAATTTTCCGCTGTTCTGTCCTAAGTGCAAAAAAACGTTTTTAATTTCAATGCAGGGGCATAAAATCAAATATGAAAACAAGCCGGACGCAAAGACGCAGAGCTGAACCTGATAAAACAGGCGGCTTTGCGTTTTTTTATGGGGGGTAAAATATGAGTAAATACATAAGGCTTTGGGAGTATATACAAAAAAGCGGAAAACCGCGGCTGATATTGGCCTTTGAGGAAATTGAAAGAATTGCGGGAGTACCGCCCGACCATTCCTTTTTAAATTATAAAAAGGAGCTGCTTACATACGGCTATGAGGTTAAAAAAATCTCAATAAAGGCGCAGGCAGTACATTTTATTAAGCTGAATTAAATAAAAACAGGGGAGAATTACAATGAAAACACTCGGAACCATTCAGAAGCTATACAAAATAGGGAAGATACTAAGCAGGATAGCGTTTATTATTTCTGTTATAGGCTTTTGCGGCTGCATTGCGGCACTGTTAAGCCTTGGTATCGGAAACGGCAGTCTAATTAAAATCGGCGGCGTTACCCTGCATGGGCTGATTTCAGACGATTTAGGCTATAACATAAGAAGTATCGGCGCGGCGCTGTCGGGCTGGCTGTTCGTGTGTGCGGGCGAGGCGGTTGTGGCAAAATTTGCGGAAATATATTTTAAAAACGAGCTGAAAGCCGGAACGCCGTTCACGCTTGACGGAGCAGGGGAGCTGCTGCGGCTCGGTATTATTACTGTAGCCGTTCCTGTCGGGTGCGAGCTTGCCGGCAGCATTGCTATGGGAATTATTGCCGGATTTATGAGAATTGCGGAAGCGGATATGCACTCAGATAGTTCGGCGAGTATTGCGCTCGGCGTTATGTTTATTATAATCTCCTTACTTTGCCGTTACGGGGCGGAGCTTAGGGAAAACGTAAGACCAGAATAATCCGGCAAATAACGTTCAGCCGCCTATGATTAAGGGGTGCGAAAACACCGTAACGCGGCGGTTTGGATAATTGATTTCGGAAAAAAGAGGGACAAAATGTGATAATCGAAACAGATCGTCTTTTTCTGCGCGAAATGACTTGCGATGATTTTAATGCGTTGTATACGGTGCTTGCCGATTCCGATATTATGCGGCACTACCCGTATACATTTAACGAAGACCGCGTGCAGGGGTGGATAGACAAGAATATTGAGCGCTACCGTATGTTCGGATTCGGCTTGTGGGCGGTATGTCTTAAAGCTACGGGCGAAATGATAGGTGACTGCGGACTGACAGTACAGAATATTAACGGTACTAAGCTGCCGGAGATCGGTTATCATATAGCAAAAGCGCATCAGCGCAGGGGTTACGCCAAAGAGGCGGCGCAGGCTGTTCGTGATTGGACATTTTGCCACACGCAGTTCTGTGCGGTGTATTCATATATGAAAAAGGCAAATATTCCGTCCTGCGCTACCGCCCGCGCAAACGGAATGGCGCTTATCAGTGAATTTACCGATAACGAGGGCGAGCAGACCGTTGTATACGGGATCGGCCGTGCGGAATGGTCCGCGCATTTTAAATAGCAATAATGTATGTTACTGTATGTCCGTCAGGTGCGCGGCAATCCGTTTTTCCGCTTTCGTCATTGCGAAGCCGCGTAAGCGGCAGTGGCAATCCGCTCTCCTTTAGGGGAATACGGATTCTTTCGTGCTTCGCACTCAGAATGACAGTTAATAAAGCTTAGCAAACTGCCCGACCTGTCATTGCGGTGCGGGTGTCCGGTGGACACCTCTGCGAAGCAGAAGCACCGACCGAGCCGGCAGGCGAGA
>DJET01000030.1:2468-48102 GCA_002431945.1 Ruminococcaceae bacterium UBA5891 | reverse complement strand
GCGCGGCAATCCGTTTTTCCCTTTTTAGGAAATTTACGGAGTATACGGTGCTTTGTCTAAGCCTGTAAATAATTCTATAAACAGAACGGTTAGCTGCCTTTTCGGCAGCTTTTTTTACGTTCTTAATCTGTACTGCCGATTTTTCAGCGTATGTTATTACCGTTTGTGCCTGATTTTGACCGTTTGTGCCAAATCTGTTGTCAAATTAGTTTTTTTATATTAAAATATATTTGTATTTATATATTTATAGGGAGGCGAATTATGAAAATAGTATTATACGGTACGAAGTCGGATAAAACCGAGCTTGAAGAACAGCTATCGCTGATTGCGGCTTGTCAATATCGCAGTATCGGGATATCGTGCTATTCGGATTACGACAGCTTTATTGCGGGACTTCGCAAAGAACCCCCGAATTGCATTGTAATTACAATAAACGGCGCAGACGGTATGGAAGGCGTTATAGCCGCCAAAAATGTTTGCAAAGATGTTCCCGTGTTGTGGTTTTCTGATGATAACGGTTTCGGTGCGCAGTCTTACAGGCTCGGCTGTGCGTATTTTCATAAAAAGCCTGTTTCACCGCAGGTCCTCTCTGCGGCGATTGCAAGATGCGTGTAAGGGAGAAAAAGTATGAACGCAAAAATTTCAATTAAAAAGAGAATTATCTCCGTAATACTGACGGTGGTTCTGGCAGTATCCATGCTGCCGCTGTCGGTGTTTGCGGCAGACGGCGGCGAGGCGGAGGTGACATTGGCAAACGGTTCGACGATCAATTTTAACAGCTATGCCGACGTGGTAGGGTATGCGAATAGAAACGGCGTTATGCTAAAGCTGCTGTCTGATGTCGAGGTGCCGATATCTGAAAATCCTGACGATATTCCGTTTATCACCGGCGAATTTACGCTGGATTTGAACGGAAAAAACATAAATGAGGTCGTAGTCGGCTCGGTTGCCCTTGATGAGGAAAACGAAGTAATCAAAGGAAAGCCCGGCACGCTGACCGTGACCGACAGCAGCAGTGGCGGCGGTGGCACGATCGACTATCTGACGGTGAACACCGGTGCGTTGACGGTCGCGGGCGGTGCGATCAACTATATGTACGCGGAAAATTATGCCGCTGCGGTGAACGTCACCGGCGGTACGGTGGAACAGTTTTCTCTTTCCGACGGTAATGGCGAGGAGATTTCCGCCACCATTTCGGGCGGTGTGTTCCGGAAAATCTATATGGGCGGCGGCACGCTGACCGTGAACGATGACTACCAAGGAAAGATGGATCTGGACGTGAACGGCGGCACGACGAACATCGTAGGCGGCACATTTGCGGATCTGAGACTGGCGATAAGATTTGGTGATATTCATCTGACCGGCGGCACATTCACGAAGATCTCCACCGAACTTAAAGTGGGTTCCAGTGAATATAAGGAGCCGACGCTCGCCAGCCTGCTTGGTGACAACTGCGCATTTTACGGCACTGACGGCGGCGGTATTGTAAATGCCGATGTGCTGACTCTTGAAAACGTAAGGATTATTGCCGACCATAAGCATAGCTATGGCAGCGGCGGCAAGTGCACCGGATGCGGCGCGCCGTGTCCGCACGGCAATGTGGTTAACGCCACGGGGATTTGCAATGATTGCAAGACCCAGCTTGAAGCGAAGGTGACCTATACGGGTAAATCACCGGTGTACTATACATCATTCCGCGAGGCTATTGATTCTATTCTCCACAACCAAAAGGAGCAGGTCACGGTTACCCTGCTCAATTACAAATACGATCTGGGAATAAATCCGCTTTATTTTTCAAACAACAACAATATCAAACTGGATCTGAACGGTCACACCATGTCCGGCAGCGATAGGATTATTGTGGAGGGAAACTCCGCTCTTACCGTGGCGAACGGCAAGCTTGATTCTAAGCTTACAATAGAAGCGGCAGGCGGAGATGTCACAGTGGAAAAAGACTGCGAAGGCGTTGGAACCATTCGGGTGACCGATGCCGAATCAACCCTGACGGTTTTCGGCGGCGATATTGGCAAACTGAGCTTGCCCTATACCGATACCGAGAGTCTGAAAAATGTGAAGCTCTCCGGCGGTTATTTTGAGTCTGTCAGTTTTCCGAACGCCGGCGGCGACACGGTAGCTATTACCGATATGCTGGAGGTAGGCTATGCCTTTAAGGATAACAAGGGCATACTGAAAACAACCCCGGGCGGCTTGGTGCCCTACGGTCTTACAGTATCTGCCAAAACGGTTCTTGCCGAGCTGGAGGTAGTAAAATGCGAGCACGGCGCCGTAAATGAGGTTAAGGGCTACTGCAACTACTGCGGCAAGCTGTATGCGGCAAAGATTACATACAAGAACGGCAATGTAAGCTATGTTGAAAGCCTTGACGACTGGACGCTTATTCTGGCAGAGAACGGCACAGTAAAGCTGCTTCAGGACGCAGATCGCTGCAATGTTTCGCGCAGTATGACTTTTGACCTCAACGGCCGCCATGTGAACACACTTGATTTGTCAGCCGACGGCACAGTAACCGTAAAGGGTTCGGGTTCTATTGTCAATCTCATTCTCGGGTATAATTATAACAGCGATGTGAAGGATACTACGCTGATAATCGAAAAGCCCACGGTAGGAACGGTCGATGTAGGGTATTTGGCTGTCAAGAACAGCACAAAGACCAAACTTAACGGCTGGTCCTTCGGGGAAATTAAGCGCTATGACGGTCTTACACTCAGTGACCTTTTGGCAGACGGATATGCTTTCTTTGACAAAAGCAGCGGAAAACCGGTCTATCTTTCCGAAAAGAATACCGATCCAAACGCCGATTATTACATAGACAGGCATGACCACACCTTTACCGCCAACTCCGACGGTAGAGACGAGTGCGAGTGCGGTCTTGTCTGCGACCATACAGATATAAATGAAAACGGCATATGCGAAAGCTGCAAAACGCAGATTTATTTTGCAGCGCTTACCAAGGCTGACGGCACAAAGCAGAATTATAGATCCTTCACCGACGCATGGGCAGCTGCAATCGAAAACGAAGGCTCAACATTGAAGATTTTGGACAATGTTGATCTCGGTAAATTCTACACAAACGCTCTCAGCGTAGCCTCCGGCACATTTACCCTTGACCTTAACGACTTTACTTTAAGCGCCGATTCAAATAACGGCGTTATAAATGTCTCCGGTTCGGCGAAGCTCACCGTTAAAAACGGCAAGATTGAAAACACAGCCGCAAAGGGTGTCGCTACAAGATCATCTGCTATTACGATTAACTACGGATATGCGGAGCTTGAGAATGTCGAATTGACCGGCGGAAGTGCGTATGACGGAGAGCAGGCATGCTCTGCTTTTCTGGGCGCAGGCACACTCCATATTACGGGCAGCACCTTTAACGGCGCGTTTTGGGTATACCCTGACGCGCTTGCCAAAATAGAGCTTAAAATCACATCTGCAACGCTCAATAACGGCATTGTATATAAATATGACGACAACAGCAACAAGGATTATGACGGACTTGAAGGCTTTTTCGCCGACGGCTGTATGCTCTTTGACGAAAGCGGCAAGTATATTGACCTTACTTCCGACGCTTATTGGAGTGTGGGCACAAGTTCTGCAACTTTCAAATATGCCGATAAAGCGATTGTAAAATCACACGAGCACACATTTGTAGACGGCATCTGCTCCGAGTGCGATTATGCCTGCCCGCATAACAGCGGCAAAAACGACCGCGAGGCGAGCTATTTTGAAAAGGCGATCTGCTCTGTCTGCCACAGCGAGTACGGCAATTATGCAGAGGATACCACTCCGCCTACGGGCGAAATCAAGATTAAGGAACGCACATGGTGGCAGTCGCTGCTGAATGTAATTTCTTTCGGCGTATTCTTTAAAGAAGAAGTTACGGTGGAGATCACGGCAGATGACGACTCCTATACGCAGTCGGGCTATGACGCGGCAAAGCACGCGGTAAAGATCGAATACCTCATCAGCACAAAGGCTTTGAGCGAAGAAGCTGTCAAGGCTTCAGTCTTTACGGAATACAGCGGCGCTATTGATCTTTCCGATGAGGATCAGTATGTGATCTATGCAAAACTGACCGACCATGCGGGTAATGTATCTTATGTCTCGACCGACGGATTTGAAATAGACAGAACCATACCCGTCATTGAAAATATGACGGACGGCGGGCACTATGATTTCTGCAACCAGACATATATGAAGATCAGCGACAAGAACATCGACAAGGTCACCATGGACGGCCAGGAGGAGACCTTGGACAGCGAAGGCCGGCTCAGGCTCCGGGCCACCGGCATGGAGCAGACCGTGGTCGTGACCGACAAGGCGGGCAACACCCTGACGGTGTATGTCACCGGCCATACAAAGCACGAGATCGACGAGACGACCCTTACCTGCCGTTATTGCGGCATCAAGGCTGCGATACAGGTGACGGCCGACGGCTTTACCGGCTACTATGCCACCCTGGGCAGCGCCCTCGACGCCGCGCTCTATAACGAAGAGGGTGGGAAACGTGAAAACGTGGTCCTGACCATGCTGCGCGATCTGCTGTATGAAGAAACTGGCGGTAAAGATAATACACTGCCCGTCAACTCCACCTCTTTCACCATTGATCTGAACGGGTTTACCCTGAGCGGCGGATTCCTCTTCCTCGGCCAGGGCTATAGCGGCACAGTGACCATTATGACCTCCAAGCCCGGCGGCGTGTTCCTGCGGCCTGCCGCTATTGAGGGTGCGGAAGCTACGCTGATCATGGGCGAAGGCCTGGGCGATGTTGACGAGAATAGCTTAAGCTACATCAATCAATACAGCGGCACACTGAAGGTCTATCACGGAAAGTATCATGATCTGTGGATCACGTCCAACGGCGAGAAGACGACGGAGCTTTACGGCGGAAGCTTCCAGCAAGTGCTCGTGCAGACGGATGGCATGACCTGTGCGGATCTGCTGGCGCCGGAGCACCGCTATGAGGGCCTCAGCTATGCAGAGGCCAAGGCGGCAACGAAGCTTACAAATGCCACGGTGGTTCCCTGCGCCCACAGCACCCTGGACGAAGACGGCTACTGCGCAGACTGCGGGTTCCGCCTGATCCTGGCTGTGGAAGCGGGTGGCGTTTCTAAAAATTTCCAGACCTTTGAAAGCGCTATCCACTATGCCGAGGCAAACACCGGCAGCACCGTGAAGCTTTTGCGGGATATCACTATTGATGAGACAACAGCAGGCTCGCTGTTGAGCGGTTACTCACTCGTTTTCGGGGCAGGCGAATATACTCTTGACCTTAACGGCAAGACACTGAACATTAACAACTACTATTTTAATGTGTATTACGGTTGTATAATGACAATAATCGACTCTGTCGGCGGCGGAAAGGTAACAGACCCCGGCATGGGACGCATTGCTACGGACGATTATTCAAAGCTGACTGTAACAGGCGGCGAATTTAATGTTGATATTCAAATATCCAAACGAAGCTCTTTGTTGTTAAAGGGCGGCAGCTTCGAAAGCATAATGGCTAAACGTGAGGCCGGTTGCACGCCGTTTGAGTTTATTGCGGACGGTTATACCTTTGCAAATTCCGACGGAAGCGGATATGCTAACGAAAGCAAATTGGAATATCAAGTCGGAGCTTATTACATTACAGATGTAACCGTAGTGCCTGTTCCGCTGACTATTGACGAACAGCCGACCAACCTTAAATTCTACCTGACTTCAAGGGTAGACGACAAATATGTGAAATTTGTTGTCGCCACTATTGAGGAATGGTGGGGCACACAGTTCCGGATGACATTTGAAAAGGAAGATGGTACGGTTATAAAAGAAGCGGCGGCTACTGCGTATGAAAAACAACAGATAAGTTTTTCGGCAGTGAACTTCAAGGTGTCCGATTCCGGCTCGTACCGCGTCAAATTCGACCTGAAAGGCTATGTGCTCTATTCAAATACCTTTAACATTACCGTTGCAGAGTGCGAGCACCCCGGATATGACAAGAATACGCACGAGTGTACACAGTGCGGCTGTGAAATTGCGGCGGTTATCAAAAACGGCAAAACGACGGGCTATGTGACCTTCGCGGACGCTCTGGCAGCGGCGCAGACCGATGAAAACAAGGGTTGCACGCTCATTCCGCTTTTCGACGTAAACGAAGCCGTAGCCGCAAAATCGGGCGCGTTTATAATTGATGCAACAAACATTACCTTTACAGGAAAGCTTAACGTTTCCAAGGGCGTAGACCTTACCGTTATAGGCGGCACGGTTATGGGAAATGTTATTTGCGCTAAGGGCGGAAAGCTGACTGCATCAGGCACGGCATTTGAAGGCGCGATCAACTGCGTTGGCAGCGGAGATTTCAAGAACTGCATTTTTACGGGTGCTGTATCGCCAAAAGGCAGCATGAAGCTTAATTCCTGCGAAATAAATGGTGCTCTTTCGGTCAGCGGCAACGCCGAGGCGGAGAAGTGTACCGTCAGAGGAACGGTTACCATAAACAACGGCGGAAGACTTAAGTCCGCAGGCGGCACTTATGGCAATATTGTCGAAGTGAAATCTGGTGGAACGCTTGAGATCATCAGCGGTACATTTGAAAATACTCTTACCGCTTATGAAGGCAGTAAACTTATTATTTCCGGCGGCTCGTATGTCAAGGTCAACGCTGAGGAAAATGTTGATTTCACCTTAAGTGGCGGTGAATTCACAAATGTTACCGTAAGAGGACAGCTCCTTATCGACTGCCTTGCAGAGGGTAAGGCTCTTAATGATATGAATAGAGATGAGATCATCGATGGACGCCGGGGCGCCGCAGGACCTGTACAGGTCGTAGACCACACCCATACCTGCGTTTGGAAAACCAATACCCACGAAAAGCTCTGCGGCTGCGGCTATGTTGAGGCGACCGACACCGAAGCGCCGGTTATTTCCGGAATAGAAAACGGAAAGACCTATTACGGTGCTGCCGAATTCAGCGTTGCCGATGCGAATGACTTTACCGTTACGGTGGACGGCAAAGAGGTACGGCTGACATTGGGCAGCTATATCCTTGAACCCGATAATGAGCAGCATATTATTACCGCTACCGATGTTGCGGGTAATGTATCAAGCGTTATGGTAACCGTAAACATGCTCTATAAAGTAAAGCTTATCAGCGGGGCGGGATATACCCTTAAAGGCGAGCCTCTTGCGGGTTACGGCACCGACTATACATTTACTCTGGAAATTGCCGACGGTTACTCAAAAACTGACAGTTTCATGGTGGCTGTAAACGGCAGGCCGATGCAGTCCGACAGCGGCAGCTATACGGTTTCCAATGTTACAAGCGATATTTTTGTGACCGTTTTTGGCGTTGCGGATATTACCGCACCTGAGGTAGAGGTTAGTATTCGCGGCAATAAATTCAAGGGATTCCTGAACAGGATTACCTTCGGGCTGTTCTTCAAAGAGACGCAGACGGTGCAGATAACGGCAGCAGATAACGGCAGCGGTATCAAAAAGGTTGAATACCTCCTGTCCGAAACCGCATTTGCGGATAAGAACGCCGTTACAGGTGACTGGACCGAGCTGACGCTTGATGACGGAAAAACAACATTTAATATTGAGCCGGGCAGGAAGGCGTTTGTCTATGTCCGCGTGACCGATCAGAGCGACAACATCACCGTTGTTAACTCCGACGGCGTGGTGGTTTACACCGATGCCAAGGCGGTCACCGGCGCACAGACCTTTACAAAGAATACCGATTCCGATGTGGTTTACAAGCTGAATCTGAACGGGAACTTCGTTGCTAAGGTTTATAACGGTACAGAGGAAATCGGTGCCGGCTCAGACTATGCCTTACTTGCCAACGGCATGCTTATGCTGAAAAACAGCTATCTTCGCACGTTGGCAGCAGGCGAATATACTATCCGCCTGACAATCAAGCCGATGGGTGAGGTCTATGTTGATAATTCCACCAATGATGCTCCGGCAAATGTTGTTTTGAAGCTGATCGTTGAAAAGAAAACTCCTTTCCACGACCATAAGGAAAGCGACGGAAAGATCTACGACGGAAAATCGATAGGTATGCCGACATTTAATACCGATTCCAAGGGAGCTTTGACATTTGAATACAAGAAAGCGGGCGAAGACGATACAGCTTATACCACCGTGGCGCCGAAGAATGTCGGAAAATATACGATCCGTATAACGACTGCCGAAACAGATACATTTAAGGCGCTTTCCTCAACGATGGTGTTTGAGATACAGCCGAGAGAGGTTACAATCTCCGATGTTAAGGTTGCCGACAAGGTATATGACGGCACTGTCGATGCAAATATAACCTTTACAGGAACTGTAAACAGACTTGTTAATGGCGATAATGTAACTATCGTAAGCGGCAGGGCGGCTTTTGCAGATGAAAATGTCGGCACCGGTAAGGCAGTGGCATTCTCCGAATTTTCTATTGAGGGCGACGACGCGGCGAACTATGTTCTGTCGGCTCAGCCGACAAGCGCCACGGCAAGTATCTCTGCCAAGGAGCTGACAATCAAAGACCTCAAGGTCAAGGATAAGCAGTACGACGGCAAAAACACCGCCGAGATCGAAGGAACGCCTGCATTAGTCGGTCTGGTCGACGGAGATGTTCTGACGCTGCTATGCGGTACGCCGACCTTCGACAGCGTGAGCGTAGGCAGAAATATTGCCGTAAGCTTTACTAAATTTGAACTGTTCGGAAACAGTACGACTGTCGGCAACTACACACTTACTCAGCCGACCGGCATTACGGCGAACATTGTAGAGTATGTGGCTGCGGGCAACGAATACAGTGTAAACTCAAATGATTGGATAAATAAAGACTTTGTTATTACGGCAAAGAACGGCTATAAGCTCAGCCGTACAAACACGGCAGACGACGAATGGAGCGATACGCTTTCTGCATCGGACGAAACCGAAGACGGCAGGCTTACCTTCTATGTTAAGAACACCGAAACAGGCGTTATCTCTGCGGCAGTGACCGAGAGCTACAAGATCGACAAGACATCGCCGACCGGTACGGTCACGCTTAACGGAAATCCATGGTGGAAAGCGATTCTTAATGCAATCACATTCAATCGATTCTTTAAAGGCGACGTTAATGTCAAGCTGACTGCTAAGGACGAAGCCTCCGGCATTAAATCGGTGCTGTATTACAAGTCCGATAAGCAACTCACCGAGACGGAAGTGCGTGCAATCACCGATTGGACGGATAACACCGATTTCGGTATAAAGGCAAAGGATACGGATAAGTTTATTATCTATGTTCGTATAGAAGATAATGCCGGAAATGTTGCTTATATCGGCTCTGACGGCGCGATCTTCGATACCACCGCGCCTAAGATTACCGGCGTAGATAACAAAAAAATCTACTATGTAACCAAATCAGTCACAATAAAGGAAACAAATTTTGAATTTGTCACTCTGAACGGCGAGAAAGTCGGTCAGACATTCACCCTTGCAGGCGACAAGGGCGCCACATATGTCATTCGTGCAGTGGATAAGGCAGGAAATGTGACCGAGTATACGGTCTATATGAAGCCGATTTCGTCCATTACCGACGCCATTTCAGGCCTTACGGCAGATAACGTTAAGTCGAGCGATAAAGAGACGATATCCTCTGTTGAAGGACAGATCCTTGCCATTGCCGACGCGTTTGACGACGGCGAATCCACCGAAGATGAATGGAACAAACTGACTGAGGCTGCCGCAAAGTGCAAGGCGCTTATCAAGCGCATCGCAGACATTGCTGACGAGACGGGGCGCCTTGTTGATAATGTGAACGGCTACGATATCGACAAGGTGACAAGTGAAAATAAGGCGGATATTGAAAAGCTGATTGCAGATATTGACGCTCTGCTTGGCGGCGAAAATCTTACCGATACCGAAAAAGCCGAGCTTGAGGCGCTCAAAGGTACGGCGCAGACACTGCTTGAACGCATTGCAGCTGCAAAATCTGCTGCCGAAGGCGATGAGATTACGGCAATCGGCGGTATTACAAAGGATAATGTTAAGTCCGGTGACAAGGAAGCCCTAAAATCAGCAGTAAAGGCCTTAGAGGGTGCTTTGCGTGACTTTGACGGCAACTATACCGAAGAAGAGCAGGGAGACCTTGAAACAAAGCTTGAAGCCGCAAGAGCGGCACTCGCGGCTATCGGCAATGCGGAAAAAGCGGCTGATGAGATTGGAAAGCTGCCCTCTGCAGGCGACGCCAAGCTCAGCGACAGAAGCGAACTTGACCGCGTGAAAAAGCTGATTGACAGTCTGACCGAAAATGAAAGGGCAATGCTTGGTAAGGAAGCTTTAGGCAAGGTTGACGCTTTAACAGAGAGGATTCAAAAGCTTGCAAAAGATGTAAGCTCACCTAAAACCGGAGATACAAGCAATCCGGCTATGTGGATCGCTCTGCTCTTCATAAGCGGCGGTGTTACAGTAATAAGCAAAAAGAAAAAGCGTTTTGTAAAATAGGGTAGACAATAACAAACGGCAGGCTTAAAAAAGCCTGCCGTTTCGGTTTGTATATAAGTTGAACCATTATTACTTTGTTTATAAAAATAAGCGACGACTGTATAAAGCCGCCGATTTGTCATTCTGAGCGCTTGCGCGAAAGAATCCGTCTTTCCTTAAAAGAAGTACGGATTGCCGCGCACCCTGCGGCGTTTGCAATGGCCGTAAAGATTATTCAGGCAATGGCAGCCTTTTTAAAACATATCGGCAGGCTTAAAAAGCCTGCCGTTTGTTGTTACAGCTCGTTTTTATCCTTTAATAGCTTAAGCTTTAAAACAGCGGCTTGGGTTTTAGCGTCGGTTATTTCGCCGCTCATTATCATTTCCACCGCTTTTTCAAGCGGTATTCTTTCTACGCATAAAAACTCATCGTCGTCGGGGTGCTGTTCGCCGAAGGTAAGGCCCGTTGCGGCGTACATCCATATTATTTCGCCGCAGTATCCGGGAGACGGATAAAGCTTTCCAAGGGGTATAAATTTTTGAGCCTCGGCACCGGTTTCCTCTTTAAGCTCGCGTTTTCCGCAGGCAAGCGGATCTTCGTTTGCGCTGTCCCGTTTTCCTGCGGGAATTTCGGTTACCGTTTCCATATAGGGATAGCGGAACTGTTTTACAAAAAGTACCTCGTTGTTATCGGTAAGCGCGGCAACGCAAACCCCGCCGTTATGCTCTATAACCTCGCGTGAGGCGGTGTTACCGTTAGGCAAAAGCGCCGTATCGCGGCGCAGCCTTATAATTTTCCCTTTATAAATATATTCGCTTGATAATTGTTTTTCATCTAAATTCATTAAACGCACCTTCTTTAAATATATATGTTTATGGGAGAGTGAATAAATGTTGGAATTAGTAAGATCCGCCGAATACGGATATACCGAAAGGCAAAGGCTTATAAGCGCGCTTTGCGAAAAATACGGTTTTTTAAAACGAAAAAATATCGGGCGCAGCTGCGGCGGCAGGGATATTACCGCCGTTAAAATAGGCTCGGCAGAGGAATACAGCCTTATAGCCGCCGCTTTTCACGGCAGCGAACGAATAACCTCCACAGTGCTTTTAATGTTTGTTGAGGAGCTTAGCAGGGCTTTAAGCGAAAACGGTTTTTTAGGCAGCCTTAACGCCTGCCGTGCGCTTAATAACAAGGGCGTTATATTTGTACCGTGCGTTAATCCCGACGGGTGCGATATATCCCTTTACGGAGCTAAGGCCTGCGGGGAATTATCCGGAGCCGTGAACCGACTTTGTATGGGAGATTTTAAGCATTGGAACGCCAATTTAAGAGGCGTTGATATCAACCACAATTTTAACGCGGGCTGGCAGGAGCTGCGTACAAAGGAGATCAAAATGGGAATTTTCGGCCCTGCGCCTACGCGTTTCGGCGGTTATAAGCCCGAAAGCGAGCCGGAAACCTTAGCGCTTACAGAGCTTTGCAGAACTGTTAAAATACGTCAGGCAACGGCGCTTCACTCGCAGGGCGAGGTTATATATTGGCGTTACGGTGAAAATACGCCGCCGCGCTCTAAAAAAATGGCGGAAATTATGGCAACGGCTTCAGGTTATGCGCTTGATACGCCGATAGGAATTGCAGACGGCGGCGGTTTTAAGGATTGGTTTATTACCGAATTTAACAGACCGGGTTTTACGGTAGAGCTCGGAATGGGCGAAAACCCGCTGCCTGCCGAAAGCGCCGCGGAAATTTATGAACAGGTAAAGGAAATGCTTATGCTTTCTTTAATAATGTAAAATTCGGGGCCGCCGTCAGGCGACCCCGAAAAATTTAAACAGATAAATCCTCAACAATTAGCTGGCGAACGCCGTTTTCATCAATATTAGACGGTGTTTTTTTATCTCTTGCGGCAAAAAACTTTTCGGCAACCTGCGGGAACAAAGCATAGCTTAATACGTCCTCTTCCGATTTTCCTATGCCTTTTTCCTTCATTTCCTTAGCGTATGCCGTAAGCTCCGGCTTTAAAAGATCGGCAGGGCGGCAGGTTATAACCTTGTCGTCGCCGATGGCTTTTTTGCGTACTTCCTCGTTAACCTTGCCGGGAAGCCTGCCGTATTCTCCGCGCAGGAGTCCCTTTGATTCCTTGGTTATCATTTTATAACGCTCGCCCGAAAGCACGTTAAGCACTGCCTGAGTGCCTACTATCTGGCTTGTGGGCGTTACAAGCGGGGGATAGCCGAAATCTTCTCTTACCCTCGGAACTTCCGCTAAAACCTCATAGTATTTATCTTCTGCATTAGCTTGCTTAAGCTGTGATAAAAGGTTTGAGAGCATTCCGCCGGGAACCTGATAAATAAGGGTTTTGGTGTCAACATTAAGCACCTTCGGGTCAAGTATGCCCTCTGCCTTAAGCTTATCTGCAACCTTGCGGAAGTGCGCCGCTATTTCGCTTAGCTTCATAAGGTCAAGTCCGGTATCGCGCGGAGTGCCCTGCAGCGTCGCCACAAGCGCCTCGGTTGAGGGCTGTGAAGTACCGTTTGCAAGGGGAGAAAGCGCGGTATCAACGATATCAACTCCCGCCTGCGCCGCCATAAGATAGGTCATATCGCCGGTGCCGGTGGTGTTGTGCGTGTGCAGATGAATCGGAACCTTAACGTTTTCTTTAAGCTTTTTAACAAGCGAATAAGCGTTGTAGGGCAAAAGTAAATTTGCCATATCCTTAATGCAGATAACGTCCGCGCCCATTTTTTCAAGAGTCTTTGCCATTTCAACAAAGTATTCCTCATTATGAACAGGGCTTACGGTGTAGCTTATAGCCGCCTCGCATATTCCGCCGTATTTTTTACAGCTCTTCATTGCCTGTTCCATATTGCGCGTATCGTTAAGCGCGTCGAAAATACGGATAACGTCAATGCCGTTTTCAATCGACTTTTTAACGAACATATCAACCACGTCGTCCGCATAGTGCTTGTAGCCGAGCAGGTTCTGACCGCGCAAAAGCATTTGAAGCTTAGTGTTGGGCATATGCTTTTTAAGGGTGCGCAGCCTTTCCCACGGGTCTTCGTTCAAAAAACGCATACAGCTGTCAAACGTAGCGCCGCCCCAGCATTCAAGGCTCCAGTAGCCTACCGAATCAAGCTGTTCAAGCGCGGGGAGCATATCCTCGATACGCATACGCGTAGCCGCCTGCGACTGGTGTGCGTCACGGAGAATGGTATCGGTTATATATAATTTCTTTTCTTCCATTTTAAAATCCTCCGATTAACCGAAAATCGAAATAAGAACGCCTGCCGCAATTGCAGAGCCTATAACGCCCGCAACATTCGGTCCCATAGCGTGCATAAGCAGGAAGTTAGAGGGGTTTTCCTTCTGACCTACCATTTGCGAAACGCGCGCCGCCATAGGAACGGCGGAAACACCGGCAGAGCCGATAAGCGGATTTATTTTGTTCTTCTTTGTAAACAGGTTCATAAGCTTTGCAAGCAAAACGCCGCCCGCTGTACCGAGACCGAAGGCAACAATTCCCATGCAGAGTATTTTAATAGTCTGCCAATTAAGGAATGCCTTTGCGGTAGCGGTAGCGCCTACCGAAATGCCTAAGAATATGGTTACAATGTTCATAAGCTCGTTTTGAGCAGTCTTGCAAAGACGTTCGCAAACGCCGGATTCCTTCCAAAGGTTGCCGAGCATAAGGCAGCCTACAAGCGGGGTAGCAGACGGAACAAGCAAAGCCACAAATATTGTTACCGCAATCGGGAAGATTATTTTTTCGGTTTTGCTTACTTTGCGCAGCGGCTTCATAACTATTGAGCGCTCTTTTTTGGTGGTAAGCAGCTTCATAATCGGCGGCTGAATAACAGGCACCAGCGCCATATATGAATAAGCGGCAACCGCTATCGGACCTAAAAGATTCGGATAAAGCTTTGATGTGGTGTAAATGGCGGTAGGACCGTCCGCACCGCCTATAATGCCGATAGACGCAGCGGCCTCTGCCGGGAAAGCGAGCGCTAAGCAGCCTATAAATGTAACGAAAATACCAAGCTGTGCGGCAGCGCCTAAAAGCAATGATTTCGGGCTTGCAATAAGAGGTTCAAAATCTGTCATTGCGCCTATGCCTATAAATATAAGACAGGGGTAAATGCAGGTTTTAACGCCGATATATAAGAAATCAAGCAGACCGCCGTTGCTTAATATATAACCGTAATCGTAATGGTGCTCGCCCGCCGCCATAAACTCAGCCCAAAGCTCTGTGTGGTACATGGCGTTATCCGCACCCGTAAATGCGGTAAGGTTTGTAAGCAGCATACCGAAAGCTATACCTACAAGGAGTAACGGCTCAAATTGCTTTTTAATACCGAGGTATAAAAGAAGCAGAGAAATAAGAATCATCACAAGTGAAGTCCAGTTTTCTCTAAGATTGCCGAACAGCATATAAAAGCCTGTTGTTTTGGCAAAATCAATTATTCTATCCATATGTCAATTCTCCCAACCGTTAACCTATAACGCAGAGAACAGCGCCGGTCTCAACCGTGGCACCCTTTGTAACATTAACCGAAAGAACGGTTCCGTCACAGGGGGACATAATTTCGTTTTCCATTTTCATAGCTTCAAGAATCATAAGCACATCGCCCTTTTTAACCGCGGCGCCGTTTGTAACGTTAACGTTTAAAATATTGCCGGGCATCGGGCTTGTAATTGTTTCTTTGCCGCCAGAAACAGGCGCTGCGGGCGCAGCAGCCGGAGCCGGAGCCGGAGCGGGGGAGGGAGCCTGAGCAGCCTGTGCGGGAGCGGCCTTTACCTCGGACGCGTCAACAGCTTCAAGAGTTACTTCATATGCGGTACCGTTTACCGTAACATTGTATTTTTTCATTTTAAAACACCTTTTTCTTAAATTTTTTTAAAAGACAAAATTCTTATTGCGGAAATGTCAGTACCCATTTCCTCTGCAAGTGCCGCCGAAACCGCAGCAATTATTTCTCCACGGTTTTCTATCGGTTTTACAGCCGTCACCGGAGGTTCGGCTGTTGCGGTATTTTCGGGCTTTTTTTCTGCCGAAGTACAAATTGCTCCGATAATGTAGCACAGAATTATTATGGCAATAAGTCCTACAAAAACTACTCCGAGGCCCATACCTACAACATAAAGATTATCTACAACGTTTGACAATGAAATGCACCTCCCCACGGGTTGAAAAATCGGTTTGATAGACCACAAAATATAGTTTGCGGTAAAAATAACAAATCTACCCCTATTAACTTAATTATAATTATAAAATCAATATTATACAATAATAAAACTTCTTTGTTAACAAAAAATTAACAATTTATTGCGTCATACGGTAAAATTACGGCGGTAACAATTTTGCAGGGCGATAATAAAATGATATTGGACAACGCATACCGCTTTTATTGCTGCGTTGCACAGAAAGCGAGAAGGAGAAAATCTTTTATGGAAAGAAAGCAGTTTGACATATCTGACTTTTATAAAGCCGTAGCCTGTCGCGGAAGGGAATGTATAAGCGGCTCCGAACAGCCCGACAAGTGTGAAAAACCGCTTACTATGGTATTTATAAATATGCAGCCGCTTGAAAATGTATATTCACAGGACGAGGCTTACAAAAACGGAACCTTGTTCCCGAACCTTAACAAACCGTTTTTGGGAGGTAGCAGAAGATGAATGAAAAGGCGGCCTTAAGAAGAAAAATATTTGAAACGGATTTTGCGCTTTATGAGCTTGTGCTTTTTCTGGATTCGCACCCTGAAAATAAGAAGGCAATGGAGCTTATGGCACGTTACAGAAAAATGCGCGAGGAGCTTGTAGACGATTATGAAAAACGTTTCGGAAAGTATATCGTAACACTTTCAGATGTTCCAGATGACGCAGAGCACTGGCAATGGATAGACGGACCGTGGCCGTGGGACAACGATTTTATGGAGGGATAAACCTTGTGGAAATATGAAAAAAAATTACAGTATCCGGTAAATATTAAAAATCCGAATCCTAAATATGCTCAAATTATAATAACACAATACGGCGGTCCCGACGGCGAGGCGTCAGCTGCACTGAGATATCTTACCCAAAGATACGGACAGCCGTACAATGAGGTAAAAGCCACGCTTACGGACATCGGAACCGAGGAGTTGGCACATATGGAGATGATATGTGCGATGGTGCATCAGCTGACAAGAAACCTTACGCCCGAAGAGATAAATGCGAGCGGCTTTGCACCATATTTTGTCGATCATACAAACGGTGTTTATCAGATAGCGGCTTCCGGAATGCCGTGGACGGCAACCTATTATCAATCCAAGGGCGACGTTATAACCGATCTGCACGAGGATTTGGCAGCAGATGGTACGACCACCAAAGAACAACCCACTATTTCGAAGAGCTGCAACCCCTTGTATTACTGGATTTTCGGCACTTTGAAGGTTTTCGCAAAAATGGCATACCTGCAACCGCATAAGAACAACTTGACCTTAAAACATGATAATTTTTACAAAATTCACGATAGGACAAGCTGTTTCCGAAAACAATTCATTACCAAATAAAGCAGCTCCTAACTGACAAAGTCGGCGGTTAGGAGCTGCTTACGATTTACTAACAATACAAGTTTTGAGTGAACGCTCATATTGCTATGTCATTTATGCAAAAACTCTTATTATTAAAATTTGCGGTATGTATCTTTTTACAAACTTTATAGTAACGTAGCGCTTCAAGTTCAGCTTCTTTAATCAATTTTTTACGTTCGGGATCTGTCTCGGCATCGCCTAATGCTTGTAATTTTTCCGATAACATATCAAGTTGTTCACAAATCCATGCGATGTTATTTATTGGTCGATATAATTTCAAATCAACAATCATGCTTTTTCCTTTTGCATCTTTGGAACATATGCTTCCACATTTATTCCTGTAAAAAATAGCATTGTAATCATTCTTTTCAGGATCATAAAACTTCTCATTTTCGTAAGGGTTTGTGGCAAGATTCCCTTCGAAAATATTGCTCTTTTCACCATTACAGTTTCTACATGAATATACTAAATTCTGATAATCATTGATTAGATGAGAAAGAGATGGCTGCTTTTTAATTTCTGCTTGAGGAACAAAATGATCTATTTCAAAAAAAGTTGTAATATCTGTATCGAGCAAATTGCAATATGCACACCTATGCTGAAAATCGTCTGCCAAATACGGTTTATATGCTTGATAATTCGAATAATGTTTAGTACAGGTCCTTTTAATTTTATAATTTCTAAATTCCATATTAATCCCTTATTCTAATAAATCATTGGCTCTTTCGATAAGTGAAACAATTTTCTCTAACGAACTTGAATCATATAGTTTATCAATTTCGCTTTGGCCTACCATACAATACTTATCCAACTTCGTTTCGAGTACAATGATTTTTTCAATCAATTCATTTACTTCGGTACCATCTTCATCAGATTTTATCTGCTCTTTAAGAATGTTGATCTTTGCAATCAATTCCTGTTTTCTATTCTTTGTGATTATTACATTTGATATAATTTTTTTAACAAGTAAAGTTGATGTATCTTCGCCTATAGCAAGAAAATCTTCTTTCACATATATTTTATCAGGATCAACTCGAAATTCTTTTGCACATTCATCGCCTCTACCAGTTAATATAATGCAAGGAAATTCTGGCAAAATATCGCGTACAGTATTGATAATATCCGCACCTTTGTTGGTTTCGTGAGTAAAAACTAATTTGTAATCGATTATCAGACAATCGATGGTCTGAGCTTTTATAGCATCCATAATGCTTTCTATGAGTGCACCATAGTCACTATTTTCATCTTTATAGAACGATTCGTATGAAAAGAATAAAGATGTATCCTCTAACTTTGAATATCGTGCAAATACTCGCTGTATATCGGTTACATGCCCTTTGTCATCGTCTACTATGCCAATGCAAATATTATTCATTTATTGCCTCCTGGTTAAAATATATTTCCATTCCGAAACCGTCATCCATATCAAGAACATTAATTGTGGCATTATACTTGTTAATTATTCTATCAACAATCCAAAGACCTAGTCCAGTACCTTCCTCTCCTTTAGACGTCTCTCGTGCAAGAAAAATTTTATTGGGAGCATGTTTGTATTTTTCATCAAGAGCCGGACCATTGTTGACCATTCCCAGAGTGGTGATTCCGTTCTCAGAAGAAAGATAGTAATCAATTTTTCTTTCATCAACAGTCTTTTTCTCCAGAAAATATGCAGAATTAAGATTCAGATTGTTAATGATCGTGAATAGATCTATTTTCGCTATACTAATATAGTGTTTATCATAATCATCTTTCTGAAATCTAGATAGGGATACAAGTTTCTTTTTCATAAGCGGATTCCAAATTTGATTGATCTCATTGATACTTTCTGCCAAATCAACAGTCTCTTCATCAAATTGTTTTTCCTTAATAGCCTTCATAGTTATATCCAACCAGGATTTCATTACTCGATCGTTTTCTAAGGCATCTTCAATAACAGGATAAGGATTAAATATTTCATCGCCATTGTAGGGTTGATAATTCAAAATATCATCAATGCAACTCCGCACATGGAGCATTTTATCCCCAACTTTTTCACTCACTCTGCTAAGCTCGTGAGAAAATGTATTTGTAATTATTCCAGATGCACTAAATGCCATTAACAATTGCAGAACTTCTTCGGTAATCTTTTTATCTCTATAAACTTCTTTTACCGCTTCACGATATTGTTGTTCTGTATATTGATGCTGTTCCTGTGTACTGTCATTGTTTTGGTCACTATCACTGCTTTGATTACCATTCGAAGGGGTGTCATTATTTATAATATCATTAACTATGTCACTTACTTTATTGGGTTTATTTTCATCGATCCATTTGCTATATTCACGATAGTAAAACTGTCTATCATCTTCGAATTGCTTAATAATGCTAAGCAGAATATCCACAAAAACATAATACTGATCATTTTGAACTAATCCTTCACGGTTTGCCATATCATATAGTAACGGATTGCTGTCTCTTCCTATGCCTACATTACCTATAAGTTGATATGGAGGTACATTCCATTGACCAGATGGATGTGTTACAGTCGCAGGTTGCCGCTGCGCCAGTTCCGATAACCCGAGCCAATCAAACAATCCGCCCTCTTCTCCATAAGGACGAACTTTAAAACTGTCTCTGTAAAGCTTAATTCCCGCATTTTTGTCCAGCAATATCTTTCTGTCCTTTTTTACCACATTCTTAATTATTGGGAAATCGCTTTTCATAGATTTTAAAAAATAAAAATCAAAAGTAAAAGGACCAGCCTTTTTGGCTGCTTCAAGATCATATTCTTTAATCAAGTCTTTTACAGACAGTTCAAATTCAAATGGCTTTGCATAATCTTCACGGCTATAATTTGATCTTTGTAATGCGGGTCGTTTCCAAAAATCGGTTGTGTTCAGTTCTACAATTGTTCCAAACGAATCATATTTTTGCATGAAGGAAAATAGTTCAGTTACCATTTCGTTTCGCTCTATAGTTATTTTGACAGTTTCGCTACCATCATATTTTGAAGATATTTTGTAATCATAATCACTTTTCTTCATCTCATACTTTGTGGCAACGATACTATAGTTGTCGTTAAAATTATTATTTACATATATATCAAAAATATCCTCATTAGAAATTGGATTCAAATTGTTAATGCATGTATTTACTTTTTTAAAAAGACGATCATTCCACGATTCACGCAGCGGATGTAAAACAATAATCGTACCAGTAGTCCAATCATATTCGGATATTCTCTCAAATTGTTCTCCAACAAAAGATTTTACTATTTCTATAAAATCTTTATCAGATTCAGTTAAATCGGCATCAATTTCATTCAAAAGTTTGGAATTGCTAAATTGTTCCCAATCAATCCACCACTTAACAGTTTTGGCGTCATTTGACTTTGTATACATTGTTGACTCTGTAGATAATTTATCCAAAGCGAAACGACCGATACCTTTGGCACCGGTTTTTATTCTTCCTTTTTCGCTAACATAGTTGGTTTCTTTATAACTCGTTCCTATTCTCATCCAACTATTTTCAACAATATCTTTTGTCATTCCGCATCCATTATCAATGAGGACAATCTCGTTGCGTAAGAACAAAATATGTTGAATTAAAAGTTCAATATTATTATATTGCTCAGACAACTCTTCTACCGCCGTTGAATCATTAGAATGAACGTTAACATATGCTTCTTTTGTTAGTTTACTAAAATATCCGCCGTCTATCATATATAGCTGTTTAAACACGTTCATTTCTTCGTGTGATAAATCAGAAGTAATAGTATCGTAATCAAATGATTGTGCCAAATAAGGGTATTTGATATTGTACTGTAAGTAAACACATTCAGCATCAGCATCATATGCGTTTTTCACTAATTCAATTATAGCGCCATCTACTCCGGTAATGTTTTCTCGTCCGATTAATCTAGCGGCTTTAGCACTAATTTTAAATTGTATCTTAGCCATAACACACCTCAAAATTTATATTCTTCAACATCTTTTGATGATATTCTTATTGAATCTCCTCGTTCTTTAACGCCTTTGCTTAACAAATAATCATAAAAATGATGAGACTTTAGTATTGTAAAAGCTGTATCCAAGGTTAGCTCGCCCCGAGGAATAATATATAACCCAGAATAGGGAATTGTATCTGGATCCAATTTGTACAATCTTACCTTGTGCGTAATAATTGTGGACATAAGAAGTTTTTCGCAGTTTAAATGTGCCAACGCTTGCGAACGGCCATACTCAAACCATTTGGCTTTTGTATCAGAATCACGCGCTTTTAAAATTTCAATTTGACCATTAAGGTATTTATAAGCAAGTGGGAATTGATTTTTAAACTCATCCTCCTCATAATGCACAAGTGCTGTATTATTATAACGGTATGGAAATATGATTTTTTGAGTTATTTGATACTGCTCTGTTTTAGGACTCTTTGCAGATCTTAAAATTGTCGGTTCGATATTGATATCTAAGAAACCGTCTTCGTTAACATTATGTATAAAAACTTTATTTGCTAACGTCGCTATAGAATTTGACACTTTAAAATAATCGCCAAAATTTCTACTTCCTTTTGAAACAAAACCTGTAAAATCCCATTTATCAAATAGTTGGTTCTTATCAATTAATTTTTCGCTTTCTTTGTTATAAGGCAATTTTTCTTTATAGATCAATATATTAGAATTGCTGCCTTTTTGATAGATTGTAATAGCTGGTGCTGTTAGTACATTTTCAAATACATTTATGGCTGTGCAGTCAATAATCTCTATTAACTCATTTTTAATAAGTTCTCTCAATTTATTTCCAAAAACCGTCTTAAACATGTTGGATGGAGCAATAATGACCATCTTACCGTTATTCCTAAGTAATGATAACCCTTTTTCAATAAAAGCATAGGAATAATCAAATTTTCCTATGGCGCATGAAGTAAAATTATCCCTTGTTTTTTGTCTTGTTTCAATATCCAAATCTGTATACGCAATATAGGGAGGGTTTCCGACTACAAAATCAAATGCTACCGGATCATTGAAATATAATCCATCCATATTAAATATATTCCACTGAACATCAAACAAACCTGTATGCTCCGCAACTGCATTAAGATTTTTGATACAAGACTCGACCATCTTAGGATCAACATCGCAGCCGAAAATGCATGATTCCAAACCTCTTTTAATAGTAGATTTGCGTTTTCTTGATCTCTTGGCATCTGCTATAAAGCGCTTTACTACTTCTATCAAAATATTACCCGTACCACACGAATTATCAATAATGCGCTTGCCGAAAAGATTATTAGTATAGTCAATTCTGTCAAGCATATATTGCACCATTTCAGAAGGGGTAAATATTTGGCATTTACTCAATTCCATATTACTCAAAATCCTTTATCGTTTTTCCGCTATTAGTTTTCCATTCAATTTTACCGTTTGCAGATCGTCCGCTGACAACATTAGCAGCAGTCGAAGCACTATCAAATGGAATGTTTTTTGTTGCAACCAAATAGTTGCCATCCTCAACAAGATGCCCGTTATCAATAAGCAAATTCCGCTTATCTTTGTAACACTGCTTACAACTACTAGTAACTTTTTTGGATAGTTTTGATTGTGCCAATACTATATATGTCTCACCATCAACGATAAGTTGCGCATCATAGTTTTTACTAGAAAATCTGAAGATTTCTTTGTTCGCAATTTCATCAGGGGTTACAATAGTTTTACTTATGTCAAAATAGTCAATTCCAAGCGTTTTAGTTAGTGTAACAATATCAGAAAGAAAGTTTTCCGCAACAACCTTATCGTTAGTATTAATGTTTGGTGAGAGTGAAGGTTTCTTATTTTTCAAATTAACTTCAACGATATGGACATGAGCAACACTTTTTGCGTATTCTAAGAGTTTAGATTCGATGTACTTGATTTGAGAAATATTTAAAGCATAATTTCCGTCTGCAAGAAAAACCATCGTTTTAACCCAATACTCGGTTTTTTCGTTTGTAGAATAATGATTGTTTAAGCGATCTAAAACATTATCACTTTCTCCAATATATACGGATTTGCTATCTTCACTAATCAGCATATATACTCCTGGTTTAGCTAAATCATAATCTTGATATGCCATAGGATCATCCTTATAGCATGATTTAACATAAGAATAGGCTGACCTTAAAAACGAAATCATTTTTATCGTCTTGCCAATGATATTCACAATTTTAACAGATGTATTGTTCTCGTTTTCAAGTCTAACGGAAATTACGTCTGCCATATTTACACCTCAATAATCTTTACACTTTGATTTCATCAAATATAGTTGCCGTTACCACAAATGCATCAAATATGTGCTTTTTATCTGGATAAGCTTAAAGATCCTTCATAATATCCACGAAATCGTCTATGTTATATGCACCATCAAGATTCACGTGGTCAAACACCATAAAGTACCTGTAGTTGCCACCGCATTGTGCTGCCCAATGACGACCGAGCTTCAACTTGGTTTTGCTGTCGCTATTATCCCGGTCATCACCCTTCGTCTCGATCATTACGATTTTTCCGGACTTGGTTTTGACTACAAAATCGGGGTAGTGATTAATAAACCCGTTGATTCTAAAGCCCTTGCGGTCAATGATACGATGCCACCACTGAATATTCTTGAGCCCCACAACGTAGTCAAGAACTCTTGATTCAAAGTTGTTCATATCATTCTTTTCGGCTTCATAGAGAGAATAAGGAATGGAATCAGTAGTGTCGGCAGGGGTAATTACCGGAGGAAATTCATAATTCTCTCGGCATACTACTTTTCCACTATCAAGCCATCTATAGAATTGTTGCTCTCTATATGCATCTTCCAAAGCCTCGATCTTCTGCTGAATCTTCTTTGCATATACAGGGATAGCCGTCTCCATTGCGGCAATCTCATCCTCGGTCATATTCTCTACGATTCTATGAACATACGCATTGATATCGCTTGTTGCATAGCGGTTATTCTTATTAAGCTGGCCGCAGATCATAGCCGTACAACTTTTAATTTTTGCTTCAGGAGGCAGTTGCGCCAAGTAATCGCGCAGATATTCGCTTTCCTCTTTAGATACTCTCTTGTATTTGGGAACGGCATCTCCTTGCTCTTGCAGATCAACGCGATACATCTCTCCGGTTGCCAGCTCAAAACTAATCTGTGCATCCTGACCACTTAAAGTAAAGCCTTCGGAAAGATTTTCAGGTTCAAGCAACTCATATTCGTCACCAAAAAAGTCTGGAGTTGTTTGAATAAAGAACTGAGGAATACGCAAATCGGCAACCGATTCCTTATAGCAATCTTGTATGGCATTTTGTTTCAACATATCGCCCAGTTCACCTCCTGTAAATCCAAAATCATCGTTACTTTCTACTTCTGTGTTATACTGCTGAGTTTGAGTTGTAGCTTGCTGAATCATATCCGCTACTTGCGTACTCGGATTTTCGGCCGTTGTTTCAATGTGTGTTCTGACCTCTTCAACGGAAATATCGGTAAAATCATCTTCCTGTTGACTTGCCATCGGCATTTCAAGCTGTTCACCAGGCATCTGAGGAACAACGGGTGTAACCGGCTGAACCTCGCTGACAAACTCACCGACTCGGTAATCCTTTCGGCTGAATCCTGCCTTGTTAAGACCGGATACAATATTCTCCAATGTGTTTCTGAAATCATTGGAGCAAGTCAACACGTAGGACGTATTGAGCAAGGAAGCAGGATGTGTTTTAGCATAAGGTTGGCGCAAAATGCGTCCAACAATCTGCTCAACATCGACGGTAGAAGTCTTGTTGGCAAGAGAAGCCAAAATGTACGCAAAGGGGCAATCCCAACCTTCTTTAAGGGCATTGACCGTAATAATATAACGGATTTTGCAATCTTTGCTCATCAAATCAACATTACTGATATCATCAACTTCAGAAGTTTTGATAGCAATCTCCTCTTCAGAAATACCTATGTCAATCAATGTTTGCTTAATTTTCTGATAGGTATCTGTTTCTTTGCACTTTAGATTGGGTTGCGCCTGGAATAGGACAATGGGACGAATATATTCACCGCCGGCCACTTTCTGTGCTTTAGCTTGCTGCTCAATGCTACCGCGCAGTTGAATAGCGTCCCTGTATCACGCTCTGACGGGAAGTACGGTTATATACAACCACAGGAAGCTTAACCATATGTTCCTTTTTGAGTTCTCTTGCATCTACATAGCAAAGAATGTTGCTATTCTTTCTCGGTGTAGCGGTCAGATCCAGCACAAAAGATGGATTAAGTCTGTTCAGCATTTCAACGCTCAAATCAGAACCGGCATTATGACTTTCATCCACAATCGTAACAGGAGATAACTGTCGCAACACCTGGATGAGTGCGGTATCAGGAGTATCAGCCAACAACGTTTCTTTGTCGTTGAAATACTCAGCAAAGCGCAATAGATTTCCGTTTTCCTGATATACTTTACGAACGTCCTTCTTTTTGCTGTCGATACGCAGAGAACCATAGCTTAAAATGCAAACGGTGAGCATTTCTCTGACTGTATCAGGGGAGAAATTTTGCCCGTTTAACAGTTGCTCTTTCGTATATACACCTACACGGCCTGCAAAATCCGCTTCCAATTTCTGACGATATGGATGGTTGATATCGGAAAGAGTTTTGATCGTCTGGTTAAGAATAGGATCGGAGGGAACAAGCCAAACGACCACTTTGGGCTTGTCCTTCGGCATCTCATCAAATATGCGTTTAACCGAAGAACACGCCATAAATGTTTTGCCACCGCCGGTAGGAACCTTCATACACACGTGAGGTACACCCTTGATAGCGTTGTTGTATGTAGGTACACCGCCAAATCCAACGCCGATATCTTGGCGACGCCAGTATTCTTCCCACGCAGCAAAGAGGTTTGCCGTATTGTTTACGCAATCCATATAGGATGACAGATTGCGCATAACGCTTTTTTGATAATTCTTTAATTCCATAGTTCCGCCTCCTTATAGCTTGGTTATATCACGCGGAATTTTCTTAAATGTGATGTGGTATTTTTCAAGCCCTGCGTCAGATAAAGTACACAGGTCTGCATAAATAACATAGCTGTCCGCTTTTGTCTTAATTGTATGCAAAAACGCTCTACTCAAAGTGGTGACATTCTCTTTATCATAGTAGAAATAATACGCTGTGGTAAAGTGAGTACCAAGATAATACGGCTCATCGTCTTTGAAAGGTGCAAGGCGTGATTTCGTCTCTGTGAAATAAACATATTCACGGATTTTATCAACACCAACTGTTTCATTCAGTTCATTGCCGTTCATTAGTGTGTCGCCTAATTCATAGTAACTGAAATTTCCACCAGTGCCTTCTGCTTTGCTTTTTCCTTCTCCACAGCCCGTAATTACACGTCTCACACGTTCCGAAGTCAAACTATCAGCATAATCCATCATTTCTACAAGAATGAATTTGCGCCTACCGCCGTCTGTTTTGTTCAAGTTCAAAACAGCATGTGCAGTGGTTCCTGAACCCGCATATGAATCTAAAATTATAGCATCCTTATCAGTTGTAGATATGTTTATGAGATACTCAACCAACTTGCTTGGTTTCGCAAAATCAAAGTCTATTGATAACGGCGTTAACTCTTTTGCGCTATGTCTGTTTTCGTATGCACTAATAAGATTTGTTGGAGTTTGACCTTCATCTGCTCTATCATCTAACCAAATCTTTGTATACACATTCCATTTTGAAGGAGTACCATCAGGACATATCAAAACGCCCTTGGATTTTTTGAATAGCAGTGATCCTTTTGCTTTTTCCTCAATATACCTTTCGGCACTCCAACGCCAACAGCCATCCCCTTGCATCGGCAATACCTTTTCACCATCGGCAATATTCGTGGGCATAGTTGCTCCTGGTGGAATAGCAAATGTGCCGTCAGGACACTCAATATAGTATCGTTGGTTTGGCCTTTCATCCAAAGAAGACTGATACAAACCAAAAGGTCTGTATTTTTGTCCTTTCCTCGGTCCATCAGTTTCGATTCCTGTGTATAATTTTTTGATTATTTTTTCATCTAATGGAGCTTTAAAATTATGTGTAAAGGTAATGTTTTTACAATAAACTAAAATGTAATCAATATTTGGTGAAAAGAAATTACCTTTATTACCACCTGATTTCATAACTCTTGATACAATTCCACAACGATTGTTATATCCAAAGATTTCATCACAAATTATTTTTAAAGTTGCAATTTCATCTTCACCAATACTAATAAATATTACACCTTCGTCGTGCAATAATCTTTGCAACAGTTTCAAGCGGGGATACATCATGCACAGCCACTTATCGTGACGGGACAGATCTTCGCCTTCCTTACCAACAACCTCACCAAGCCACTTTTTAATGCGGGGATCATTGACGTTATCGTTGTATACCCAGTTTTCATTACCGGTATTGTACGGAGGATCTATGTAAATACACTTAATACGACCTTCGTATTGAGGCAACAACGATTTAAGGGCAGAAAGATTATCGCCGTGAATAATCATATTTTCGCTGCCGTTATCCTCTGCGTGCTGACCTTTTTCATCATAACTATATTGACGCTCCAAAACATGGTAAGGAACATCCAAATGATGATTGATAGCTTTATCTTTTCCAATCCAATCAAGTGTTGGCATGGTTATTTCCCCCTATACTCAGATTATTGGTTATAATTATCAGCAAAGTTTGCAGTACATATTCCAAAGCAACTAAGAAATTATTTGATGTTTTGTTAAAATAATATACCAATTATATTTATCGATTTCGCAGCAAAGATAATGCTTTGCCTGCGAGAAATTTATATAAGTCGCTTTACATTTCGGAGTGATTTACCAGAAACCTACGCTAATTTTTACTGCTTGGCAGCAGAATTCTTTTTGATTAGCTAATAAAAGAGCTTTTCGGTTTGTAAGAAGTTATTATAGTTAGTGTGAATGTGCATTACTCTCAAAAGCATCTCTATTCATACCGAAGCCAAAAACCTTACAGGAAGGGATGACCACCAGATATCCAATGTAACCTTTGCGAAATGTCTAACCGATGCATAGAACAATACTCCCTAATAGAAAAACTGTTTTTGTGGTAAAGTCGCCGCCACAAATAATACAGTTACAAGTAAAATACATATAGATTACCATATTGCCGCTCAGCGTCTGTTTTTCGCGATATTGCGCTATACTTGATCTTATTGCAATTCTTCCGTCTTAAATGTTGTATATCCCTCGTAGTAGTAGCTGTGGTCAATTCCTTTCATATAGACCTCGCGGCTGTGTATATCATCGGTCAGGGCGGCTTTCAGGATATGCTTGATCTCGATATCCTTAATCGGGCTGCGCTCCATAGCAAGTAAATAATCCTCTTTGTCAACCTTACTCCAATCGACGACCTTGCCGATCTCTTTCTTAAAAATACAGTCAAGCCAAATTCGTGTGCTTCTGCCGTTGCCTTCACGGAAGGGATGGGCGATATTCATTTCAACATACTTCTCTACAATTTCGTCAAAAGTAGACTGGGGCATTTTGTCAATGTTAACAAGTGCCGCTTCCAGATACATAAGCGGGGCAAAACGGAAGTTTCCCTTGGAGATATTCACTGTTCGAAGCTTACCGGCAAAATCGTATATCTCGTCAAAAAGATATTTATGAATCGCTTTTAGTGAAGCGAATGTACCGACCTCTAAGTTATCCAACAGACCGTTTTCAAACAGCTCTGCCGCTTTTTTCTTGCTGATACGCTCCTCGGCTTCTGCAAGCTCCGGAGAATTAGCGATGCCAAGTTTGTTTTCAAGTGTCATCTTATTTATCCTCTTTCACTTTGTCGGGGACAAACTCCATAATGTCGTCCACGTTGCAACCGAGTGCAGCACAAACCTTGCCCAGGGTGTCCACCTGAACAGATTCGTTTCTTCCCATCTTCGCCATAGCATTGGAAGTAATGCCCGACAGTTTTACAAGTTCGGTTTTTTTAAGTCCTCTGTCAATAAGTAACTTCCACAATTTATTATAACTGATAGCCATAGGAAACCTCCGAAGATTAGTGTGCAAATGTATTGTACCATAAATTGCGGATATTTTCAATGATTTTCAAAATTTAATTGAATTTTTCAAGTTGGCGCAAATCCACTCCGTTGTCCGTTGTTTATTCATATCAGCTACGGCTATGTTTGCTGTTTCACTACTCTCACAACTGTTTTAGGAAGTCTATCGTGGTGCTGATATGATTCCTGCGTTTTAGGCGAACTCAGATCCGGTGTGCTTCTGCAGCGCACGGGTGCCGTTGTAATCTTAACGGGAACATTAGCAAATACTGTACACTTACAGATGAAAAATCGCCCTCATTCCGAAATGAAAATCATCCTCATTTGAGAATGAAAAAATAATCTTCATTCGAAAAGCCTTGTAGATTTATTTTCGATTTATGGCGGATTTATACGCATCATTTTAATATGACACCGAACCCGTCCTTTCAGTATGTTTGAATGACCTCTTTTCGGAATGATGTGGCGTTTCGATATGACTATCCCTGTTTTTTCATTTCGGAATCAGGGGGAATTTACCTCTTGTCATAACGAAAATATGTATCATTTTCTTTATCATAGAATAAGGGGAAAGGATAAGCATAAAAAGCGGAAAATCATCTCAATATCATTCCGAAATTTTATCATTCCGAAGAGCAAAATCATCTTCTAAGACTTTTGATAGAAAAGTCATAAATCAGCGTAAATCATATGTGAACTTCGGTTTTTTCGGGCTGAATCACGTTTTTTGCTGAGTGTATGCCCCATTTACCTATCCACGACACCGGTTTTTTGAAAAAAGTTTCTATCATAAATCCTAAAGGGGAAGCGTTTTTAAAAATTCAAATGTAAAATTGGTGCAATTCGTTTTTGCACTTTTTCAGCTCTAAACCGTCTGATTTTTGCCGGATATTTTGAATTTATACAGTCATCATTTTACACCGATTTTTGCACCAATTCAGGCTGTTAAAATGCGCTCTCAAACACCGATTGTTTAAATTACAAGTAGATTATCCTTATTAAAAGGTACGCTTTATTTTTACTTGCCAAAAAGAACCTCTCTTTTCATCTTGTTGATACACACTCACGGAATAGCGGACTTGCCGCTTTTCATATAGTGTAGTACCAACCCGAAAGGAGTAGACTATGGCAGAAAACATAAAATCTACAACCCTAACAAGTGTTTTCAAAAGCGGCGAAAACACTACCACAGAGCAAGCATTCACCGCCAAGTGGATTGAGCTTGTCAATACTTTGGAGAAAGGCAAAAGTGCAAACTTTTGCGAAAAAGCGTGACTATAGAACCCGCTTATGGTATAATAAATTCGGAAACAGCTTGTTCTATCTCCAAAGGAGATGGAAAATTGAAAGTAGCTATTTATTGCCGCTTATCCGAAGAAGATAGAAACAAGCAAACCGAAACTGACGATTCGGGCAGCATACAGAATCAAAAGGCGATGCTGGTCGGATACGCTCTTGAACAGGGGTGGGAAATTTACTGTATTTACAGCGATGACGATTATGCAGGCGCAGACAGACGTCGGCCGGAATTTAACCGTTTGCTTGGGGATGCGGAAGCGAAAAAATTTGATATAGTCCTGTGCAAGACACAATCCCGTTTCACTCGTGAGCTGGAGCTGGTGGAAAAGTACATTCACGGTCTGTTTCCAATTTGGGGTATTCGCTTTATCAGTATTGTTGACAACGCAGATACCGCCAATAAGGGTAACAAAAAGTCCCGCCAGATCAACGGGCTTGTAAATGAGTGGTACTTGGAGGATATGTCCGACAATATCCGAAGCGTTCTGAAAAACAGGCGGGAAAACGGATTTCACATCGGTGCATTTGCTCTTTACGGGTACAAAAAAGACCCCGAGCAAAAGGGGCATTTGATTATCGACGAGGAAGCCGCCGCTGTTGTGCGTGAGGTGTTTACGCTTTTTTCCCAAGGCTACGGCAAAACTGCGATTGCCCGTATGCTCAATGACAGGGGCATACCCAATCCAACCGAATATAAGCGTTTAAAAGGGCTGCGCTACAAGCAACCTAAAGCCAAAAACAGTACCCTATGGAAGTACTTTGCGATTTCCGATATGCTGACGAACGAAATGTACATCGGCAATATGGTGCAGGGTAAATACGGAAGCATTTCCTACAAAACCAAGCAGAACAAGCCGCGTCCTAAAGACAAATGGTACATTGTCAGGGGTACGCACGAACCCATCATTGACCGTGAACTGTGGGACAGAGTGCAGAAAATGATCGCCGAACGCGCCAAATCTTTTAAAGTTGGTACTATCGGTCTGTTTGCAGGGAAGGCTCGCTGTGCAAACTGCGGATATGTAATGCGTTCATCCAAAAATCGGGGCAAGCATTATCTGCAGTGCTCCAACCGTCATATAGCAAAAGACGCCTGCATCGGCTCTTTTATCTCGGTTGATAAATTGGAGCAGATGGTAATCGACGAGCTGAACCGTCTTTCCAAAGAATATCTGAATAAGGACGATTTAGAAAAGAAAATCGAGTTTGCGGGCAATCTGCAAATACAGAAAGAGAGTATACTCAAAAACATAGCCTCTTATGAAAAGCGCGTTCTGGAACTATCCAAAGGTATTCGGGAGCTGTATATGGATAAGGTGAAAGGGTTGATCTCTGACGCAGATTATGCGGAAATGTCAAAGGATTTTACGGGTGACCGTGACCGTCTTGAAGAACTAATTTCCGACGGGCACAGACAAGTTGAAGAAATCGAGGATAAAATCGAAGCCGGAGACAATCGTTGGGAGATCATCGAGCGTTACACAAACCTTAAACACCTTAATCGTGAGATGGTGGAGGTTCTCATTGACTACATTTCCGTAGGCAAGAGAATCCCCGGAACACGGAGTATTCCCATCGAAATTCACTGGAATTTCTGAAAAGTTTATTCTTATATGATTGCAGCAGAGCAAAAAGCCCGTGTGACATACGATAACCTTTTAAGGCTTATTGACGATCCCGATATAACGGAACCGCTTAAATTTTTAAGGGAAAGAGAAATTGTTCATTATCAGCGTTTCGGCGAGGCGCTGCAATCAACATAGAATGACAAAGCGCGCCGCTTAAAAACTGTTTAATATCGGATAATATTACATATTTAATAAATAATCGCTCCCATCTTTTTATATAGAAAAGATGGGAGTTTATTATAGTATGGATTCGTTAATTATGCGCTGCGAAGTGATGCGGTTTATACTAAACCCCGGCGCCTTTCAGGTACATACTTTCCAAAAGCTCCGTTCCTGCACCGGTACGGAACACACGCTGACGGAAATTTTCAATTGCCTTACGTGTATATCCGCTTTCGCCTGCATTGATTAGAAAATCCGCTTCCAGCAGGATTTGATGATCCGGTCCGTCAATATTCGTGTAGGTATGATGATGTGCGACTAACCACGAAATGCGCGCTACGTCAGAACCTTCAACCGGAAGTCCCTTAAAAAACGCTTTTACAAGCGGCGGACTTTCAAGCTCCTGATGTTTTCCGTTGGTGTTGCCGTATTTTTCGCGGCACAGCGGGCAAGCAATGTCGTGCACCACTGCGGCAAGCTCCAAAATCTCCTGCGTATGCCGATCCAGTTTTTCTATCTCTCCGATAGTCTTTGCCATTGCCCATACCTTGAGAAAATGGTCGATATCGTGTATATTGCCCTTGTAAAATTCAATCATCTTTTGCTTAGCAGCTGCAATAATCATATATTTATTCTCCTCCGCCTAAAGCGCGGTACCTTTTTTCGGCACGAAAAAGCCTGCCGTATCGGCATGCTCCGTCTCCAGCAGCTTTATCTTTTTGTCAATTCCTCCGGCGTATCCGGTCAGACTGCCGTTTGTGCCGACAACTCTGTGGCATGGAATAATGATAGATATTTCGTTATGCCCAACCGCACCGCCGACCGCCTGAGCAGACATTCGGGGAAGACCCCGCTTTTTTGCAAGCTGCCGTGCAATTTCGCCGTAGGTGGTAGTTTGCCCATAAGGAATTTGCAGAAGAATATCCCATACAGACCGACGAAATGCGGAACCGATGGGGTGCAGCGGCGGCAGAAGGTCAGGCTCTTTTCCTGCAAAATAAATATCAAGCCAGTGTTTGGCTGCCAAAAGAACAGGGGTTTCTGTCTCGCTGCGTTCATCCGGAAGGCTGCGGGCAAAGTATTTTTGCCCGTCGAACCATAGCCCTGTCAGCCCGATTTCGTCCGCCGCAAGAAGGATACCGCCAAGAGGGGAGTTGTAGTGCTGAATAAATATCATAATTTACACCTCTGGATTTGTTTGATCGGCCGATTATGCTTTTTTGGCGGCGTGGTCTTTTAATTCCGGTATTGCTCCGCCCGCCACAGCCCAAAGATACAGGCTTGCTACACTGCAATAAGGGTGAAATCTGCGGCGGTATTTTTCAAACAGCCTGCGGTCAATATTGCGGTGATGATAAACCATACGTAATCCCCTTAGAATAGCGAGGTCATCATAGCTGAATATATCGGGGCGCTGCAGGCAAAAGAGCAGTATCATTTCCGCAGTCCAAACGCCGATACCCTTTAGACTGCTTAATTCACGGATTGCGTCTTCATCGCTCATATGCTCAACAGCGCCCGGACAGAACGCTCCCGTACGGACCTTTTCGGCAAAGTCTGTAATATACTCCGCCTTGCGAAAGGTTATACCGAGCTTTTGTAGCTTTGGAACGCCGGCGGACAATATCGTTTCGGAGTTGACCTCGCCCAGTGCGTCCTGACACCGCCGCCATACGGTTGCCTGTGCTTTGGTCGATATTTGTTGACCTATGATGTGGTGTACGACAGACGAAAACAAGTCCGTATCCACTTCGCGGTCGATATGCCCTATGCGGTCAATGACCGCGCAAAGCCGCTTATCTCTTTGCCGCAGGTAGGAAAGCTCGGTTTCTCCGTATGAAAAGTTCAAGGTTATCACCCTTCTGTGCTTCTCTGAGTTATCTATTTAATTATAATACATTTGATTTGAAAATGCTATCATAAAATAAATCGGAAATTAGCGTTATACCACCAATCAACTGCGTTTAGGTATATCGTACAAGCCGCAAATCATATTTTACAAAAGGGAACGGCTGTAAAAAAAGGAGACTGGCGGCTTGATGAATTATATTACAGAAACCTTTGAACAGAAGATCGGCGGCAGAGTTATTACCGTTACAAATTTAACGCCCGAATTTTCCGCCTGCGAGAAAAGAAAAATAAAGCTGCTGACGCAAGCAAAGCTATATGATGTTTTTTGTAAATATATATCCTGTAAATCTTAAAGAAAAAGGGCTGCTGCGGTTACCGTGTCGACGGCTTCGTTTTTTCGAGAAAGGGAGTAAATAGTGAGCCTTTACGACGCTGTTTATGCAAGACAATCGGTTGACAGGGCAGACAGCATATCCACCGAAAGTCAGGTTGAGTTTTGCAAAAGGGAAGTGGCTGGACAGAATTTTAAGGTGTATACGGATAAGGGATACAGCGGTAAAAATATTGACCGTCCTGCGTTCAGGGAGCTGCTGCGCGATATAGAAGCAGGAAAAATCAACCGCGTTATAGTTTATCGTCTTGACAGAATCAGCCGTTCGGTGCTTGATTTTGCAAATTTAATTGAAGTATTCCAAAGAAACCGTGTTGAGTTTGTAAGCACAATGGAAAAATTTGACACGGGAGCGCCCGTCGGCAAGGCTATGCTGATGATCGTAATGATTTTTGCGCAGCTTGAGCGCGAGACTATACAGCAGCGTGTTATTGACGCTTATTCGTCACGCAGCAAACGCGGATTTTATATGGGCGGCAGGGTTCCGTTCGGCTTTGATTTGAGAGAAACGCAGATTGACGGCATACGCACTAAAATGTATGAGCCGATCGAGTATGAGGCGAAAATTGTAAGACTGATATTTTCGCTTTATTCCGAACCGCAGGCTTCCCTTGGTGATGTAATGCGTTATTTGGAAATGCAGGGCATAAAAAAGCGTGACGGCAAGCCTTTTAACCGAGGCAGACTGCGTGACTTAATAATAAATCCGGTGTATGTAAAGGCCGATTATAAGCTTTATGATTTTTTCAAATCACAGGGAGCTGATATTGCCAATGCTCCCGAAGACTTCATAGGCACAAACGGAGCATATCTGTATTCGGGGGATAATAAAAAGCGTAAGACCGTATCGATTGCGGGGCATACGCTGGTTATTGCGCCTCATAAGGGATTGGTCGAGTCGGAAATATGGATTAAATGCCGCTTAAAATGCCTTAACAACAAAAGCGCCGCAAAGCCTGTTAAGGCGAAGGCAACTTGGCTTGCAGGTAAAATTAAGTGTGCAAATTGCGGATATGCACTTACCGCCAAAATATACAAGTGTAAAACCAAATCCGATAACCGTTATTATCTATGCAATAATAAATACAATGGCGGCAGCTGCACCTTTAGTTCTCTTAATGCCGATATAGTTGATAAAATTGTATTTAAGGAAATGCGGAAAAAATCAGCGGAGTTTAAAACGCTTTACATACAAAGGCAGGAAAGCGGTAACCTGCAAATCGAAAAACTGAAAATACGCATAGAAGCTATAGACAAGGAAATATCTTTATTGCTTGATAAAATCACGGCGGCTAATGAGACGGTTATGCAGTACATAAACAACCGTGTTGCAAGTCTTGAAGACGAAAAAGAAGAGCTGTATGCCGAAATTGCAAGGCTTGATAATGAATGCGGGAATAACACAGAAGAAATAAGCGGCTATATGGAGCATTGGGAGGAACTTACGGTCAGCGATAAAATTACGGTTACAGACGCTTTAATTGAAAGCATTTACGCCTCAAATAACAGTATTGAAATTAAGTGGAAAATATAATTTTTTTATTGCAAATTCATTCTACACTGATTGCTTCGGCGAAGCGCTGCGGCTTACTACCGACCGACTTGACTGCAATAATTTTTATGCGTTCAATCCCGGTTTTGATAAATAGCATAACAGCTTTATGTTAAAAACAGTTCGGCAGCAAGCCGAACTGTTTTGTTTAACCTGATAAATCACACTTTCTGTTGAAAAAACGATTGCTTTGTGTTATAATTGAAAAAACGAACCGCCTTTGTGCTTTTGCGGCGTTTTTTAATGCGTTGAGGTTAGCGTTAGCTAACCTTGCCCGATCAGGAAAAAGAAATAACTCAACAATATTTTAAAAAAGGAAGCTTTGACTATGAAAATTTTGGTATTCGGAGCGGGCGTGCTTGGCTGTAATCTTGCAAAAAGCCTGTTTAATGCCGGCAAGGACGTAACGCTGCTCGCGCGCGGAAAATGGGCGGAGGAAATAGAGAAAAACGGGCTTAGGATAAAGAATATGTTTTCGCCGTGTGCGTCGGTCAGCCGTATTCCGGTGGCGGCCGAGCTTGCGCCTGACGATACATACGACGTAATATTTGTTGCGGTGCGGTATACTCAGCTTGAAACGGTTACCGCTGTATTAAAAGCAAATAAAACCGAAAACATTGTATTTGTGGGAAATAATGTGCGCGCTGCAAAGACAGCGGCGCTTTTGCCAGATAAAAATGTGATGTTTGCCTTTGCAAGCGCGGCGGGACATAGGGAAGACGGCCGTGTGGTTTTGGTTGATTTGCATAAGATTACAATAGGGCAGCTTAAAGGTGCGCCGCCCGCCGAAAAACTTATAGACGAGATCTTCAAAGGCACGAAATATAAGGTTGCCTACGAGCCGAATATGGGGGATTACCTGCTGTGCCACGCCGCGTTTGTAATTCCGGCGGTTTTTGCCTGCTATAAAACAGGCGGCGCTCTTAAAAAAATTAAACGGGACAACGCCTATCTTAACCGTTTGATTGACGCCAATATTGAAGGCTACCGCGCAATAAAAAACGCAGGGCATGAAATTTTACCGAAGGAGGACGGCGATTTTGAAAGCGCCGCTTACCGAAAAACCTGTTTTCGGTTTTTTAAGCTTATGTGCGCTACCGTTCTTGGGAAAATCTGCGTTTCCGATCACGCTATGAACGCGGTTGACGAAATGAGCGCGCTTAACAGGGATTTTAAAGAATTTATGGATAAAAACGGGGCGGAATACCCGATATGGAAAGAGCTTGAAAAAGAGTGTGAGAGGTATTTAAAATGAAAGAATTGATTTTCAAAACAGTTTCGGAGGGCTTGGGACTCGGCATATTGCTTGTTTTGATCTGTGCTGTTGGCATACGCCGCGGCGCGGTGGGTATGGTTCATCTTTACAGCGCCGAAGTACAGAAACGCTGTGTTGAGCGGGGACTCACGACCTATGATAAAATAAAGAGGAACAGCCTGCTTTTTAAGGCAATTTGCGTACCCGGATATATTGCGTATGTGCTTGTTTGCACATATGCAATAAACGGTGCAAGCGGTTTTTTTGCCGGCTTTTGGCAAATGCTTGTTATTCTTTCGGTTATGAACCTTATAGACCGTTTTTTTGTGGACGGCCTGTGGGTAGGGCACACAGGGGCTTGGATAATTCCGGGAACTGAGGATTTGAAACCGTATATCACCGCAAAGGACAAATGTAAAAAGTGGATTTTCGGTACAGTGGGTATGGCGGTCACAGCGGCGGTGCTGTCCTTAATTATGACGATATTCATTCACTGAATCAGAGGTGAGAAAAATGCTGTTTGAAACACTTGGAAGCAGGCAGAAGCCTGCCGTACTGTTTTTCCATGCAATGGGAGTTACGGGCGAGAGCAGTATGCCCGTGGCAAAGTATTTGCAGGACGAATACTTTTGTATTATGCCCACCTCCACAGTTTATTGCAAGGGGCAGAAATACCTCGGTAAGTCGGACGAGGTGCGGCAGATAGAGGAGTTTTTACACGGTCAGGGCGTAAAAAGCTTAAAGCTTGCGGTTGCTTCGTCTATCGGTGCGGATCTGGCTGCGTATTTTTTAATGCAGACAAAATTACCCGTTGAACACGTTTTTTTCGACGGGGGACAGTTTGCACAAATAGGGAAAGCAACGCGGCGGATAATGACGCCGTTTTTATATTTGGCTGTAAAAAGCCTGTACCTTTCAAACGGCGGTACGCTTAAGAGGATTATGTGGTGTGATGACGACGCGATAAGGCCGTATTTTATTGCGGCGGGTAAGGCGCTTGAATACGGAAATATGCGCCGCCAAATGTCGGACAGTCTTGAGGATAAACCGTTCCCGCCGTTGCCTGAAGCGCTGCAAAAAAACACTTATTTTGAGTTCGGCAGTATTGAAGAGCACTTTAAATACAGAAACGCTGTTATAAATGCTTATCCTATGGGCAATTACCCGATTTTTGAGGGCCATAATCATATGCAGTATCAGATCAAGGATCCCCGCGGTTTTGCGGAAATGCTTTCTGTAATTGCCAAGGAGGGCAGACTGCCGGATCTGCCGTTTTTGAAATAACAATACGGATTGCGTTATTTAATATCAAATCCGTTGTATTTGTCTACTCAAACTGGCTGTTATAAAGCGCGGCATACGCCCCGTTTTTTGCCAGCAGCTCGCTGTGGCTGCCCTGTTCTGTTATATTTCCGTTTTCCATAAATAAAATACAGTCCGCGTCGCGTATGGTGGAAAGCCTGTGTGCAATTACAAATGAGGTTCTGCCCGCCATAAGCAGAGACATTGCCTTGCCTATTTCAGTCTCGGTTCTTGTATCTACGCTTGAGGTGGCTTCGTCAAGAATTAAAATCGGCGGATTGCAGAGGAACACCCGCGCTATTGTAATAAGCTGCCTTTGACCGACGGAAATATTCGCGGCGTCGTTATCAAGCACAGTATCGTACCCTTGCGGCATAGTTTTAATGAAATAGTGGATCTTCGCCATTTTTGCCGCCGCTTCAATTTCGGCGCGTGTTGCGTTTTCTCTGCCGTAGGCAATATTTTCCGCAATGGTTCCGTTAAACAGCCATGTATCCTGTAAAACCATACCGAAATTGCTTCTTAGGGTTTTCCGTGTTAAATCGGTTGTGGGAATACCGTCAACCGTAATTCTGCCGCCGCCCACCTCGTAAAAGCGCATAAGCAGGTTTATAAGCGTTGTTTTGCCCGCGCCCGTTGCGCCTACAATGGCTATTTTTTGCCCCTGCTTTGCGGTAAAGCTGATATTCCTCATAAGTGTTTTTTCGGGCGTGTAACCAAAGCTTACGTTTTCAAAGGCTACCGTGCCCTTTGCGCGCTCAAGCGGAACAGGGCGGGCTGTATCCTTAACCTCCTCGTCGCCGTCTAAAAATTCAAAGGTTCTTTCAGCCGAGGCAAATGCCGATTGCAGTGAGTTTATCATATATGCCGCCTCAGTAAGCGGCTCTGAGCACATTCCCATATACTGAAAATACGCCTGAACAGCGCCGAAGGTCATAAGCCCCTTTGCCATACGGCTGCAGCCTATAAGCAGAATAACCGCCTGCGAAAGCCTTGATAAAAACCGTATGCTCGGATTAACGCTGTTGGTTAAAAAATCGGTTTTTTCATTTGCCGCGGCAACGTCTTCAATCGCCTTGTTAAGCGCGGTTATGCTGTTTTCCTCATTATTATATGCCTTAATAACGTTTCTGCCGGCATAGTATTCTTCCGTAAGCCCTGTAAGATACGCAACCTTTTCCTGCCTTACGGCTGAAAGCTCAAGATTTTTACCCGCAACAAGCTTTGTAATAAAAAAGCTGACCGCCGTAAATCCTATGAATATTACCGTAAGCAGCGGGCTGAAATAAAACATAAACGCGAAAGAGCCGATAATCGTGCCTATCGAGGTTATAAAGCGCAGAAGTCCCGTTTGCAGGGTTTCGGATATTTTATCAAGGTCGCTTGTAACCCTTGAAAGTATTTCGCCCGGCTTGCTTGCGTCAAAGAATTTAAGCGGTAATTTGTGAATTTTATCGCTTATCTGCTCGCGGAGCGTTAAAATAAGCTTTTCGGCAACGCTTGCCATAAGGAAGGATTGGAAGAAATAGAAGGCTGTCATAGCGGCGTACATAACCGTTATAGCCGTAAGCTGCCTGCCGAGCGGCTCCCACGGTATAACAAAGCGTGTGCCCTGCGTAATTGCCGTTTTAACCGCGGCAATCAGCGAGTCCATAACATCTGCGCTGTAATAGGGCGTAATAATATTAAGCGCGGTTGTTATTATAACGGAAAAAACAACGGTGATTAGCCGTGCTCTTTGGTTGCTTAACTGCCCGAACAGCCGTATTGCGGTTTTCATAGCGTGTCTCGGCGCGTCTCTTTCAATATCTGCGGTTTTTTCCCGGCTCATATCTCGTCTGCCTCCTTTGTTTGGGAATCGTATATCTCCTTGTAAACCTCGCAGGTTTTAAGCAGCTCCTCGTGCTTTCCTATACCTACGGGCTTGCCCTCGTTCAGCACAATAATTTGGTCGGCGTGCTGAATGGAGCTTACTCTTTGCGCAATAATTACAATGACTTTATCGCTTTTTTCTTTAATCAGCGCCTTGCGCAGCGCCGCGTCGGTTTTGAAATCAAGCGCGGAAAAGCTGTCGTCAAAAATATAAAGCTGCGGATTTTTAACTATGGCGCGGGCAATGGAAAGCCGCTGTTTCTGTCCGCCTGAAAAGTTTGTTCCGCCCTGAGCTACATATGAGTTTAAGCCGTCGGGCAGGGCGCGCACAAAATCTCCTGCCTGTGCAATATCAAGCGCGTGCATAAGCTCTTCTTCTGAAGCATTTTTATTGCCGTAACGCAGGTTTTCTGCAACCGTACCCGAAAACAGCCACGCGCGCTGCTGCACATATGAAATGCTTTCACGCAGCTGCTTTTGCGGCATATCGCGGATATCGGCGCCGCAGAGCGTAATGCGTCCGTCGGTAACATCGTTAAAGCGGAGCATAAGCGAGGCAACGGTGGATTTTCCGCTGCCCGTTCCGCCTATAACCGCCGTGGTCTGCCCCTTTTTACATACAAAGTCAAGCCCCTGCAAAGTGTATTCATCGGAATCTGCATATCTAAATGACACGTTTTCAAATGCAAGCACATTTTCGCCGTCGGTAAGCGGCACGTCGCTTTCGGTTTTATTGCTTATTTGCGGTGTGTACGACAGTACCTCGTCAATACGGTTCAAACATTCCATAGCCCGCGGGAACGAAAGTATAACCATCTGCGCCATCAGCACGCTGAACAGCGCCATAATGGAGTATTCAATAATCGCCGTTATATCCCCAACGCCGAAAACGCCCGAAACAATGCGGCTGCCGCTTATCCAGTAAACAAGTACAACAAACAGGTTGATTGAAAAATTTGTCAGCCCGTCAAGCCCCGCAAACATTCTGTTTGCTTTTACAGAGGTTACCTTATAATCGCGGAATGTGGCGTTAAGCCGCTCGGTCTCGTATTCCTGCTTGTTAAAGGCGCGCACAACCCTAACGCCTGTAATATTTTCAAGCAGCACCGTGCTCATTTTATCAAGCAGCCCTTGAAGTCTGCGGAAAAGCGGGGAAGCGCTGCGCATAATAAAGAAGGCTACCGCAACAATAATGGTTAGCACGGCAAGCAGCACCGCGCCGATAAGCGGGTCCTTCATAAACGACAGTATAACAGCTGCTGTAAAAATAACAGGCACGGGCAGCATCATTTGAAAAATGCCGACAACCGCAAACTGAACGGTAACAATATCCGATACCGTTCTGGTGGTCATAGAGGCCGTGCCGAAGGTTTGAAAATCATATACGGAAAGGTCGAGCGATTTTTTATATATCGCCTTGCGAATATCCGCGCCCACTCTTGCCGCTAACTTTGCGCAAACATAGCCGCCTACTATGGCGCCCACGCCCGCTATTACCGACGCAGCAAGCATTTTCATACCTGTATTTACAAGCGCGTTAAAGCCGGTCTCGGCTGACGAGCCTTTGTTCAGCATTTCGGCGGCATATGTGGGAATAAGCATCATTCCTACCATATCAAGCTCCATAAAAAGGGTTGTGAAAACGCACAGCCTTCGGTGCGGCTTCAAAAACTGTAAAATCAACTTCATAAAATAACCTGCCTTAGTTTTATTGACAAAAGTGCCGATGTTATGCTATTATAAACTATATAGCTACTATACAGTCAAGGGGCAGCCGCAATGTTTTTAAATAATTATTTTACAATCTCCGATTTTGCCAAGCTTATGGGTATAAGCAGGCAAACTCTTATATATTATGACCGTATAGGGCTGTTCAAGCCGGTAAAGGTATTAGATAACAAATACCGCCTGTATTCAAGAAGTCAGATAAACGTTATCAGCCTTATATCAATGCTCGGCGAAATGGGCGTTCCGCTTAAAGAAATTAAAGCGATAGTCGATAATATTTCGCCCGATACCGCCATCGAAATTTTAAAAAGGCAGTTAAAAGAAGCAGAGGAAAAGCTTAGCCGATTACGAATGCTTGAAAATATGATAAACCTGCGTATTGAGCAAATTACATTCGGAAAGGAAATTGCGAAAAGGTCTGTTCTGCCGATATCCGTTACCGAGTTCGGCGAGGATATTCCCTTATATATCGGGGAAGAGATCAACTGCTCTCTCGGCGATATTACCGACGGCTTTATTATAGATTTTTACGCAAAGTGCGAGGAAACGGGCTTCCCGCTGATATTTTCAAGCGGGCAGATTAAAAGCCGTGAAAACATTACGGCGGGAAAAACCGAAATTATATCAAATATGTGCTTTACCTTAAAGGATAAAACGGGCGCAAACGCCGTAATTCCGAAGGGAAGATACGCTGTGGGTTATGTTTACGGCGATTACGGAAAAACGGACGGTATATACAGAGAGCTGTTTTCTTTTATAAAGGAAAAGGGACTTAAAATAATCGGCAACGCTTACGAGGAGTATCTGCTTGACGAGCTTGCCGAAAGCAACCCCGAAAGCTTTGTTATGCGGGTTATGGTTCAGGTTGAGTAATAAAAATGAGCGCACCGTTCAGATAACCAGAACGGTGCGCTTTTTGTATATCTATAAATTTAAAACAGTTAAAACAAATTACTGATTTTTCGGTTTCATTGTGGGGAAGAGCAGAACGTCTCTTATAGAAGCACTGTCTGTAAGAAGCATTACAAGCCTGTCTACACCGAAACCGAGACCGCCTGTGGGCGGCATACCGTATTCAAGTGCGGTTACATAGTCGTAATCCACCTCGGCGTTACATTCGGGTTCCTCTGCCTTTTTGGCGGCAACCTGTTTTTCAAAGCGCTCCTTTTGGTCTATCGGATCGTTAAGCTCTGAAAAAGCATTGCCGTACTCCGTAGCGTTTATAAAATATTCAAAACGCTCGGTAAACGCAGGATCTTTGGGTTTTCTTTTTGCAAGGGGACTGTTTTCAACCGGATAATCGTAAATAAATGTAGGCTGAATAAGCTTTTCTTCAACAAACGCGTCAAACAGCTCTGCCAAAACGGTTCCCTTTGTTGCGTTTTCGGGAACCTCAACGTGCAGCTGCTTTGCGCACTCGCGCGCTTCTTCGTCTGTGCTCCAGGAATAGTAATCCGCACCTGAGTATTTTTTTACAGCCTCGGTCATTGTAAGGCGCTCCCAGCGTCCCATATCTATTTCGGTTCCCTGATATGTTATAACCGTGCCGCCGCATATCTTCTTTGTAAGCAGGGTATACATTTCTTCAACAAGATCCATCATACCGTGGTAATCGGTAAACGCCTGATAAAGCTCAACCGTTGTAAATTCCGGATTATGCTTTGTATCCATACCCTCGTTACGGAAAATGCGCCCAACCTCATAAACCCTGTGCATACCGCCGACTATAAGGCGCTTTAGGTAAAGCTCGGTTTCGATTCTTAAATACATATCCATATTAAGGGTGTTGTGGTGAGTTTTAAACGGGCGCGCGGAAGCCCCGATTTCAAGCGGCACCAATATCGGGGTATCAACCTCGGTAAAGCCCTTTGAATCAAGATATGCGCGAATTTCCTTAAGTATTTGCGAGCGCTTGTAAAATGTTTCCTTAACCTCAGGGTTAACTATAAGATCAACATAGCGCTGGCGGTATCTTGTATCGGTATCGCTTAAGCCGTGGAATTTTTCGGGCAGGGGAATAAGCGATTTTGAAAGCAGCTTTATTTCCGTTGCGTGAACCGAAATTTCACCCGTCTGGGTTTTAAAAACAAAGCCTTCAACGCCTATAATATCGCCTATATCCCACTTTTTAAAAGCAGCGTATATATCCTCGCCCACATCGTCGCGGCGAACATAAAGCTGTATTGGCCCGCTGCAATCGGTAAAGCCTACAAAGCTGGCCTTACCCATAATTCTGCGCGACATAATTCTGCCGGCGAGCTTAACGGTTTTGCCCTCGTAAGCTTCGTAATTATTCTTAATTGTTACGGAATCCGAATTGAAATCATATTTCATAACCTGATAAGGGTCGTTTCCCGATTCCTTAAGCGCGGCAAGCTTTTCGCGCCTTAAACGCATTATTTCGTTAAGATCCTGCTCGGCGTTGTTAATGTTATTCTGCGCCATATTCTTCTCCTGTCTGCCGTAAAACGGCGTTTTAGCGTCCTTTTAATATTACTTTGAAATGCCAAGCACCTTAAGCTTAAACTCTCCGCCGGGTGCTTCAACTATAACCTCGTCACCCACCTTTTTGCCTACAAGCGCTTTTCCCACGGGGGATTCGTCCGATATTTTTCCGTTTCTCGGATCTGCCTCGGTAGAGCCTACAACGCGGTATTCGCATTCGTCGCCGTACTCTTCGTCAAGCACTCTTACCTTAACGCCTACCATTACGGTTTTGGCATTTCCTTTAACATCTTCTATTATTTCAACGTTTTTAAGCATAGCTTCAATTTCAACTATGCGTGCTTCTATCTTTGCCTGCTCGTTTTTGGCTTCGTCGTATTCGCTGTTTTCCGAGAGGTCGCCGAACGAGCGCGCCTCTTTGATCTGCTCGGCGACTTCCTTTTCGCGGGTCGTCTTCAGGTAGTTCAGTTCCTGTTCCAGTTCTTTCAGCCGAAGTGTGCTGATCTTAAACTCTTTTGCCATGTTTCTACGGTCCTTTCTATCGCTGTTCCCGATTNNTATTCGCTGTTTTCCGAAAGGTCTCCGTAGCCGCGCGCAACCTTGATTTTTTCGGCTATATCGGCTCTTCCCTCCGTTTTAAGGTATTCAAGCTCCTCTTCAAGCTTTTTAAGTCCGTCGTCGGTAATTTTAATTACCTTTGCCATAAAAAAACCACCTTTATAAATAATAATAATCTAAAAAAGTCAATATAAATAATATTATATTATTATTATGCGCCAAAGTCAAGAATTACTGTTTTAATTTTTTATTTATTGCAAATCTGCTAAATAAAGTAATAATTCAGTTCCCATGCCGGCAGGGAAGGGAAATGTCTTAAATAAAGCTTGTAATCGGTTCTTATGCCGTCAACCGCAAGCGGAAGTGCAAACAGATCCTCCGTGCGGTGATAGCAGGAAATAAGCATTTTCGGTTTATTTGCCTTTATTGTTTTCTCGGCGCCCGATAGCGCCGCCTTTTCCGCACCCTCAACATCTGCCTTAATATATGTAAACGGTGCGTCGGGGTTAAGGCTGTCAACCGTTACGGCGG
>DJET01000030.1:0-2426 GCA_002431945.1 Ruminococcaceae bacterium UBA5891 | reverse complement strand
GGGTATCTGCCCGCCGTTTCCGAGGCTTGAATTTCTGCCGCCGCGCATTGAAAAGCCTTCAAACCCTACGCGGTCTGAAATACAGGCGTTTACATAATTTATATTATTAAGCTTTTCAGTATTGCTTTTAAGCTTTAAAAAGCTTTTTCTATCCGGCTCAACGGCGGTAATAAGGCTGTAACCGCTTACCCTTGATACAAAGTCCGAAACCGTGTCGCCGTTGTAGGCGCCGAGGTCGAGATAGCTTTCGTTTTTGCCAAGGTTTAAAAACGAACGGTATGGCTCGTTAACATCAGTCTCGCAGTTAAATAGGTATTCGGGTTTTCCGCTTATTTTATATTTTATAACGTTTTCAAACGTTCTGCGCGAAAGCTCGTCTTCAAGGCGGCCGTATACATATTCAAGCTCTTTTTTATGCTCTATTGCATATTCCTTTGTAAAAAGCCCATCGCCGTAAACGGGCACGTCGGGCGCGTATAATTCCTGCTCGGCGGCAATGCGCTTAATGTTTTCCAAAACTTCTGGTCTTGCGCTGCCGAAGCTTAACAGCACTATCATATCGCCGAATTTTTCTTTAAGCCCGCCATAGGAGGAAAGCTTTAACCCGTGAAAGTATTTTTCCCGTACAAAGCCGTCGGTTGCAAACACACCCTTGTATTCTATGCCGCAGTCTTCCAAAACCTTTATTATTTTATCTGCGCCGTTGCCCATACCGTAAAGTACAATAGGCTTTTTTGCGCCTTTAAGATAATCCCACAAATATATCACCTTACCCATTATATAAAAAGTATTTATATAATTCAAGACGTAAATTAAGTGAACAAAGGACATAGACGGCGTACAGTGTTCTTGGTATAATTATAATATAAAAATTCGGGGGATATTATATGAAACGAGTTCTTTCATTCGATTTCGGTGCGTCAAGCGGCAGGGCTATGCTTGCCGAATTTTCGGGCGGAAAAATAGAAATGCGGGAAATACACCGCTTCAGCAACGATACGGTTACGGTAAACGGTACTATGTACTGGGATATATTGCGGCTGTTTTTTGAAATTAAAACAGGTATTACAAAGGCTGTGAATTCCGGCGGATTTGACGCGATAGGTATTGATACCTGGGGCGTTGATTTCGCGCTTTTGGATAAAAGGGGCAAGCTTATCGGCAATCCGGTGCATTACCGCGATACACGCACAAACGGCATACCCGATGAGGTTTTTAAAACCGTTCCGAAAAGTGAAATATACGCCGATACCGGCATACAGTATATGCGAATAAATACGCTCTATCAGCTTATGTATTTAAAAAATCACGAGCCGGAGCAGCTTGAAAACGCCGAAAAGCTTTTAATGATACCGGATCTTTTTGCCTATATGCTAACAGGCGAAATTAAAGAGGAGGCAACTATCGCCTCAACCTCAAACCTGTTTGACCCTTATAAAAAGGATTGGAACCGCAGGCTGTTAAATAAGCTCGGCTTACCCGAACGCCTTTTTGCGCCGATAATAAATCCGGGCAGCGTTTACGGTATGCTTTCAGACGATATTTGTGCGGAGTTAGGCTGCAAAAAGGTTCCCGTTATATCGGTTTGCGGGCATGATACCGCCTCGGCGGTGGCTGCCACCCCAAGCCTTACGGACGATTTTGTATACATAAGCTGCGGCACCTGGAGCCTTTTCGGTATAGAAACGGCAGAGCCTGTTTTAACTCCTGAGGCGGAAGGGCTTAACTTTACAAACGAGGGCGGCTTTAACGGCACTGTACGTTTTCTTAAAAATATTATGGGGCTTTGGCTTATACAGGAATCGCGCCGCCAATGGAAACGCGAGGGGGACGACGTAGGCTTTGATACGCTTGAAAAAGAGGCTCTTGCCGCAAAAGCGTTCCGGTGCTTTATCGACGTTGACGATCCATCGTTTGAAACCGCCGGCAATCTGCCTGCCCGTGTTTTGGAATTTTGCCGCAAAACGGGGCAGTATGTACCGCAAAACCGCGGAGAGATAATGCGCTGTATTTACGAAAGCTTGGCGCTTAAATATAAGCATACCTTTAATATGCTTTCGGGAATAAGTAAAAGGGAATATCACCGCATAAATATTTTGGGCGGCGGTATTAAGGATAAGCTTTTGTGCCAAATGGCGGCGGACGCCTGTAATGCCGAGGTTGTGGCAGGACCGACCGAGGCTACCGTTATGGGAAATATCGGGGTTGTGCTTTCGGCTTTGGGCGAAATTGACGGACTTTACGGCATAAGAAAAGCCGTATCAGAGTCGGCAGAACTTAAGCGCTATGCTCCTGACAACGGCACGGAATGGGAAAATGCATATCAAGAATATATTAAGATTTTGAAGTGACTTTAATAGAGCCGATAAACTGATTTTTTGCGGCGGTTAAGCCTTCTTATCATTGTCATTCTGAGTGACGTTGCT
>DJET01000085.1 GCA_002431945.1 Ruminococcaceae bacterium UBA5891 | reverse complement strand
TCGCAACGTCACTCAGAATGACATATTGTTTTAATTTTGGTTAAGCTTTTTATAAAGCTCGGCTATTTCTTTTCTTAACAGCCTATGCTCCGGCAGAGAAAGCGCAGGATCTTCGGCTAACATTTTTTCCGCTTCCCTGCCTGCCGAGTGCAAAATCTCCCTGTCGGCGAAAATATCGGCTATTTTCATATCGGGCAGTCCGTGCTGACGGCTGCCCAAAAAATCGCCCGGTCCGCGCAGCTTTAGATCCTCGTCGGCTATTTTAAAGCCGTCGCGGTTATTTTTTATAACGTTAAGCCGTTTTTTGGTATCTTCCGAGCGGCTGTCCGATATAAGTATGCAAGAGGACTTATAGCTGCCGCGCCCTATTCTTCCGCGAAGCTGATGCAGCTGTGAAAGCCCGAAGCGCTCGGCGTTTTCTATCACCATTACCACGGCGTTAGGCACGTCTATGCCGACCTCGATAACCGTTGTGGCAACAAGCAGCTGTATTTCGCCGTCTTTAAAGGCGCGCATTACCGCGTCCTTTTCCTTCGGCTTCATTTTACCGTGCAAAAGTCCTATGCTATATCCCTTAAACTCGCCGTTTTTAAGCTTTTCGTAATATTCCTCGGCAGAGGTTATGTCAAGCGTTTCGTTTTCCTCTACAAGCGGGCAGACGATATAACCCTGTCTTCCCTCATTTAAAAAGCCTTTAATATAATTATACACGCGCTGTCTGTAAGACGAATTAACGCAAAATGTGTCTATCTGCTGTCTTCCGCGGGGGTATTCGTCTATAACGCTTATATCAAGGTCGCCGTATATTATAAGCCCTAAGGTTCGCGGTATCGGCGTAGCGGACATTACAAGCGTATGCGGATTATTTCCCTTAGCCGAAAGCTTACCGCGCTGTGCAACGCCGAAACGGTGCTGTTCGTCGGTTATAACAAGCCCCAAACGGTCAAATTCGGTATCCTCGGTTAAAAGCGCGTGCGTGCCTACCAAAAGGTCGATTTCACCGTTTTTAAGCGCTTTTTTAATTTCTTCCTTTTGTTTTTTGGGAACAGAGCCGGTAAGCAGCGCACACCTAATTCCCGTGTTTTCGGTTATGGCGCAAACGGTTTTATAATGCTGTTCGGCAAGTATTTCGGTAGGCGCCATAAGTGCGGACTGAAAGCCGTTTTTTGCGGCAGTATAGCAAAGTGCCGCCGCAACGGCGGTTTTGCCGCTGCCCACGTCCCCCTGAACAAGGCGGTTCATAGGTCTGCCGGACGACATATCGGCAACGCATTCGTTAATTACGCGCCTTTGCGCGTTTGTAAGGCTGAACGGCAGCATTTTTTCAAACTCGTTTAAATAATTTCTTTTTACGGTGCAGCCTGCCATACCGCGTTTTCTCTTTTTTAAAAACGAAAGCCCCGTTTGCAAAACAAAAAGCTCTTCAAAAACAAGGCGTTTTTTTGCGCGCTCCAGTGCCTCGCGCGAAAGCGGAAAATGTATATTGTTAACCGCCGCAGCGTAATCGCAAAGCTCCGCGCGCTTAACTACTTCGGGCGGCAGCGCGTCTTCAAGCGTTATACCGCACGAAAGCGCCGTTTTAACAAGCCTTTGCACCGCAGAGGACGGCATTTTATCCGAAGCGATATAAATAGGCTCTATGCCCATAAAGTTTTCTTCCCTTATATCGGGTGAAGACATTTGCCGCATTATAAAGCTGCCGCCCAATTTGCCGTGAAACAGGTATGTACTGCCGGTGTGCAGCTTTTGCGCCAAAAATTTTTGGTTAAAAAGCGTAACGCTCATTTGACCGCTTTCGTCCTCGGCTATGAATTTAAAGAGCGTCATACCCTGCCTTATTCTTGCCTGCTCTATGGGCGATATTATTTTTGCCTTAATGCAAACTGCGGTATCAAACGGGCATTCGGATATTGGCGTGGTGTTTTTCCAATCAAGATATGCGCGCGGATAAAAGCGCAAAAGGGCACCGACGGTATCGATGCCCTTTTTTCTTAAAAGCTCTGCCCGCTTTTCACCCACGCCCTTTAGGAACTGTATATCGGTGGAAGCTGTCAGCATAAGTTTACTCCTGTTCTTTATTCAACCGAAATAATGTAATAATATATCGGCTGACCGCCGTTTATAACGGTAATTTCGGTTTTTGCGCCGTATTTCTGCCTTATCTGCTCTTCAAGCAGAGCCGCCTGCTCTTCGCTTACGTCCTCGCCGTAAATTACGGTTACAAACTGGCTGTCGCGCTTGATCATCTGCTTTAAAAGCTTTAAAACGCTTTTATCAACATCGTTTTCAACAAACGATATCTTTCCGCCGAGCATTGCAAGTATCTCGCCCTTTTTAATGCTGTGACCGTCGAAATCAGAATCGCGCGCGGCAAAGGTTACCTGACCTGTCGCTATTTTTTCGGTAGCCTTTTGCATTTCAATGGCGTTTGCCTCGTCCTCGGTGTCGGGGTCGTAAGCCAGCATTGCCGAAATACCCTGCGGTATTGTTCTTGTGTGGATTACAATAACCTTTCTTGTGCTTATGGGAATGCACTGCTCTGCCGCCATTATAATGTTTTTATTATTGGGAAGAACAAAAACCGTCTCAGCAGGAGTGGTTTCAACAGCCTTTAAAATATCGTCGGTGCTTGGGTTCATGGTCTGACCGCCGCTTACAACCGTATCAACGCCCAAATCACGGAAAAGCTCTGCAACGCCGTCACCCGCGCAAACCGAAACAAAGCCTACGGGTTTTGTGGGTGTTACGGGAGTAAAGGTCTCGGTAAGGTCGGCGCTTTTAGCCGGCTTTTTCTGCGCGTTTTCCGCATCGTGCTTTGCGCGCTCGTGCTGATCGCGCATATTCTCTATTTTAAGGTGTACCAACTGACCGAAGGTAAGCGCGTTTTCAATAGCGTTACCGGGGTGATCGGTATGAACGTGAACCTTTATTATTTCATCGTCGTCTACCACAACAACGCAGTCGCCTATCGTTTCAAGATAAGCGCGCAGCTCTGCGGGCTGTTTATCAATTTCCCTATTGCGGTTTACTATAAATTCGGTGCAATAGGTAAAGGTGATCTCGGTTTCATATTCGCCTGCGGCATTTCTTGAGGAAGGCTCTTCCGCGCTGCTTTCTTCGACTGCGGCGGACTGTACCATAACGCCGTCTTTAAATACCGAAAGCATACCCTCAAGTATTGTAACAAAGCCCTTGCCGCCTGCGTCTACAACGCCTGCCTTTTTAAGTGCGGGCAAAAGCTCAGGTGTTTCGCTTAAAGCTTTTTTTGCGCCATCAATAGCCGCCTCAAACACGCCTAATTCGTCTTTTCCGTCTTCAAGCGCCGCCCTGGCATATTCGCTTGCCACGCGCGAAACGGTAAGTATTGTACCCTCGGTAGGCTTCATAACAGCCTTATAAGCCGCCTTAACGCCAAGCTCGAATGCGGCGGTTATATTTTCGGCTGTGGCAAATTCCGATTCGCCTATTCCCTTTGCAAAGCCCCTGAACAAAAGCGAGGTTATAACGCCCGAATTTCCCCTGGCGCCGCGCAATAAGGCAGAGGCGTTAACCGAAGCCACCTTACCCGCGGTGGCGCCGCTTAACTTTTCAAGCTCTCTTACCGAGTTTGCAAGTGTCATTGACATATTTGTGCCGGTATCGCCGTCCGGTACGGGGAAAACGTTAAGATCGTCTATCTGCTTGCGGTTATTTGTAAGATTATTTGCGGCGGAAATAATCGCGTCGCGTAATGTATCGCCGTTAAACAAAAATATACACTCCTTAAGGCTCAGCGGATTATTCCTTGATGCCGTCTATTTTTATGGTGACCTTATTCACGGTAATACCCGCGATTTCTTTTACAACATATTTTACCTTTTCGGTTATGCTTGCCGCAATAGCGTTAATATTCATTCCGTAGGTTACCACGATATGAAGCTCTACCGATATTGCCGCGGCGTTTCCCGTAACTCTGATGCCTGTATCGGGCTGATATGTTTTGGTAAGCTTATTAAACACCTTTTGCCTGTTGCCGCTCGGAACCATACCGACAACGCCGAAGCACGAGGTTACCTCGTTGCCGATAAGCTTTGAAAGATAAGCCGAAGAAATATCTATTTTGCCGAGTCTTGTTTCGTAAGCTATCATAAAATATCCTATCCTTTCTTAAAGCGCGCTGTCTCTGCGCACCGTAAATAGTTATTTGATTTTATATGATTCAATCGAAAAATAAATATCGCTTAAAGAGGAATTATTTACATTTTCGATATTGTCATTGTAAAAAAGCACGCCGGTTCTGTAGCAAACCGGTATAAACGGCATTTCCGCCTGCAGAACAGAGGCTACGTCGTTTACCGTGTTGGTGCCTGAGTAAAAGCCGTTTATAAGCTCCGCTGCGGAAACGCTCTGCGCGGTTTCCTCGGCCGGCGCGTCAGACGCCGTATCCGACGCGGTATCAGCCGTAACATCAGGCTTGCTTGCCGCCGCCCCGTAAGCGGCGCTGCCGCCCTCTGCCACAAGGTTGGTAAGATCCATATTAGGCGTTATTGCAACCTCGCCCAAATAAAGCTGAAAATTACCGGAGACGAGCGCGGCGGTATAATCCGCAAAGCTTTTTTCGGCAATTCTTATTTTAATGCCGTATTCAAAAAGCTGGTTCGCAATGAGCTGTGCCGCAAAAACGCGCACACGGTTTTCGCTGTTTACAAGCAGCTCAAATTCAAGCCTTTGACCGCCCGAATTTTTGCGTATGCCGTTTGCGTCCACACTATTATAACCTATTTTCTCCAAATTCTCAATAGTTATTTCTTTATTTGCCGTTGTTTCTATACTTTGCACCGATTTTACAGGCTGCCATTTGGGGTTAAAAAAGCCGTTTGCAGCCAAAGCGTTGTTATAATACCCGTCGCGGCATATAGCTTTCCTGTCTATTCCGCTTGATATTGCCTGCCTTAGCTCGGCGTTTGCCAGTTCGCCATAAGCCTTATTCACGCCGATAAAAACAATACGGTTAAGATTTATGCTGACCTTTTTGCCGCTCATTCTTACAATATTTCCGTCCGAAATATCGCTGTAATACATATCCGCGGCGCCAACCTCAACATAATGCGAAACCGATTCGCTGTCCGGCGCGTTTATAAGGCGTATTTCATTTATATTAAGGCTTCCGCCGTAATATTTTGTATTCGCGGTAAGCTTTATCATACCGTCGTCAGATACATAACGCCCCGCGCCTATCGGCGGCAGTGCTTTGCCGTCTTCATCTGCGCGCGCTTCGGAGCCTTTTTTCATTATGGGAAAATCAATAAGATTTACAAAATAAGGGTCCGCCTTTGCAAGATTAAAAACAACCGTTTTACCGCCCGAAGCCGCGGCGCTTACCGCACCGTAAAGCTTATACGCATATTCCGTAGCGGAGCCTTTGGCGGCGTTAAAGGAATACACCACATCATCTGCCGTTACTGCGGAGCCGTCTGAAAACAGCGCGTTTTTCAAGGCTACCGTGCATACTTTACCGTTAAGCGTTACGCTCTCCGCAAGGCAATTAACAGCATTAAAATCGTTATCTGTTTTAACAAGCGGCTCATACATAAGGCGGCAAAGCTGACGGTTTATATCTGTAACGGCGGTGTAGGGATTAAACGTATCCGAAGATGAATAAAGCAGCGTTATATAATTCCGCGAGGAAGCCGCCGAGGTTACGCCCGACCTATCAAACGAAGAAGTAAGCTCCTGTTTTTTGCGGCAGCCCGACATTAAGCACAATACCGCCAAAACCAACGCGGCAGCCTTTTTAAAATATTTCAAATGCCGTTCTTCCCTTTCCTACTTAATGCAAATTCTTTCAATTGCCGTTGTTTTTCCGCTTTTATTATCAATATCGAAAATACAGCCGCTCAGCATTGAAGCGCCGTTTTCAAACTCGAATTTAGACATATCGTTTAACCTTAAACGGTTAATTATAATACTGCTTTTAACGCCTAACACGGAATTTACGGGACCTGTCATACCGATATCGGTAATATACCCCGTTCCGTTTTCAAGTATCTGCTCATCTGCGGTTTGAACATGGGTATGCGTACCGAAAAAAGCCGAAACCCTGCCGTCAAGATACAGCCCCAACGCACGTTTTTCGCTTGTTGCCTCGGCGTGAAAATCCACAACCGTTATTCGGGCGCCGTCGTCCTCGGCGCGCTTTATAAGCTCGTCAGCAGCGTCGAACGGCGAAGAAGCGTTAAGCTTTTCAAGATAAATTTTTCCGCTTAAATTTATAACCGCAGCCGAGGTAAAGCCCATATCAACAAGGCAATAGCCGCTGCCCGAAGCTTCGGGCAGATTGTGCGGCCGCAGTAAAAACGGTTTTTCATCAAGATAGGGTAAAATTTCTTTTCGCCTGAACGAATGGTTGCCGCCGGTTATTACGTCTGCGCCGCAGGCAAAAAGGAAATCGGCGCTTTCGGGCGTTATTCCGTTGCCTAATGCGGAATTTTCACCGTTTATAACCGTAATGTCGATTTTTTTATCGCTTTTAAGCCGCGGTAAGACGCGCCTTATTTCTTCACAACCGGCAGGACCGCAAACGTCCCCCACAGCAAGCAATCGCATAATACACTCCGAAACAATATTATATATAAGTATTATATCACAATTTTAAAATTTTTCAATACCGCATTAAAAAACCGCCCTGCAAAGTTTGCAAATGCATTGCGGTAAAAAACATACGTTATGAATACTGTAATAAAAGCCATGCCGTTCCGTTAAGCCGTAATAAAGGAATTTCAGTTTATATACATTATTTTGCCTATATAAAAACGCGGTTGCTTTAGTGCAACCGCGTTCAGTCTGTCGAAAAA
>DJET01000005.1:147983-155446 GCA_002431945.1 Ruminococcaceae bacterium UBA5891 | reverse complement strand
AATTCCAGCCCATAGGCGGTGTGCTTTTTATCATTTTTATTTACCTCCCGAATTTAATTCTTTAATGCTTTAAGTATAAATATATGAGCCTCAAAATCCGAGCTTGCCGCAGGTATAGGAAGACCCATATTCATAAGCAGTGATCCGCTGAGTCTGATTCCGCACGGCCGGACCTCATAAACGGTTTCCGGTTTAAGTCCGGTAAGCTTTAGGCTGCGCTGACTGCCGTTCGGAATATTTAAAGAGCTTAAGTATACGGCGGCACTGAATTCGCCGTTTTCCGATACCGCCTGCCATGCGGCGCAATCCCCCTCAAACGGACTGCAAAGACGGTAAAATACCGCGTTTGCAAGGTTAGCCTCCAAAAATTTGCGGCGTTTTGTCTGTAACGGGATCTGCCGCATTTCGTCCTCGCTTATATTGTTAAGATTAAGCTCGTACCCGAAGCTGAAAAGAGCAGCCACTGCCTCCCGCGCGTTAAATGAAACGGTACGCCCTGTTTGATGATTGGGGCAGATTGTAATATGTGCAGACATAGTCTCCGGCGGATATAAAAGACTTGTACCGTACTGAATTTTCGAACGCTCGTATGCGTCGGTATCGTCGCTCGTCCATATCTGCGGCATATAGTATAAAATACCGAGGTCGAAGCGCGCGCCGCCGCTTGAACAGCCTTCAAAAAACACATCGGGAAAGCTTTTTGTAAGCCTTGCCATAAGCTCATATACGCCGAGTATAAAGCGGTGGTTTTGTTCGCCCTGACGGCGTTTTTCAAGAAAAACCGAGCCGTTGTCCGATATGCTTCGATTCATATCCCATTTTACATATTTAATATCATTCTCGTGTAACAGCTTATAAAGAATATTATACATTCCGTCTACAACCTCAGGGCGGCCGTAATCCAGCACCAGCTCATTTCGGCTTTCAAGCGGCTTTACATTCGGCAGTGAAATGCACCAGTCGGGGTGCGCGCGGTAAAGCTCGCTGTCTCGGTTCACCGCTTCCGGCTCTATCCACACGCCGAGCCCCATATTGTTTTTCTTACAGGCGGAAAGTATTTTTTTAAAGCCCTGCGGAAACTTTTCCCTGTTTACATACCAGTCTCCGAGAGAACCGTTTTCGTCCTTTCGCCTGCCGTACCAGCCGTCGTCAAGCACAACGGTATCTATTCCGGTATCTCGGCACAGCTCTATCATTTTAAGTATTTTTTCTTCGTCGGAGTCAAAATACATAGCTTCCCAAAGGTTTAAAACAATCGGGCGTTTAATATTCTTCGCAGAGCAGGCTCCGAGGTATTTTCTGCACATTTTGTGAAAGCTCTGCGACATTCCGTTAAGTCCGTCCGAGCTGTATGTCATTACCGCCTCCGGCGAACAAAATTCCTTATGCGGCTTTAGCTCCCATATAAAGTTTTCCGAATTTATACCTAAGGAAACTCGTGTTGTTTCAAACTGACCTATCTGTGCCTGAAAGCGAAAGTCACCGCTGTAGATAAGCGCAAAGCCGTATACGTCGCCGCTGTTTTCCGTGGTTTGCGGCGTAACCAGCGCGGCAAACGGATTTTGACCGTGACCTGTAATTCCCGCCGTGCTTCCCACACTTGAAATTCCGTGGTGCAGTGGATACCGCTCTATCCAGCGTTCCCTTGCCCAAGAACCGTAAAGCGTTATAAGCTCGTATTTATCAGGCGGAAAATCCATAGCAAGGCTGTCAAGCTGTTTTATATAAACGGTTTTTTCGGTATTGTTTACGGCTCTTGTATGCCTTGAGATTATATCCGTTTCCTCAAACACCGAATAATAAAGCATTATGCGTATGCCGCTCACTATATCGTCGGCGGTTATTTCAAGCGTCTGTGCGTCGTTTGCGTCCGCACAAAGCTGCGGAAGCCCATCTAACGGCGGTTTTCCGCAGGTGATTTTGTGCGAAACATATTTAAGCTCGCTTACAACCCGCCCGTTATCGTCTTCAATTTTAAAAGATGGGAATCTGGTATCGCCTCTTCCGAAGGCTCCGTATTCATACGGCAGCTCACTGTATGTTGTAACGCAGCCGTTTATGCACACCGGAAAGCAGGAGGGACGGTGAACTCCGTTTTGGAAATAATCAAGACTTTGTGCGGCAATCCTTTTACCGTAATAGCGGTGCAGCAGCGCGCCGTTTTCAGCGATCTCTATACAATAACAGGTATTTGCCGTGTTAAGATAAAAACAATTATTTTTAAAAGCTATCATAATTTACCTTTATTCTTTACTGTTTAACAGAAAGGCTCCGTATGTCTTTACCTGTAAGCAGCATTTCACAGCTGCTTAAGCTGTCCTCAAGCTGGGCTATGTTGACAGGTCCTATAAGCACATGCGCGGATATATCCGGATTTGAATATATGTAAGCCAGCACAATTGATGAAATTGAAACGCCGTATTCCTTTGCAAGCGCGTCTGCCGCTTTAAAGCGCCTTAAATTGGTTTCGTTTAAATAATCGGTGCGAATACCGTCTGTAAGCGCCTCAACTCCGCCGCTTTGCAACAGTGAGAATATTCCCTTGCCCTGAGAGGAATACGCCACAACCGGCAAATCGGAGCCTTTATACAGATTATACTCGGCACCGTTCATTTCAACAAGCGTAGGATCGCCTGTTCCGGCATTCGGAACGGCAAGACTCCACTTTATCTGCGAGGCGACTATCGGGCAAAGCGAATGCTTCTTTGCATATTCGTCGGCGGCAATAATTCTGTCAGCGTGCCAGTTTGAAACGCCGAAGTTTCTTATTTTGCCTTCCTTTATAAAGCAATTCATAAATTCAAGAATTTCCTCCGGCTCTTTTGAAAGGTTATCGCGGTGCAGCCAATACATATCGATAGTATCGGTTTTTAGCGCCGCAAGACTTTCGTTTATATCGTCTTCGATTTCTTTCTTGCTTACGCGTGAAACGTTCATACTTTCAAGGCGCGGATGCCCGCCCTTGGTGGAAACGTATACCTCTTTGCCGCTTCTTCTGGCGGCTCCTATCCATTTGCCTATCGTTTCCTCGGATTTTCCGTTACCGTAAAGGCGCGCCGTATCTACACAGTTGCCGCCGAGCTCATAGTAACGATCCATAAGCCCAAAGCTTGTTTTTTCGTCTATTGCCGTTCCGAGAAGCTCGCCGCCCAACAATACGTTTGAAATTTCCAAATTTCCTATTTTCTTTTTCTGCATAACCGTATATCTCCCTAACCGTCACGCCCGCAAACAATAATTTTTGTTCTTTTCTGTAACGTCGTATCTAAAACCCAACCCGTTATTTTTCACATTCAACATCGGTAAGCCATATGCCGCAGTCGCCAACACTGCCGAATTCTATAAACGCCTCGCGCTCGCGGTCGTTGTTAAATTCTATTTCAAGAACATTATGCTCCCTTTTCGGCGTAACCTTCGTTACGCTGCCGCGGTGGAATGCCGGCACATACTTCATATCCGCTTCGCGTTCCGTTATCCTTTCGCCGTTTAAATATACGGTCATACGCGCTTTGCCGTTATGTGAAAGCCGTATTTCACGCATAGCCGCAAGCTTGAAATTAAGCGTATAGCGATAACGCCCAGCCGGAACGGTAAAGGCGCTGCCCGGCACGTTTACATCATATTTTTCACCTGTATCAAGGTTTTCAACGTGGTATACGCGCGCGTCCGGAAAGCCGAACGAGCAGGACCATTTCAATCCATTTGTAATAAAGGCAAGCACTACCTTATTAACGTTTATACGCACCCTGCACAGCGGCTTTTCAACACTGAATGTAAATTTCTCTTCTTCATACGGCTTTAAGCTATAACTAAAGCCCCGCGGTTCACATATAACGTTTTGCGACGTTCCTATACTAAAGCTGCCGGACATCGGCTTATCGCCGTTATTTATAAGATGAACCGTAAATTTGTTTTCGCCGCCCGGCATATATGCCACTGCTTCGGGGTAAATAACGCGCACCTCAAGCGGCTCGTCTGTAATAAGCGCCTCGCTTTGCTCATACGGAATATCGTCAGACGCGGCAGCGCGCGGCTCCGGTATGACATATTGCTTTCTGTCTGCGGGAAGACTCTCAAAGGAAACCGCCGAATGATAATACTCCTGTATTTTTTCACAGCAAAATGCTATTTCATCGCAAAAATCATCTATTGAAGCCGAGGCGGCCATATTTGTCATATTGCAGGAAAGCACAAGCGAATTTCCTATCGGCCTTGTCCAGCGCTCGCCTATACCGTCCGGATTCATAATACCGAAAAGCGCGCCTACCGTAGCGCCGGTACAGTCTGCGTCGTGTCCCATATTAACCGCGTGGCATATTGCCTTATCAAAGCTGTTTTCACAGCTTAATAATGCTAGCAGTATAAACGAAAGGTTAATTGTAACATCAGTCCAGTTTTCAACGGAATACTTTTCAAGTATTTTTTCGCGGACTCTTATGTAATCCTCGGTTTCGTTCCACCAGGCAATCGTATCCTTAAATGCGTTTTTCATACGCTCGCCCTCCGGCAAATAGCGCATACCTGTTTCAATAAGCTTATTCAAATCGTTTTCGGCAAACGCCGCGCTTTCAATCGCTGCCAAAAAGCGTATGGCGGATATCCCGTCTCCGGAATGGTCCACGCAGGCGTCCTCTGTTGCAATGCGAACCGCAAGCTCCGGATCGCCCGGTGCAAGGCAAGCCCACAGCTCGCTTCTTATAGCCGCTCCCATACCGCTGTGAAAGGCGTTATTATATACGCCCGAAAGCGGCGCATATATCATTTTACGGTAATTTGCATTTGCCACGCCGTATTCATCGGGAAGAGAACCGCTGTTATATAAATTCCACAGATCCCCTAATTTCAGCCTGCTGACGGGAAGACCCTCACGCATAAGTATTTCCAAAAAGGTGACCTGTAAATCAAGATCGTCGTTAGGCACCATTTCGTTCGGAACAGGATCATAATATGTAACATTATTTACCTGAACCGGTCCCTCATACGGCATACCGAGAGTTCCGCCCACAGATTTTCCCACAAAGCAAGCCCTGACCTTGCGGCGGTATATTTCATAATTAAGCTTCATAATCTTATCCCCTTTTTTAAACACTAAGCCCGAAAGAGACCGCAGCCCCGACAAAAATTTTAAAGCTTTATCTCTGCCGGGCTTAATATTCAAATAAATTTATGCCGCGGCAGTCCTCGGAATATTTCCGGGGACTGTCGCGTAAAAAAGCTACTGCGCTAAAAGCCTATATCTTAAAAGATCAACATCCTCCGCAGTATAGAAATTCGTATTGCTTTTAATAATATCGCTTGCCGCAACAAGATCACATATATCAAAGCTTGCGTCGGCATTTGTGTTGTAGTAGCTTACATATTCCGCAAGGTATTTGTCGCCTGTCGGTTCTCCGTTCACGGTTCTGTTATAATCAAACACCGCCGAACCGGCAACTGCTTCTGCGGTATCCGCATAATATCCCTGCATATCCGCCTTAACACCGGTGTTTATCAAAATATTTTCGTCACTGTTCCCAGCACAAAGCTTAAGGTCCTTTATATAATACTCCCACTTATTATAACTGCCTCTCTGAATAAATACAAAGGCTATACGGTAATCGTCGGTTGCGGCTTCATTCTCCGTAAGAGAAAAGGTTACGGTCATAGTATCGTCCTTAAGCACTACGCTGTCAAATTTATTATTATCGGTAGAATCGGTTTTTGTATTAGTATCACTGCCGTTTAGAACGACCGTCTGCCTTAACGCCTTTTTACCGCTCAGCAGCTTTATACGCACATAATCTTCGCTGAATATGTTTATACCGCACTCTGTTCTGTATTTAAAGGACAGCGTATAAGTATTTCCAGCAGTTATCTTACCGCTTGCTGTTTTCAGCCCTAAATATTCATTAGCTATTGCGCCCTTAACGTGCAGCATATATTTTTCGCCCTGCTTCGGTATTAAAACGCCTGCCGTTCCCGAATATTGCCATACTGTTCCGTCGCCGATTATTTCATCCGCACTTTTTGCATATTTAATTTCATAGCTGTTTAAGCCGTTGCCACCCGGTACTGTTAATATACCGTTTACCGAATAATAAATTTTTTCGTTTGTTTCAATATAGGCAACGCCGTTTCCGTTTACACTGTATTTTCCGGCCGTATCCGTTACATCAAGCGTAATGTCGCTGCTGCCGTTTGTTATTGCATAAATATTATTATCGGTATATACCTTGGCTATTGCCTCAATATCAGACGTATTTATTTCGGAGCCTGCGTTTGCAACTATTTGTATAGCGCCTGAGATTTTAGGACTTAAATAGTTGCTTTCATCGGGGCTTACCTTAATACTGCTTATCTTTGCGCCGTTTTTCATAACGATATTTACATTGCCGTTATAATTAAACGCCGCTGCGTCGCCTGTCGTTCCGCTTGCTCCCACTAAATAAGCCGCAGTGAGAGTTTTATCCTTAATGCCCCATATAAACGTGCTGTCGCCCGCAAAGCTTCGTTTAAAGTCGTATTTCGGGGAGCTGTTGCCGAATGCAAATTTTTTCGGAAGATTATAGCCGTCGTCTCCCTCAAAGGCTACCGTTTGTGACGAAGTTCTTTCCAGCGCCGCTGCCGCAGTATTGTTATACAAATTTCCCGCATAGAATATATTTCTTGTAGATGTTTTTTGGGCATCGTTTACTATCACTCCGTTACCGTCGGTAAAGGACCATTTAACGCCGCTGAATATTGCGGTATTGTTTCTTATATTAACCGGATTATCCCAGGAAGAGTCCTGTCTTTTAGAAATGTCAAGTAAAATTATGTTCTCAAAAACGGCGGGACCTGCTAATGAAAAATACCTGCTATATGAAACTCCTACAATATATCCATATCCCAAATAATCCATTGCGCCGTCTGTACTGTTATACGAGGTAAACTTAACGGTGCAAGTGTGATTTGGAATTAAATTTTCATTATAATTATAATAGCTTACAACGCCGTCCATATCAGTAACGCTTGTCGGCTGCGCGCCGTCTACCGTGCTGTCCACATAAACGGTGGCGGTATCGTTTTCACCAAGCTCTGCGGCGTTTATAAGTTCAATTGCCCTTTTAACGGTTCTTACAGCCGTATTGTGGGTTGTACCGTCGTTTTTGTCGTTACCGCTTACGCTTATATAAAATTCGTTTGCCGAATTGCCGTTTGTATTTGCCGAAGCCGGAATAATCTGTGTTAGGGCTCCCGCCAAAATCATAATGCTTAAGACTATGCTGAAAATACGTTTTAATTTCATAGTAATTTCCTTTCCGGTTTTCACCGCTTAATAGTTTTTTAAGCTTGCTGTTTTTACAAAATAATTCTTTCACTTACCGTATGTAAGCTCCGGTGCGTCGAAAAAGCTGTCATTGCAAACGCCGCGAGGTACGCGGTAATCCGTTTTCCGCTCCCCCGTCATTGCGAAGGTGCGGGTGTCCGGTGGACACCTCTGC
>DJET01000005.1:113876-147930 GCA_002431945.1 Ruminococcaceae bacterium UBA5891 | reverse complement strand
CACCGACCGAGCCGGCAGGCGAGATGTGTAAACGGCTGCGGCAATCCGTTCTCTTTTAAGGGTATTACGGATTCTTTCGCGCCAAGCGCTCAGAATGACAAATCATTTAGTCATTGCAAACGCCGCAAGGTGTGTGGCAATCCGTTCTCTTTCAAATGGGAGTCTAAGCTCTGCGAAAATTAAATATTCGGTTTATTGACAGCCTACAGTTTCCAAACGTAAGTTTTTAAAATCAGCCCCTCTCTTTTTATTTTTCATAAACAAAAGCGATTTCCGGACTATATTCGTGAGTTCGGTTTTGGGTAAACAAAATCGATTTCGGCGCCTTAATTGCGTTATACAGCGCGGTCACACCGGAGGGCGGACAGGTTCTGTCGCCAAGGCCTGCCTCTATTTTTACATTGCAGTTTTTATTAAGCATCGCTGCAAAACTTACGGTGTCGTAATAGCTCAACGCTTCCGTAAAGGAAGGTCTGAAATTGCTGTTTATTCTTCCCGATGTTTCGCCGCCTATATCGCACAGCCACGGTATTGTGATATTAAGCTCGGTTGCTTTTTGGCAAAGTGCCGCAACTGCGGTTGCCTGAAACGCTCCCTGACTGCCGCCGCTTATTGTAAGGTCTTTACCGTTCCACAGCGGGTTATTCATAATATACCTCGCCGCCTGCAAATCGCGCAAAAGCATATTTTTAAAGTATACCTTTTCCTTATCGCTGTTTTCTGTATCTCCGACCTTTTTAAAGCCGTAGCCGTCAAGCTTCGCTTGCATATCCTTATAATATTCGGCGGTTCCGTCAAGCTCCATACTGTGAGCGCATACCGAAAGCGAAACCGTATTCTTAACATAAATAGGCGATATTTTATTAACGCCGTACCCATGATAAATAATTGCCGCTTTAAGAGTACCGTTTTCGGAATTTTCGGGATATGTAAGATACGCATACGCCGGATCCGCAGAGCCCATATCCAATTTGATAATATATCCTTTATACCCGCTTGCGGGATTGGATATTTCCTTTTGCTCCAAAACATCGGGCTCGCACAGCGTACTTACCTTGCTGCTCCAAAATTGCTCAAAATCCGCCGGTTGTGATTTTGCCTTTCCTATATCTTCAAATCCTGCTCCCGCGCCGCCGCTGAATTCCCTTATATCGGCAAGCTTAGCTTTATCAGCATCGAGCGCTCTTACAATATATTTAACGTAACCCGCCTTGCTCAGCGTGGTTTTAAGGGTTAAAATTCCCTTTTCGCCCGAAACGGTTTCCGATTTATTTTTACCGTCCTCGGTTTGAAGCTCGTAATAAAAGTAAGGGCATGATACCGGCTTGCCGTTCTGCAGCAGCTTTACCGTAACAGTTATTTCTTCGCTTACGGCGTATGAAATCGGATTTTTATCGGTAACGCCCACAAGCTCCGCGCTTAATGCCGTGCTGTATTCCTTAACCTCAAATTCCCCTGCCTGCTTTTTAAGCTGACTGCTTATTGAAACCAGATCGCAGATGTTGCTTGTGCCGTCGCCGTTTACATCGGCGGTACCGCTTGACAGCAATTCGCCGCGCACCTGCTTTAAATCGGTAAAATCGGTTTTACCGTCCCTGTTTATATCATAAACCGACGGTACAAACAAAGCCTCGTCATAAAGTAAAGCTTCATCAGCGGAAAACACGCCGGATACGGTCTTTAAATCCTTAACGGAACCGATAATCACGCTTCCGTCCTCGGCTTTAAGCGTTAAATCATATAGGTATATTTCACCCTTTCCCGTAAAGCCGAAGCCTACGGTATGATTTCCCGCCGACTCGCTGCCTAATGTAAAACTCAGCGTAAGCTCGTTCACGCCGCCGTTTGCCGTATATTCCGAATCAAATGCCGCGCTTTCGCCGTCGGCACCGTTGCCTGTGCTGAACAGAGTCTTTCTTTCGGATATACCCGGATTTCCGTATCTTGTTGTATTAAACCAATCTGCAAAAATTATTTGGCTGAAGCCGTCGCAATTAAAGGAACCGTCCTCGGCGCCGTATTTAAAATGCGCGGTATATTTGCCTGCCGGAAGCGTTATATTCGCCGCAGAAACAGCCATATCCTTGCCGAAGCCGCGTCCGGCGGAGTCGGCTTTGAGGTGCAGCATATAATCTGCGTCTGTTATCGGCTCCAAAATTCCGTTTACGCCCGAATCCTTATAGCCGAGATTTTTTATTGCTTCCAGACTTTCGCGGTATGAAACTTCGCACAAAAAACCGCAAGGTAATGTTAAGTTTTGCGGATAATCAAAATAATGCAGCTTTTTATCTGCGTCAATATAATATACAAAGCCGTTTTCCCTGCCGTTGTATTCAACGCTGTATGTGCCTGCCGTATCGGTTACATCAAGCGTAATATCACCGCTGTTATTTGCTATTGTGTAAATGCTATTGCTCGTATATGCCTCGGCTATTGCCGCAATATCAGCCGTATTTATTTCGGAGCCTGCGTTTGCAACTATTTGTATAGCGCCTGAGATTTTAGGACTTAAATAGTTGCTTTCATCGGGGCTTACCTTAATACTGCTTATCTTTGCGCCGTTTTTCATAACAATATTTACATTGCCGTTATAATTAAACGCAAGGCTTGAGTCTGTTCCGGCTTCATAGGCAAGGTAAACCGTATTAAGCGTTTTATTTTCAATTCCCCATACAAACGTAGTATTACCGTTAAATTTTTTCCCGCCGTATTCCCACGAAGAATTTGAATTTCCGAAAGCAAAGCTTTTAGGCAGGTTATATTGATTATTGCCTTCAAAAGCAATTGTCTGCGTTATGCTTTCAGACCTTTCAAAGTATTGCAAATTATAGAAGCTTTGCGTGTTTCCCGCATAAAACAAATCTCTTGCAGACGCTTTTTGAGCGTCGTTTACTATTTCTCCGCTTTCCTTAATATATGACCATTTAACGCCGCTGAATATAGCGGTATTGTTTCTTATATTAACCGGATTATCCCAGTATTGGCCCTGTTTGGAAATGTCAAGCAAAATTATGTTTTCAAAAACGGTAGGTCCTGCCAGTGAAAGGTAATAACCGTAGCCTTCAAAAACACCGTTACTGTTCCTTGTAAGCATTTTTCCATATCCCAAATAGTCCATTGCGCCGTCTGTACTGTTATACGAGGTAAACCTTACGGTACAGGTATGATTCGGAATTATATTTTCAGCAGTATTCTCTGCCTTATGATTATAATAGCTCACAACCTCGTCCATATCAGTAACGCTTGCAGGCTGCGCGCCGTCTACAGTGCTGTCCACATAAACGGCGGCAGTATCGTTTTTACCAAGCCCTGCGGCGTTTATAAGCTCGATTGCCCTTTTAACGGTTCTTACCGCCGTATTGTGGGTTGTACCGTTGTTTTCGTCGCTTCCGCTTACGCTTATATAAAATTCGTTTGCCGAATTACCGTTTGTATTTGCCGATGCCGGAATGATCCGCGTTAAGGCTCCCGCCAAAATCATAATGCTAAGTGCTATGCTTAAGGTACGCGTTAATTTCATAGCAATCTCCTCTTTGATTTTTTAGCTCACTAAGGGAAATTATCGTATATTCGGATACAGGCTTTCAAGCGAACGGTATCCGAATATACCATTTCCGACATTGCCCTTACTTAAAAATCCTTTTTCTGAATATTATCAGAACCGCCGCGCCGCCTATTACGACAACTCCCGCCGCAGCCGAAAGAACGATCAGCAAAACATTTACACCGTTCTGCTCTTCGTTTTTATCGGCGCTTGTTTTTATGTCGTACAGCAGTTTAACCGAAAGCTCCACGCTTTCCTTAATTTCAAGCTCTCTTAAAACATATTTTTTCCCGTTTTCGGCGATTGTGTAAACGGTGTATTTACCGGGCTTAACATTTTTAAATTCAAAATATCCGTCCTTATCGGTAACGACGTCGCCTATTCCGTCTATAACAAGCTTAAGGTTTGAAACGGTTTTAAGCGCTCTTGTGTAAACCTTGCCCTTTAACGTACTGCCTGTTATTTCCGCACCGCTTTTATTGCCGGTATTCGTAACCCCGTTATTGTTTTCCGTTTTAGTTTGCGAATTGTCAAGAGTAAGCCTTGCGGTAACGGTATCTCCGCCCTCAAGCGTTGTAAAGAAATCCGTCGCCCTTTTCTGACCGTCCGAGCCTATAATGTAAAGGTCATAAAAGCCCTCTGCAATATCTTTAAACACAAAACGACCGTTTTTGTCCGTAACGGCATTAAGCTTAATGCCGTTATCGCCCTCAAGCAAAAGCTTAACGTTTGCAAGCGGCTTTCCGTTTTGATCTGAAAGGGTGCCGCTGAGCGTTGCGGTTTTTGTTATTTCGGCGGTTTCTGCGTCTTCGGGCTTCCACCAGGTACCGTCGTTAAAGCGCTTATCATCGGTATAGCGAATAAGCGCGTCCTCGCTGAAATCCATTGTTTTAAGCACCGCGCCGTTGCCGCCGGTCCATTCTGTAAGCCCTAACCCCTTTTGACCGACGATAAACCATGCATACCAGTCGTATGCCCAGTAATCAAGACCGTAACCGAACGAGGGATTGCTTAAAAGCTCTGTCTTTTCAGAGTCGTCCCTTTCGTAAAGACTTACATCAAAAAGATAACCGGAAGCGCCCGACGGTATGGCTATACCCGTAAACGCCCGCCCATAATCGGCATTTTCGGGCACGGTAAACTCATAAACCGCGTGGAAATATTCGCCGTGTTCGGTTTTTTCTATAACCTTTGCGTTTTTCTCAAAAGCGGTGCGGTCGCCGTCACGCGCGGCAAAAACCTGAAAATCGGTCTGTGATGAAATGCTTGCTTCAAATCTATAGGTTTTGCCCGCTTCGCATTCAAACCGCGAGCAAACAGACGCCCAGCCCGACCCGTTTCTGAAATAAAGCATCTTTTTTTCTCCTGCCGGCGGTTCGGGCGACGGCGGCTCCGGTTCGGGAATTTTATCTATGTATTCGGCGGTAAACCCGTATTTTGTACCGTCCGCTTTTTCTCTTTCAACCTTAAACACGTTAGCTATATCCGAAGCGAATACCCCTATTCTTAATGAATGCCACCCCTTCATATACGGGGTTGTGCCGTCGTTCACCAAAATATTTTCATCGCTTCCCTCGGCGCACAGCTTAAGGTTGCTTAACCAATATTCTGCATTGGCAAAGCCGGGATTAGGTATAAAATTGAAAACAATACCGTATCTGTCCCTGTCTGTCGCGTCAAGGGTAAAGGTAAGCTCCGCTTTATCGGTAGTGCCGTCATTTGAAAGCTCAACCGTTTCAAACTCGCCGTTTGTATCCTTTCCTTTTTTGATTACAGCCTTTTTAAGCGAATCCGAAACCCACTCGCTGTTTTTCTTCCAATCGGTTCCGCTTGCCATAACCTGAACGCGTACTATATCGCTTTTAAATACGTCGGCAGACTCCATAGATTTGTAATCGAATGAAAGTCTGTATTTCTTGCCTGCCTCAAGCTTATCCTTATCTATGCTTACGCCGAGGAAATCCTCGCCGCCGGTGCCGTTATTTTTAACATGGAGATAATACTTATCGCTTATGCCGCTGTTAGGCACTAATACGCCCGAATCGTTCGGGTCTTCCTTCCAGCCGAGTTCCTTAAGCGACTCTATGCTTTCAGCCGAAAAAACATTGTACTGCGTAAGATTTCCGTCTTTATTTTCCGGAACGGAAATATATCCGTCCTTTGAATAGTATATTCTTCCGTTTGTAACCACATATGCTATACCGCTGCCCTCTACCGAATACCTGCCTGCCGTATCGGTTACTCCGAGAGTGAACGTATCGCTGTTATTGCTTATTGCGTATACCTTATACCTTTCCTTAAGCCCGTCGATATCGCCCTGATTAAGCACCGAGCCTTTGTTTGCAATAAGCTGTACCGCACCCGTAATATTCGGAGCAATATAATTTTCTTCATCAGGCGCCAATTTTATGTTATTTATTTTCGCGCCGTTTTTCATAACAATATTTACATTGCCGTTATAATTAAACGCCGCCGCGTCGCCTGCGGTTCCCTTTGCGTTTGTAAGATAAGCCGAATTAAGCGCTTTATCCTTAATTCCCCATATAAACGTGCTGTCGCCCGCAAAGCTTCGTTTAAACTCGTCTTTCGGGGAGCTGTTGCCGAATGCAAATGTCTTCGGAAGGTTATAGCCGTCGTCCCCCTCAAAGGCTGCCGTCTGCGATGAGGTTCTTTCCAAAGCCGCTGCCGCGGCATTGTTATATTGGTTTCCGGCATAAAAAATATTTTCCTGCGTCCATTTATTCTTATCGTTAATTATTTTTTTAACTCCGGTTTTATATCCCCAGTTCCTGCTTTCAATATAGCTCCATCTTACATTTCTGAATATAACGGTATTTCCGCGCGCGTTAAAATAATTTATCCAATAATTATCTTCTCTTCCCGTAACGTCAAGCAATGTTATATTTTCAAAAACCGTAGGCCCTGCCAATGAACAAAAGCTGTTCGAAACATCGTTTGTGTGACCGTAGCCGAGGTAATCGCTTCCGTTACCGCTTTCGTCCGTATTATAAGATGTAAAGGTGACCGTGCAGGCGTACAGCGGCAGCTTATTATTATTTTCGTTGTTATAATAGCTTACAACATCGTTCATAGTTTCAACCGCCGTAAGCGGCTTGCCGTCTGCCGTGCTGTCCACATAAACGGTGGCGGTATCGTTTTCACCAAGCCCCGCGGCGTTTATAAGCTCGATAACCCTTTTTACGTTTCTTACCGCGTTTGCGCGGCTTTTGCCGTCTTTACCGTCGTTGCCGTCCCTGCTTATGTAAAACTTATTCTCCTGCAGGTCGTCCTGCGTATCGGCCGAAACGGAAATAAACTGCGTTAATGTACCGGCTAACAGCATTAAGCTTAAAGCTATACTTAAAATACGTTTTATTTTCATAAACGTGTTCCTTTCCGGGATATACCCAATAAAAATATACAAGCCCCTTTATTCCCAGCGTTTTACGCATAAACGCTGATATAAACCGTAAACGGTGCCTATTACAATGATAACTATAAGGAAATAGAACCAAAGCCTTGCAGAGCTTTCGCCGAATTCCTGACCCACCATAAGCCCGTATGCCGACGAAACAACTTCGTTTTTCATATCCGAAAACAGATCGATCATAGTATAAATCATTACAAGCGAGATTATATTGCGAAGGCTCGGTACGGTTATCCACCAAAACTCTTCCCACCTGTTAGCGCCTTCTATTTTTGAAACCTCGTAAAGAGAATCCGGTATACTTTGCAGTCCCGCAAGAAACAGAATGGTCTGCACGCCGCAGTTCCAAACAAGGCTTATTGTGTTTGAAAGCAAAAACGTAAGCACCGGAGTAAGCGCCGAGGGAACGTTTAAATTTGTCAGTATTTCCTTATAATCTATAATTCCCGTTCCGGATTCGCCTGTTGAAAACAAAGGAATTGTAACAAATTCACCGCTTAAGATATTCATTACAACAGATGTGGACATAATCACCGGAAGAAAAAATATTGCCCTGAAAAATGTTCTGCCGTGATATTTCTGATTTAAGAGCACCGCCAATATAAGGCTTATGGCAATAATAATCGGCAGTGAGTAAAATATCATACCAAGCGAATTTCTTAAATCCGTAAGATAATTCGGATCCACCGCTAACAGCTTGTGAAAATGCTTAAGCCCTACATAGCTTGACGTTATTGCTCCGGGTTCGATTTTAACATCGCTGAAGCCGTATTTTACAGAGCTGATAAGCGGATAGGCAAAAAACAGTATAAGTCCGAGTACCCAATGCGCCACAAAGGTATAACCGTAACGCATTCGTTTGCTCTCAAGACCTTTTTTAGACGGTTGCTTTGACATATATGTTTTCCCCCCTGCTTATTGCAGCTTAAAGCCGTAAGCCGCAAGCTCCCCTGCCGGTGATACCGACGGCTCGGAATTATGATTGGCATAAATAACCGCGCCGTTTTTAAAGGTTGATCTGCTTATATTACCGTCAAGCATTTCATAGCTTGAAAGCCCGCTGTCACACACAGCGTTAAAGCAATCCTTAAAGCCGGTTTTGATAAGCGCGTCGGTTATAAGGCTTTCATTATCCTCAAATAATGCCGCATACAGCTTATACTGCGCCAAATCATCAGAGCCGTCAATATATGAAGCGCAAACGGTAAAGCCTATACCCATTCCCGAAATTGCAGCCCACATAACCGTTTTAAGCGGATTTTCCGATATATTAACGGCTCTTGTATACATAGGACCTGAATTTCCGAACACCATTTGATAAAACGGAATTTGACTGTCAAACACATCGTATCCGCCGTTTTCCGCAGGCACATCGAACAGTATATCCGCCGCTGCCGCAGCATAGCTGTTTGCACCTGCCGCCGCAGTTTGCAAACCGTTTTTTGAAGCGCTTGCGAATATACGCTTTGTTTGCTCCTCAATTTTACGCTTGTTTGCATATTCGCCGCCGTAGGAATAGTCTGAAAAAGCGGTATTTCCGAGCGAAGAAAGGCTTATTCCGGCAAATCCGCTCTTAACTGTCTTTTTTATCGCCCTGTTCGCGGCGTCTTCAAGCCTTCCGCGCGATATAACATACACGGGCTTCCCCTCGTCCTGAAATCTTATAGGCGAATAAGCGTATCTCTCGGCAATATGCTTTATTGCGGTTTTAGAGCTGCCCGAATTTACCGATACTCCGTTTCCGGATTTTGTAAACCGTACAATTTCCGAATCCATAAACAAAGTAATCTTATTATCGCTGCAAAGCTTATTAAGAGAATCAAGCGCTTTGCTGTTCCCGTAAACAGAGGCAAAGCCTTTTCCGCCGCCTATCGTTCCGGGGGTTATTCCCCTGTCGCCGTAATACATCATTCTCACAACAGGAGCTATTCCGTTATCCTTTAACAAGGCTGAAATTATTTCCTTAGTTTCGGAAAACGAGGTTGCCGCCGTTAAATCGGTTTTCGGCATACCCATAACGGTTTTTGTAACCTCGGTTCCGCCTATCACGGTAACGCTGTACGGCGAATACTCCGCTTTATTTTTTGTGATCATTTTATTGTCTTCAAGATATTTTCTGTATCTTTGCGCCATACCGTTATAATTTGCCTGTTCGCCGTACAGCGGATAAAAGCCGACCGAAACGGTATCTCCGCACAGATCGTCCGCTATCCGTTTTGTTGTAATATTTCCCGTTCCGAGAGAGGCAAACCTGAATTCATCGTAGCCCCTTAAATAAAAGGTTGCGCCTACTGTTGAATAACCGAGCCGCTCGTTGCCCGCCTTGGCTTCAATAAACGCAGAGCCGGCGCCGCTCTCAATTATTCCGAGCATTGCGGCACCGCCGCCCGCCGCGCCGAACACCGGCAGCAACAGCGGCTCGCCGTCGGTAAAGTTATTCGGCTTTTGCCTTGCGGCGTCCTCGCCGTAAACCTCGCCCGAAAAGCTCCTTACCCCGTCTGCATTTTCAGCCGCATACATAACCGCTCCGCTGCCGGACGGAACAAAAAGATACGCGCCGTTTTCCGAGTTTTTAACACTGCAAAGATTGGGGGTAAGCGTTACCGAAACCAACTTGTACTTTTCGCCGCTTTCCAGTATTTTAGAGGATATTACCGAAACGCAAAGCGAATCGTTCCTAAGCCTATACTCTATCGGAATTGCAATTTTATATCGCTTAAAAAAATATGTGACGCGTATTCCGTCTTCAAGCTTTTTGCAAACCGTGTTTAAATAACCGTCTTCCTTTTCCTGATACGAGCGGATATTATCCCATTTAAGGGTTGTGTTATCCGAAACGGTAATCGTTATCGGGCTGTTTCCGTTTGCACTTCCGCCGTTTTCTTTATATTCCCCGTATAAAATGTCGGACCACTGTATTCCTAACGCGGCCGGGCATAAAACGACTGCGCCCGCCTCAGAGTCCCACCTCAGCTCATAATTCGCGTTACTGCCAAGCACGCAGGAGTCAACGGCAACGCCGTTTATGTTTTTGTAATTTCCCGTTGCGGAGGATTTACCGCATCCCGATAAACAGCTTATATTAAAGCTTAAGGCAAGCAAAACACAGATTGCTTTTATCACTCTGCTTTTTGCATAAGATTTTCGCATAAATAGGCCTCCGTTAAAAGAAATTGTGTTTTTCCTTACCTATACGCAGTTTCCGAATAAACAGAATAAATAAAGGTGCCCAGCTGTTTAAGCAAAATTGCGCACATAAATATAACAAATACAATCAGAATCATAAAAAATACCGTAACAGCCGCCGTAAGAAGTGTTTTCGTAAAATCAAATTCATGCACTTCAATAATTGCAACGCACATAATAAACGCGGAATATAGCGCTACAGCGGTTCCTATTCCATTTAACAGCCCCGATGAAGAAAGCGGAGCAAAACGGCTTACCAAAGTATAAATAAACATGTAAAGTATGATCGGAGTTAATGAGTATGCCGTTGCCGCATATACCTCTTTAAAGGTTCCCTTACCGGAAAAGATTGAACAAACAAGCCAATTTGCAAACGACCACAGCAGCAAAAGCCCCGCCGTTGAGGCAAAGGTATAAATAATATTATAATTCCGTGCCGTAACATTCGTGTATAAAAAGCCTGCCGCCGTCTTTTTAAGCGCAAACGCAGCAAAAAGCAAAACCGTGATCACAACGGATATTTTGTAGGAAGCCAAGCCCTTATACTTCATTTCCTCAAAGCTTCTGAACGGGTGCAGAGGAGCACCAAGCACAATTTTTATACGCGGATTTTTAATTTTAAAGCCCGATTTTTTAAGCTTTACGGCGCCTGTTACTATTGCCGCCGCAGCTAAAACCGCCAAAGCCGCAAGCCATATAAAATTCTTTGCAAAAAAATCAGATAAAATTGCCTGCCACGCCAAATCGTAAACAGTATAATCAACCGCAATACGCGCCGCTTTAAGCGCTTCCCTATAATTGCCTTCGTTGTAGTAAGCCATTGCAAGCCCGCGGTAAGCCGGCTGGCTGCCGCGATCGTAGGAAAGCACCCGCTTCCACAGATCCTTTGCCTCTTCATAATCGCCCTTTAAATAAAGCGACTGTGCCGCTCTTAAAAGAGCGCCGTATTCGGTAGGCTCAAAAACGGTTACGGCGTTACCCTCCTGATCGGCAACCAAAATTGCATTGTCATTTACCGCAAGCGCAACCGGCGCCTTGAACACGCCTAACTGCTCGCCGGTTCCTATTCCGCCGCCGAACGCCGACATAAGGTTGCACTCTGAATCGTAAATATAAACTGTGCCGTTTGTTCTGTCCAGTGCGAAAATGTAATTATCACTGCTTACGGCGGTTGAAACTATATTCTGCGCCACATATGCGCCGGTCATATCCCGCCGTAAAACAAGCTGTTTTTCCAAAAAGTTTACCGCAGAAGACGTAACCGTATCGCCGCTCAGTTCTCTTTTATAAAGTATATCCGCGCCTGTGGGACTGATTTTTCTTATCTGTCCCTCACCGTTTTCGGAGCCTTCGGTATTTCCGGTGCAGGTAACCAAATATCCGTCCGAATCAAAATCAAAATCCACAAACGAATACGGCAGGGTTTTTACGTCAGCCGATTTTTTTTCGTCGTTTCCCGTAAGCTTATCCCAAAGATAATTAAGCGTATCAAGCGCGCCGCTTTTAACCGTGTTTGCACCGTAAAAGCCTAAAAACTCGTACTCCGGCGAATAAAGCAACGCCCCGTAAAAGCAGCCGAAGCTTAAAATATACGTATAGCCCTCTTTGTCCTTTGCTATTGCGGTGGGCTGGTACAAAAAGCCTTCGGGTATAAGCTTGGACTCCGGAAGACCGAGTATGCTGTTAACCCTTCCCGAATCGTCGGCTATAATAATTCTTGCGTTAAGAGTATCGGCTATGTAAATATCGCCGTTTTTCGCCGAATAAACTCCCTTTGCACCAGTAAAGTCAACCGTATTCCCGTCGCTTTGAGTTATTTCCATCACCGAATTAAGAGTATAATCCGAATTTATTTTTATAAGACGCGACTTTTCCCCGCAAAGCACAAGTATTGTGCCGTCTTCACAAAAGCACACATCGGTAAGTCCCTCAAGCGCCTGTGAAAGACCGAGCGACGAAGCCGTTATCTCTTTTTTTGCAGTATACATTTCGCGGGAAAGCCTGTATTCAAAATCATTGCCCTTAACATCTGCGCGCGTATACGTATCCGTAGCCGCAGCGGCAGACGGAATTACCGCCGATATAAACATAACGGCTGCAAAAATTATTGCAAGCAGCTTTTTTGACAAATTCTTTCCCTCCCGACCAAAACTGTTGATAATCATTATTTAATACCCGAATTACTCATAGTTTCCATTACATTGCTCTGCGTAAACAAAAACACCAAAATCGGCGGCAGCATAAGAATAACCGTAATTGCCATCGAGGTGCCGGCACGCGCAATGCCGCCCGCCGTAACCGAGCTCATAACATACGGCAGGGTTTTGAGCTGCTCGCTGAAAACCGTTCCGTTCGGAACCGCCGACCACATACCCTGAAACGAAAACAGCAAAACCGTCATCCACGCCGGTTTCATTATCGGCATTATAATTTTCCAGTAAATTCTTATAACGCCGGCTCCGTCTATTCTTGCGGCCTCTATAAGCGCGTCGGGTACGCTTACATCCATAAACTGCTTCATTAAAAAGCAGTTTACCGCCGACGGAACGGCAGGAAGAATATATACCCAGTATGTATCTATCATCTTTAAATACGAAAATATTAAATATTGCGGAACGCTCAGAGTATACGCGTTATATAAAAGCATTATCTGCACAATTGCAAAAAGCAGCTTTCTTCCCCTTACCTTTGACTTTGAAAAGGTAAACGCCGCAAGCGAGCCTGCAATAATCGACAGAAACGTAGAAACAACCGCAATAAACAGGCTGTTGAAAACATACCTTGATATAGGTATCTGAAGATTGCTTAACAGCGAGGGTAACGCCTTGTAATTCGCCAAAGTAGGTCTTGCCACAAAAAAACGCGGCGGAAAAATCAACAGCTCGTCTAAAGGCTTAAACGATGTGATAATACAGTACAGCATCGGAAAAACCATAAATATTCCGGCAAGCGCCAGTATTAAAAAGTAACCGAAGCTGCCCGCCCTTGAACGGGTGTAACGCTTATACTGTGATCGGTTCTTAACCACTTAATTCAACTCCTACAAAAATAACTCGGCTTTACCCTGCCGCGCGGCTCTCAGCTGTCGCTTTTCCCTACAAGACTTAAAAGCCCGCCTATAAGATACCTTACTATCAGTATTACCGAAAACAGGAAAACGGAAAGCGCGGCTGCATAGCCCATTTCATATCTTTGCGTGCCCACATCGGTAATAAGAGAAACCAGCGTATCCACAGAGTTGTTAACGCTCGGATATCCCGCAAGCGACTGCATAAGGGCGCTTGCAGAAAATACAGACTGTATCTGCATTACCGCGCTGAAAAGCAGTATGCTTTTCATTGAAGGCATTGTTATATACCACAGCTCATGCCATCTGTTTCTTATTCCGTCAATTGCGCCCGCCTCGTACAGCTCGGTATTAACATTTTGAAGGCCCGCCATATTAGCGAGAAACGATACGCCCATGCTCATCCAAAGCTGTATTATAAGTATCACATTAAAATTGTACTTGACATTTTGAAACCATGTTATAGGCTCCGTTATAAATCCGAAGCTTATAAGCAGATTGTTCACGTAAGCGTAGCTGTCTCCCGAAAACATTATCTGCCAGATATAAAGAGCGTTTCCCACAAGCGAGGGAACATAAAAAACAAATGTAAGAAGAATACGCAGCGGCTTCGGAAATTCGTTTATCATCCACGCTAACAGGAATGCTAAAATATAGCTCACCGGTCCTGCAACCACGGCAAATTTAAGCGTGGTTCCAACCACCTTTGAAAACACGCGGTCCCCCGCAAACATTCTTATATAGTTGTCAAAGCCGTTGAAAATCGGCACAGAAACCATATCAAAGTCAAAAAAGCTTAATGTAACCGAAGCCAGTACAGGCAATATGTTGAAGATGAAAAAGGTGCCCATAAACGGTATCAATATAAGATAAAACGTCATATCTTCCCTTGTCATTTTCCTTCGTATCCGTTTTTCTCTTTTCTGTCGCACATCATTCACCCCGTTTTTATAAAGCTTAAAGCATTATTATCTGCTTTGATACTGTTTCCATTTCCGCGAAATTTCCTCGTTCGCTTCCCTGCCGTATTTCATAAGCATATCTTTAGTATTTTTATTTGCGTTTACAACGTTCCAAAAGCTCTGATAGATAGACCTTGAAACATAATAGCTGCCGGGATATTCGGGTATTTCTTCAACCTGACTCCATGCACTCAGCAATTCGTCAAGCATACCCGTATCCCACGAAAGGCCCTTTATAGCCTCAACGTTTGCAACAGCCACGCGTCCCGCCGGCCCTATTACAGACTCAATATCGTTCGAATAGCTAAGCTGCGTATCCGCAGAAGTCCACCATTTAAGAAACTCCCATGCCTTTTGCGGAGCCTTTGTGCTTTTAAGTATAAAGCACCCCGTTCCGCCGCCTGAGCTTGCCCTTGAAATGCTGCCGTCCTGCCTTACCGTACCCGGAACGGCGGTAAAGCCCCAAAGACCGTCAAGCTCCGGCGCGGCTACCTTTAAGGTCGTATATGTAGTGTATACCGCTATACCGAGCGGCGTAGTTCCTACCCTGAAGCGGTTATAAAAATCAAGCGTTACGGGAAATTTCATTTTACTGTAATAATCGGTCCACTTTCCGAATACGGTCATTACGTCAGCCGAAAGCAGGTTTGTACTTTTTCCGTCCTCGGTATAAAGCGATAAGCCGTTTTGCAGCAGCAGGCTTGGGAATATATTAACCGAACCCACTCCCGCGTTTACCTGCGCGGTATCCGTAGCCACGTTATTCGGCAGCCATACCGACATATTATTCCTGGCAAGTATTTTATACGCCTCGCCGAATTGATCCCACGTAACCGGAATATCTATGCCTAACTGTTCAAGAATATCCCTGCGGTAGAACATCATAAAATAGCTTTGCGTATCGGGCAGCGCATAAAGCCCGTCCTTATATCGGTACGGAAGCTCCGCGCCTGCTTGGAAACGCTTTAAAACCTCTTCGCAGTCTGAAAATTGCGACAAATCGTAAAGAACGCCGCGCATAGCAAGATTTACCGGCTCCGAGCGCGAATTCATAACGGCGCAATCCGGTCCGTTGCCGGAAAGAATGGCCTGTATCATAGTTGCGTTTACCAATTTTAAGTCTACCGAAATTTTTGTATCGGCAGTAAAGCTGCGTTCTATAAGCGAGCTCATTACCTGCGCCTGATCGCGCCCGGTATTTACCCAAAGCTTAATTCCATCGGAATCCCCGTCGGAAATTCCGTTATAATCCTTACTAAAGCTTACAAAAAATCTTTGCACCGAATAAATCGCCTGTTCAAAAAAGCCGGATCTTTCAAACGGCTCGCTGCAGCTTGCGGACGTTAACGCTATTTTATCAAGGTCAAGCGGCATACTTTTAAGGTCCTGCAAAACCGACGAAACAGAGCAGTAATTGGAATAATATGAGCTTTTGTAACGGTGCGCTTCAAACTTGTTTTTCAGCATTTGGTTGATAATCTCAACCATATTCATTATTACGGAATAATTCGAACCGCTTTTTTGCCCCGTTATTTCAGATAACCTTTCCGCCGCCGAATTAAGCTTATTCCTTATGTCCTTAAGGCGCGTCTCCATATCCGGAATTTGCGAGAACAGCTCATAATCGCGGTATACGTCAACATTCTCGCCGGTTATCATATTTATATCTATATAAAGCTCGCCGAGCTGTGCAACGGCGTCGGAAATAAGCGTTCTTACCTTTGAAATATCGCCCGAAGTAACCGAAAGGGAAATCGTATGCACGCCCTTTGTAAAATAAATAAGATAAGGCGTGCCGGAATCCGATTTAAAAAAGCTCTGCTGCCATCCGTCGGCATAACCGAAGCTTATCTGCTCGGCCTCCTTAAAAGGGCTTGCGCCGTCTATCAAAAGCGAGCGGTAGGACATACTGCCTATAACGGCATTTTGCTTAAACGAAAAACCTATGCGGTAATATCCTTCCTCAAGCTCCGGAGTATTCCACACAAGCGTCTCGCCTGCGTTTTTCCAGTTGCCGCCGATATAATTAAGCGAATTGACCTTAGCGGTGTGCGGCGTTACCGCAACCGTGGCGGTATCCGACTTTGCAATAAGATAATGCTTAGACTTAAGAGCGGCGCTTTCCCCCTCTATTATGACAGGCTCGCCGTCATACAGCTTTTCATTATCGGTCGGCGCGCTGTATTCAACGGGCTGTCCGCTGCTGCCGAATACAAGGTATTCAAGCTCAAAGCTTCCCTTTACGGGAATAATGCTTACAGTATGGCTGCCCTTTGTTAAGTATACCAGATATTTTTCACCGGCGCCGTCCGACAGCCTGAGCGCATAGTTGCGGTAAAACTCCTCATACGGAACCTGCCTATGGGCAAATTCGTTGCCGAGACTGTCGGTTCTTACCTTTTCTTCGTTACGCCACATACGCGGAAATTCAAACTCAGCCGCCTGTTCATACGGGCAGCTGCCGTCTATTTCAACCCCGATCTTTATATCGTCGGTTGATTTATCGACTGCACGGTAAGACATACCCACGCTGTAAAATCCCGCGCTTGGAATTTCTACGGCAAATTCCCTGCTTTCGGTGCCGAAAACGCAGCTTTCCCCGTATTTCACCTCCGAGGCGGCATATTCCGCCCCGGAAAAAGTGTGAAGATATTTATCATACGAATCTCCGGCATATTCAACCGACGCCGCCGAAGCCTTTGCATTTCGGTTATTATCATCTGCGGCATAACAGATCGGCGACGATACGCAAGCAGTCAACAATATTGCCGTGGCTGTCGCTATAAGTTTCTTCACAATAATTTCACCTGCACATTATAATCAGTCAAAACAGTACGCTTTTGAGCTTGAGTCTTTATCCCAAAGTCTCCAAATTTCTTCAAGCGTTTGAGAATTTACATCCTTGTTAAAGTATTTTGCGGTATTTTCCGCGTTGTTCAGGTTTCGCATAATCGCCGGATTGCTGTTGAATATTTTTCTGTACGTTTTATTAAGATAAAGCGTATTGCCCGACATATCAAACGCCGCCAGCTGCTCGCTGCTCATACTCCAGTTGATTACCTCACGTCCCGGACAATCCATAATATTGTTTTTAAACGAAAAACCCGAAAAATCAAAATTTGCGGTTGCTCCGCGCAGACAGCCCTCTATTCCGCGATAGCTTGCGTCGTTCGGGCGCGTACCCCAGCCGAGCGAGGTAAACCTCATTATATTGCCGTCGCACCTGATATTGCGCCATTTAGCCGAGGCGCTGTGATCATACCACTCAAAGTCCACGTTATTGTATTCAAGAAGGTTATCGGTAAAGGTTATAGAGGTGTATTCATATCCCGCGCTTCCCTGCGGACTTACAGCGGTATCAAACGACTGGTATATCCAGTTATTGCTTACGTTGAATTTGCCGCAGCCGTTCCAAAGCGTAATTGCGTTGCCGTAGCGAACCGTTCCGAATTCAATTCCGCCTATATAGCCTATTTCACAGTTTGTAACCGTTATATCCGAATTTTTTTCCAGTCCCGCAACGGCGCAGTCGCCCGAATATTTCAGGCACAGGTTATCTATCGTAACGTTTGAAACGTCGTTTGCAAGCGCAAATATACGCATTTCGGAACAAATTTCTATATCCTTATACACCTTTGAGGGATTACCCTTATCACAGTAAAGATATATTATTCCCTCATCGGCATTGTGGTAAAAATCCGTATTTGACGTAAGCTGATCAACGCCCGCAATTTTCAAAAAGCCTACCTCTTTGCCGTGATCGAATACCATCGATCCTGCCTGCTTATAAGAAAATTCAGCTTTCCAAACGTTTTTCTTTAATGAAGGCTGCCATATATTATCCGCCGCATAGTTTTTAGGCGAAGCATATATAGCCGGCTTATCGCCGCTTCCGTAGGAGCCGTAGATTACGCCGCTTATAGGCGAAATGGTTTGTGTAAGACGGAAAACCGAACCGCGTTCGAACAAAACGGCGTCGCCCTCTTCAAGGGAAAGCGAGGCGACCATATCAACGCTTCTTATAGCCTCTGTCGGGGAAAGACCGCTGTTTGCATTGTCGCCGTCGGCTGAAACGTAATACTTTTTACCGGTTATCTTATAATACTGTTCGGTATTTCCGGTAGCCAAAATCCCGTTTCGCATTTTCTCCGCCTTGTCGTCCGCATATCCTTTAAGCGGATTTAACAAAGAAGCGCAGTTGCCTGCGGGCCTTATTTCATTTGCGTCGCTGCGCTGTTTTTTTACCGTTGTTTCTCCAGTAAGAGTTCCTGCAAGACGGTCGGCTGCCGAATTAACCTCCGAAGCCGCGGATTCTGCCTGTTCAGGCGGGTTACTGCCGTCCGATGTATTTGAGGACGCGGAGCTTGAAGCATTGTCTTTAGGGGTTACCGCCTTTTTACCGTCGCAGCCGGCTGACAGCACCAATCCTGCCGCAAGCAGCAAAGCTGCTGCGGCGTTTAAATATTTTCTGCAAAAATCAGCCGTTAAAGTATGTTGTTTCATTTCAGTGCTCCTTAAAGTAGGTTTGAAAAATCTATTTGAGCTGTGAAAGCGCTTGATTGTATCTGTTTACACGCGCGTCTATAATTGAAGAATTACTCTTTACAAAGCTTGCGATCTGTGCGCCGGGGGTTTCGTTTATTTTTGAAAAATCGTCTGCGTTTGCACTGTCGTAGTTTTTATCAACGGCATAGCAGGTAACCCATATCTTGTTTTCCTGCGACATACACCAATTGTAAACCTCAAGCGTTTGCGCATTACAGAAAAAGGCGTTCAGATCATAGTTGTCGGCGTCCATAAACCAGCGCAGGAAGTACGGAACCGCCTCTGCATTTTTGGCTCCCTTAACAACGCCGTAGGCTTCATATTCGTTACTTGTGAACTGATAGTACTTATCCTGACCTTCTACCGTGGGGTACGGAACGGTTTTCAGCGTACCTGCGGATTTAAGCGAGCCCATATATGCGTTCTTTCTTCTTGTATACACGGCGCCGCCCGACCAAAACAGGCATTTTCCGCTGTTAAATTCATCGGCGCTCCAAAGCTTGAACAGATGATTTGTATTATAAATATCGGCGATGCTTTGGGTTACCTCAAGGAATTTGGCGTCCGATGTGTTATTATAGAATTTGCTTCCGTCAAACCCTATCGGACCGGAATTGTTGCGCATAGCCGCCCAAACGGACCAGTCAACCTCGCCGCCGCATGCAAACTCGGCGTTTGCCGCTTTTTTATAATCGCCGCACATTTTTATAAAGGTATCCCATGTCCATTTGCCCGATTTCCAAAGCTTATACGGATCGTCTAAATCATACTTTGAAATTAAAGACGAGTTATACATAAGCATAGCAACAGAGCCGATGTGCGTATTTTTAAGAGAAAGCCCGTACGTTTTGTTTCCGAAGGTATAATCCTTCATAACGCCCTTATCCCAGGCGTCATCGCTGAAATCGTATCCTGTTGCGGTTATAGGCTGTATTGATAAAAGTCCGGTCGGGAACGGGTTGCGGAGCCTTGCCACATCGGGCGCGGTATCGGACGCCACCATTGAAGCAAGCTTTGAAAGATATGTATTGAAATTTTCGGTTTTCCACTCAACCTTTATTCCGGTTTGCTTTTCAAATTTCTCAATTGCCGCAGGCGCGCCGCTGTATTCGTATGCAGGGTTCCAGTTATAAACCGTTACGGTTGTGCCGCGAAGCTTTTTAGGCATACCGGCAAGAACCTCTTTCCAGCTTTTTCCGCCTATCTTGTTTCCCTTTGAGGTGTTGGCGGAACCGCTTTCGGCGGTATTTGAATCGGAAGCGCCCGTCTTAGAGTCCGCCCCGTCGGTATCGTTTGAGATTACTACCTCGTCATCGGTAAAGAAATCGCCGTCAATACCCGATTCCTGTGATCCGGTGTTTTTGTTCCCGCATGCCGCACAGGTAAAAATAAAGGCGGCAGCCAAAAACAGCGAAAGTGCAGAACGTAGCTTTTTCATAAAAATTCTCCTTTTAAATTTAATAATTTAAAATCCGTATTCTGTTAAAACGGATAATTCAACTAAAGTATCAGCCCACAATACCGCTTGTTGCAATGCTTGCTATAAATTTGCGCTGTATAAGGATATAGAAAATTATAAGCGGAAGCACATACATTAAACAGCCGGCAAGCAATACCGGCAGCGACATCATCATCGCGGTATTGGCGTCTACCCCAAGCGCCGCCATAACCGTGTTGCTGCTGAAATTATTAAGGGCGACGCTGAACGTCGGATTTTCCGACATATACATTTGCGCAAGGTAATAATCGTTCCAGTGCCATACAACCGAAAAAAGCAGCACCGTTATAAGCGCCGAGCCGGACGCCGGAATAACAATTTTTAAAAATGTTTTCCAAGGTCCCGCGCCGTCTACCCACGCCGCTTCCTCAAGCTCTTTGGGCAGGCTTTTAAAAAACTGCGAATATATATAAATGAATAATCCGCCCTTAAGCCCCACGCCTAAAAGCGAGGGCAGATAAAACACAAGCGGAGTGCCTATAAGATTAGGCCTTAAATCCGTTCCCGTAAGCCTGTTTACAAGCCCTAATATCCCGAAAAAGTCCATATGGCTGAAATTTACATAGCTTGGGGTTATTATCATCATACTGGGAACCAATATCGTAAGTATCATAATGCCTGTAAGGATTCCCCTGCCCTTGAACTTATAACGCGAAAGACCGTAAGCGGCAACCGCGCACGAGCAAAACTGCACTATCGACGCCCCTATCTCATAAAAAAACGTATTCGCAAACGCAGAGACCGCATTAAAGCACTTAACGGCATACGATAAATTTTCAGCCGAGATATTTTTAGGAACCCATACCACCGTCGGGTCATATGTATCCGAAAAGCTTTTAAAGGAATTGATTATTATGTATACAAACGGATAAAGCAACACAAAGCTGAATGATATAAAGAATACATAACGCAATAAATCCGCGGTTATGTTTGCAAACCCGTTTTTTAAGCGGAAACGCTTTCTTCGCAATGCATATCGCCCCCAATTAAACTGTATAATTATGATACCACAGACGCGCCGTTTAAGAAATAGTCTAATGTTGCAGATACTATTTGAAAATTACTTTTTGTTGCTCATTTCATACAAAAAAAATATAAAAAAGCAATAAAAAAATACATTTTGATTAAAAGACCGACTGAATTTTAAAATTTCCTGAAATATCCAATTTTCCTTTTTTGTTGCAATAGGTCTTGAAAATAATTCTGAAATATGTATAATAAGGGTATTGAAAACAGAAAAGAGGTAAAGAATATGCCCGAAGAGCAAAAAAGGTTTTTTTGCAACATTCTCAATTCCGAAAAAAATGATTATCTTAATCTTTTGCAGGTCGGCTGGGATAAATGCACCCCGAACTATACCTATTCAAATTATCGTGATATGTACATAATTCATTATGTAAAATCCGGCTTCGGCACAATAGAATGTGAAAATGAGGCGCATACCGTCGGCGCGGGCGATTCTTTTATATTCAGACCTAACGTGTTAACCGTTCACTCGGCAAGCGGCACCGATCCTTATGAATTTTATTTTTTTGCATTTGACGGAAAGCTGGCAAAAAAGCTCATAGAAAGAACTGTTTTCAGAAACGGCAAGGTGGCTGTCTCCGCCCCGTCCGATAATCTTTGCGGGCTGATAAAGGAAGCGGCGGAAAACCTTTCCGTTTCCTCGCAAACACAGTTTAAAAAGCTTGAATACCTGTTTAAGCTTATTTCTCATTATGATATCAGCAATGTCACCGATATACTGCAAAATGCCTCGCCGCGCGAAATACACCGCGAAATCGTTTACAATGTAAAAAAATACATACAGTTTAACTTTTCAAATTCCATAAAGATATCCGATATTTCCGCACAGCTTAATATAAACCGTTCCCACCTGTACCGAATTTTCAAACAGGATACCGGAAAAAGCATTGAAGAATATCTTGTTTCAATACGTATGAACGAAGCGCGGAGACTTTTGCAGGAAACCGATCTTTCCGCAAAAAGGATATCGGAAATTATAGGCTATCTTCATTACTCGTCTTTTTTCAACGCGTTTGAACACTACTGCGGCACTACGCCCCAGCAGTACCGCAAAGACTTAAATCTCAAAAAGCAGGCAAGCGATACGGCGCAGCACTTTTAATAAAACGCCGCATATGCATTTTTGCAGTCTTTTTCGGCAAAATAATTTCACACAGAGTTGTTTTTTTATAAAACAAATAAAACTTGACCTTGCCGTATCTTTATGGTATAATTACAGATACTTAACACGGCTTTTAAGATTTTTTGAAAGCTTAAGTTGCAATGTTTCCGTAGCTCAGCTGGATAGAGCGACCGCCTCCTAAGCGGTAGGTCGGGTGTTCGAATCACCTCGGGAACGCCAAAAATCGGTAAGCCTTATTATAGGCTTGCCGATTTTTATTTCATCAAACAGCTTATTTCAATAAGCTTTTATAAAAAAGCATTAACCTTATCGCTAAGCACCGCAAAGGAGCAATTACCGGTGGATAAATTTGTTTTACATTCAAAATACAAGCCTACGGGAGATCAGCCTGAGGCTATTGAAAAGCTTTCAAACGGCATTAAAAACGGCTTAAAAGAACAGGTTTTGTTAGGCGTTACGGGTTCGGGCAAAACCTTTACTATGGCGAATATAATAGCAAATGTCAACCGCCCGACGCTCGTTTTAGCCCACAATAAAACCCTTGCCGCACAGCTGTGCAGTGAGTTTCGGGAATTCTTCCCCGAAAATGCGGTGGAATATTTTGTTTCCTATTACGACTACTACCAGCCCGAAGCGTATATACCGGGCAGCGACACTTATATTGAAAAGGATTCGGCAATAAACGATGAAATAGATAAGCTGCGCCACTCGGCAACCTGCGCGCTTTCCGAGCGCAGGGACGTAATAATAGTAGCAAGCGTTTCCTGCATATATTCGCTCGGCGACCCTATCGATTATAAAAGTATGGTCATCTCGCTCAGAACGGGTATGGAAAAAAGCAGGGACGAGCTTCTTCACAAGCTTGTGGATTTACAGTATGAACGCAACGATATAAATTTTGTGCGCAACAAATTCAGGGTAAGAGGAGACACGGTGGAAATATACCCTGCAAACGCATATGAAAACGCAATACGCGTGGAGTTTTTCGGTGATGAGATAGACCGCATAAGCGAAATAAACACCGTTACGGGCGAGGTAAAGGCGTTTTTATCCCATGCGGCGATATACCCGGCGTCGCATTATATAGTTTCGCACGATAAGCTTGAGGACGCTCTTAACGAAATTAAGGAAGAAATGGAAGAGCGCGTAAGGTTTTTTAACGAAAACGGTCAGCTTATCGAGGCGCAGCGTATACGCCAGCGCACCGAATACGATATTGAAATGCTCAGGGAAATAGGCACCTGCAAGGGCGTTGAAAACTACTCAAGGGTGCTTTCGCGCAGAAAACCTGGAAGCGTTCCTTCAACACTGCTTGATTACTTTCCCGGCGATTATCTGCTTTTTGTGGACGAATCCCACGTAACGCTGCCGCAGGTACGCGGTATGTACGGCGGCGACCGCGCAAGAAAGGAAAATCTTGTTAAATACGGGTTCAGGCTTCCCTCTGCCTTTGATAACCGTCCGCTTAATTTTGAAGAATTTTACAATCACGTAAATCAGGCGGTATTTGTTTCGGCAACACCGGGCGATTTTGAAAAGAACCATGCCGCACAGACAGTAGAACAGGTGATACGTCCTACCGGACTTCTTGACCCGCTCATATCTGTAAGACCGAGCGAGGGTCAGATAGACAACCTTGTTTCGGAAATAAATATGCGTACCGCGCGTAACGAGCGCGTGCTTATTACCACGCTTACCAAAAAAATGGCCGAGGATCTTACAGATTATCTTTCGGGGCTTGATATAAAAGTAAAATATATGCACTACGATATCGACACCATAGAAAGAATGGAGATAATACGCGATCTGCGGCTCGGCGAATTTGACGTGCTTGTGGGAATAAACCTGCTGCGCGAGGGCCTTGATATACCCGAAGTATCGCTTGTTGCAATATTAGACGCGGATAAAGAAGGCTTTTTGCGCAGCGAAACCTCGCTTGTGCAAACAATAGGCAGAGCCGCAAGAAACGCCCGCGGCGAGGTTATAATGTACGCCGACAGCGTAACGCCCTCTATGGAGCGCGCAATAACCGAGACCGAGCGCCGCCGCGCAATACAAAGCCGCTATAACGAGGAGCACGGCATAACGCCGAAATCGGTAATAAAGGACGTGCGCGACATAATAGAAATCGGTCAAAAGGTTAAAAGCGATAAGCCTGTATCCAAAATGTCCCGCTTAGAGCGCGAGGCTGAGATAAAACGCCTTACAAACGAAATGAAGCAGGCGGCTAAGATACTTGAATTTGAGCATGCCGCCTATTTGCGCGATAAAATAAATAAGCTGCGCGAAGGTAAATAAAACAGCTTTTCCGAAAGGAATGAATACAATGCCCGATATACTTTATATTGTCGTTCCCTGCTATAACGAGGAAGCGGTTTTGCCCGAAACCGCAAAGCGGCTTGGCTTAAAGCTTAAAAAGCTTATTGAGGATAAAACCGTAAGCGACAAAAGCCGCGTTATGTTTGTAAACGACGGTTCTAAGGATAAAACATGGGAAATAATAAAAGCCCTGCATAATGACGACGGGATTTTCACCGGAGTTAATTTAAGCCGCAACCGCGGCCACCAAAACGCTTTGCTGGCAGGCCTTATGACCGCCAAAGACAAAGCCGACGTAACAATTTCAATGGACGCCGACCTGCAGGACGATATAAACGCCGCAGACGAAATGCTAAAAGAATATTACGGCGGCTGCGATATCGTTTACGGCGTACGTTCAAAACGCAAAACAGATACTTTTTTCAAAAAATTCACCGCCGAAGCATTTTACAGGGTTATGAATTTTTTGGGAGCCGAAACGGTATTTAACCACGCCGATTACAGGCTTATGTCCAAAAGAGCGTTAGAAGGTCTTGCGGAATTTAAAGAGGTCAACCTTTTTTTGCGCGGAATAGTACCCATGATAGGCTACAAGACCTCTTCTGTTTACTATGAAAGAACCGAGCGCTTTGCAGGGGAAAGCAAATATCCGCTTAAAAAAATGATTTCCTTTGCATTAGAGGGGATAACCTCGCTTTCGTCAAAGCCCATACGGTATATAACCATTATCGGCTTTCTGATCTTCGCCGTAAGCATACTTATGCTGATAAACTTTATAGTCCGCTGGGCAATAGGCGCAACCGTACCGGGCTGGGCAAGCGTTATATGCTCGGTTTGGGCTATCGGCGGGCTTATAATGCTGTCGCTCGGAATAATAGGCGAATATATAGGTAAAATTTACCTTGAAGCAAAGGCAAGACCAAAATACATTATTGAAGAAGACTTAGAAAACGAAAAATAGAAATTACACAATCAGGTCGGTCGATTACAGACCGGCCTGATTTTATAAATCCGTACTTTACTTTTTTTGAAAAATGCTGTAAAATAGTAACGAACATTTGTTTTCGGATATGTATGGGGCATACTGAAATAAAAGGGGACGTTTTTTTGGCAAACGATAAAATTATAATCCACGGCGCAAGAGAGCATAATTTAAAAAATGTAGACGTTGAGATACCGCGCGATAAGCTTATTGTTTTTACGGGGCTTTCTGGCAGCGGCAAATCCTCGCTTGCGTTCGATACAATATACGCCGAGGGGCAAAGGCGGTATGTCGAATCGCTTTCATCATATGCGCGTCAGTTTTTAGGGCAAATGGAAAAGCCCAACGTAGACAGCATAGACGGTCTTTCGCCCGCAATTTCAATTGATCAGAAAACCACTTCGAAAAATCCGCGCTCTACGGTAGGAACGGTTACCGAAATATACGATTACCTGCGCCTTTTGTATGCGCGCGTAGGTATTCCGCACTGCCCTGTTTGCGGTAAGGAAATAAGCCGCCAGACCACCGACCAGATCGTAGACAGAATAATGGAATTGCCTTCGGGCAGTAAAATACAAATACTCTCCCCCATTGTAAAGGGCAGAAAGGGCGAACACACAAAGGAGCTTGAACGCGCGCGTAAGCAGGGCTATGTGCGCGTGAGGATAGACGGCCATATTTACGACCTTTCAGAAGAAATAAAGCTTGAAAAGAACAAAAAGCATATAATAGAAATTGTTGTGGACCGCCTTGTTGTAAAAGAGGAAATACGCTCGCGCCTTGCAGACAGTATTGAAACCGCGGTGGAGCTTTCGGGCGGTCTTGTGGCAGCCGACGTAATAGGCGGCGAGGAATTGCAGTTTTCGCAAAGCTTTGCCTGCGACGAGCACGGCATAAGCATACCCGAACTTACCCCCACAATGTTTTCGTTTAACAGTCCGTTCGGGGCTTGCCCCACCTGCACGGGACTCGGAATATTTATGAAGGTTAATCCGGCGCTTGTTATAAACGATGAAAGCAAATCGCTTATCGACGGCGCTATACGCGCTTCGGGCTGGGGCGTAAATTCATGGTTTTACCCCGATTCCGGCACTATTGCCACTATGTATTATAACGGCCTTGCAGAGCATTACGGCTTTGATATAAACACGCCCTACGGCGAGCTTTCGGACGAAGTAAAGCACGCGGTGCTGTACGGCACGGGGGACGTTAAGCTTAAATTAAGGCGCGGAAACGATTTAGGCAGCGGCACGTACGAGGCTCCGTTCGAAGGGGTTATAAATAACCTTGAAAGGCGCTATAAGGAAACCTCAAGCGATTATGCCCGCGCCGAAATTGAAAGCTATATGACCGCTCTGCCCTGCCCCGACTGCCACGGCGCGCGTTTAAAGCCCGAATACCTTGCGGTTACCGTGGGCGGCAAAAATATTAAAGAGCTTTGCGATATGTCGGTTTCCGACGAGCTTAAATTTATATCCTCGCTTAAATTCGGTCAGCGCGACGAAATTATAGCAAAGCCCATTTTAAAGGAAATACGCGAGCGCCTTACCTTCCTTGAAAGCGTGGGGCTTGAATATCTTGACCTTTCAAGGTCTTCGGGCACGCTTTCGGGCGGCGAGAGCCAGCGTATACGCCTTGCCACACAGATAGGCTCTTCCCTTATGGGCGTGCTTTATATTCTTGACGAACCGAGCATAGGTCTTCATCAGCGCGATAATGACCGCCTTATAGCCACGCTTAAACGGCTTAGGGATCTCGGCAATACCGTTATCGTGGTAGAGCACGATGAGGATACAATGCGCGCCGCGGATTATATTGTAGACGTAGGCCCCGGCGCGGGAATACACGGCGGAAACATTGTATTTTCGGGAACCGTGCCGGAGCTTGAAAAATGCACCGAGTCTGTAACCTCGGACTATCTTACCGGCAGAAAAAAAATACCGGTGCCGCAAAAAAGGCGAACGGGCAACGGTGAATTCCTTGAAATAAAGGGCGCGGCTGAAAATAACCTAAAAAAAATAAACGTTAAAATACCGCTCGGTACATTCACCTGCGTTACGGGCGTTTCGGGCAGCGGCAAGTCCTCGTTTGTAAACGATATTGTTTATAAGGTGCTTGCTAACAAGCTTAACCGTGCAAAAACCATACCCGGCAAATTCAAATCGTTTTCGGGCATAGAAAATCTTGACAAGGTTATAAATATAGATCAGGCGCCTATCGGCAGAACGCCGCGTTCCAACCCCGCGACATATACTGGCGTTTTCGGCGATATACGGGAGCTATTCGCCTCTACCAAAGACGCAAAAACCCACGGCTACACCGCAGGCCGCTTTTCCTTTAACGTAAAGGGCGGCAGATGCGAAGCCTGTCAGGGCGACGGTATTTTGAAAATAGAAATGCACTTTTTGCCGGATATTTATGTGCCGTGCGAGGTATGCGAGGGCAAGCGCTATAACCGTGAAACGCTCAGTATTAAATACAAAGGCAAAAGCATTTACGACGTGCTTGAAATGACGGTTGAAGAGGGTATGCAGTTCTTTGAAAGCATACCGAGGATATACCGCAAGCTTAAAACCCTGTTCGACGTGGGACTTGGGTATATAAAAATAGGTCAGCCCGCAACCACACTTTCGGGCGGCGAAGCACAGCGTGTTAAGCTTGCAACCGAGCTTTCAAAGCGCAGTACAGGCAAAACGATCTATATTTTAGACGAACCCACAACAGGTCTCCACACGGCGGACGTGCATAAGCTTATCGAGGTTTTGCAGCGCTTTGTGGATTCGGGCAACACGGTGCTTGTAATAGAGCACAACCTCGACGTTATAAAAACCGCCGACCATATTATAGATTTAGGACCGGAGGGCGGCGACAGGGGCGGCACGGTGGTTTGCACCGGCACACCCGAAAAAATAGCGGCGTGCGAAAAATCGTATACAGGCAAATTCTTAAAGAAATTACTTTAATATTAAATTTACACATTATTAACCAATATGTTTTTTACAGCGTATAAAATGTAAAAAACGGGGTGAAAAGGTAATTGTTCGGATATGTAAGAGCCTGCAAGCCCGAACTTAAGGTTCGGGAATACGAAACCTACAAGGCGGTTTATTGCTCGCTTTGCCGCGTTATGGGCAGTGAATACGGGCTTTGGTCCCGCTTTACGCTAAGCTATGATTTTACTTTTTTGGCGCTTATAAATATGGCGTTAACGCCCGGCTGCGATATAATCGAGCGTAAGCGCTGCGTATTTAACCCGTTTAAAAAATGCAATTTCTGCAAAAACAGCGATAAGCTTAAAATGCCCGCCGCTGCGGCTATGATAATGTCTTACTATAAGCTTGCCGATAATATTGCCGATAATAAGGGCATAAAAAAACTGGGCTTTATGCTGCTTAAGCCCTTATTTAACGGCGCGCGCAAAAAGGCGGCTTTAAAATACCCCGAAATCGAAACCACGGTATCGGATTATATAAAGGCGCAGAATAAGCTTGAAAAAGAAAACTACACAGAGCTTGACGCGGCGGCAGACCCCACCGCTAACGCGTTGGCAGGCATACTCAGCCTTTGCAGCGACGATAAAACGCAAAAGCGTGTGCTTAGCCGTATAGGATACTGTATAGGAAGGTATATTTATCTTTTAGACGCGGCGTGCGATTTAGCAAGCGATATAAAAACAGGCTCGTATAACTGCTTAAAAAGCTTTTCGGGCGGCGACCCCGCCGAATATGCCAAAAAACGCGTTGCACCGCAGCTTTACGTGTGCGCTAACGAGGCAGGCAGGGCATTTGAGCTTTTGGACGTTAAAAAATATAAGCCGATAATCGGAAATATTATATATTTAGGACTTGAAGATACTTTTAAAAAGGAGTTAGCACTATGACCGACCCGTATGCGGTATTAGGCGTTTCAAGAAACGCCACCGACGACGAAATTAAAAATGCTTACAGGGAGCTTGCGCGCAAATATCACCCCGATAATTATGCGGACAACCCTCTTTCCGACCTTGCGGGCGAAAAGATGAAGGAGATTAACGAAGCTTACGACAGCATTATGGCGGAGCGCAGAACGGGTAAGACGTCGGGCGGCGCTTATAATGCTGGCACGGGCGGCTCGTCATTCCCCGATGTTCGCAATCTTATAAATCAGGGCAGACTGGAGCAGGCGCAGGAGGTGCTCGACGGTGTTCCGCCGCAGTCGCGCGACGCAGAGTGGTACTTTTTAAACGGCACGGTGCTTTACCGCCGCGGTTGGTTTGATCAGGCGTTTACAAGCTTTACCACCGCTTCAAGAATGGATCCCTCAAACGCGGAATATCAGCACGCCGTGCAAAACGCCGCGCGCCAACAGGGAAGGCAGTATAATCCTTACCGCAGCTACGGCGGAAACAGCGGCTGCAGCGCGTGCGATGTTTGCCAAGGTCTTATATGCGCCGATTGCTGCTGCGAGTGTATGGGCGGCGACCTGATACCCTGCTGCTAAAATGAAACAAACTGCTAAGATCACCTTTTGCGGAATAATCACCGCGCTTTCCGTGGTTTTTATGTTGCTTTCGTATTTTCCGTACTTAACATATGCGGTTCCCGCAGTTACCGGGCTTTTAATGATGATAATCGTAATAGAAATAAACACGCGCTGGGCGTTTGCGGCTTATGCGGCGGCGTCGGTATTGGTGTTTATTTTTGCCGAGCCCGAAAGCAAGCTTATGTATATATGCCTTTTCGGATATTACCCGATACTTAAGGCTTTAATTGAACGCCTGCATAAGCCTGCGGCGGAATGGCTGCTTAAGCTTTTGGTTTTTAACGCCGCCGTATTGCTTGTTTATTTTGTTTTTGCAAAGCTTTTCGGAATTTCGCTTGATGATTTTAATACCTTCGGCAGGTACGGCGTTTACGCTTTTTTGGCTGCTAGCAACGCGGTTTTCGTGCTTTATGATATTGCGGTCTCGCGTATGGCAATGTTTTATATGAACACTCTGCATATGCGTATAGCAAGAATATTTAAAGGAAAATAAGCTAAACTATTAAAGGCAAAACAGTAATTCCTGTAATTAAACGGGATTCCTGTTCTGCCTTTATTCGGTTATAAATGCGGCTTTTTGCAAAAATAGTGAAAAGTCAAGAGGTAAATTGCAAAAAGTCGCAAAAAATTTTATTTTAGGCGGATAGGAGGCTATTTAAGCACGCCTCGTATAAGTCGGCAGAGGTCGAAAAGTTAAAAATGCCTCTCGGGTAATGGTTTATCCATTGTTCGAGCTTTCGGGTGTCTGCGGGCGTTACTTTTTCAAAGCTAACGCCTTTCGGATAGTGTCGGCGTATCATTTTATTTTGATTTTCGTTAGAGCCCCGCTCGTAAGCGCTGTAAGGGTGGCAATAATATATTTTTGTGCGGTTGCCAACGCGACGGCAGCTTTGCTCGAGTCCCTCTCGGTCGGAAAACTCGGAGCCGTTGTCTATCGTGATACTTTGAAACACTTTGTAAAAGTCTGCACCGTATGTACGTTCTATGCCGTTAAGAGCTTTAACAACGCTTGCGGCTGTATGGTCTTTCATAATGCGTATAATTTCGTAGCGGGTATAACGCTCGGTAAGTACAAGCATAGTTTTTTTAGTACCTTTTTTGCCCTCTACGCAATCCATTTCCCAATGCCCGAAAGTAGAACGCTCCGCAATCTCTGCGGGGCGTTTCTCTATGCTTTCGCCTTTTGACGCGCGGGCGGCGCGTACTTTTTTATATTTCTTTTTCGTCTTGTTTTTCTTTACGGGTAAGTCGGCATTTGTGATAGTTAAAAAAACGCCGTCCGTAATATAGCGATAAAAAGTAGTCTTTGAAATGGTGGTATTGAATTGTATTCCTTTTTCCTTTATTTCGCCCAATATAGCACCAGGCGCGTATTTTTCAACGGATACTTTATATTCAAGATAATTAGCGTACTCGTGGTCGTTTCCGATTTTGAGCCCCGCTCCCTTTGCTCTTAAATTCTCTTGATATTTTTCCTCCGCAATATCGGGGCTGTATCGCATTTCGGTTGTATAGTCGCTGTTCAAGTGTTCGTATTGCCCTCTCGCGAGCTCGTTATAAATTGTTTTCCAATGTACGCCAAGCATAAGCGCCATATCCTTTTTTGATACTCCCGCTTTTAGCCACGCCTCTATTTTCAGCCTATCGTTAAAGGTTAAATGCTTAAAAGTTCTTTTCATAATAAAATCACTCCGTTTTATTAAAAAATATAGCCCGCTCCCACGGAGGGAACGGGCTTTGAGTACGTGTTAATCCTTTGTTTTGCTTGCCGCAATATCCGCTCGGATAAGCTGCTTTATATATCCCGCTTTATTCGGGACGCTTTCGAGTTTTTCTATAATATCCTGCTCGGTTGTAGTAATGCAATCAATCTTAAACTGCTTTTTGTATTTCGCCGCGTATCTTTCCTGTGGGGTTTGTTTGCGCTCGCACATATTATCGCTCCTTAAAATAAATCGCTTTTCAACACATACTCCCGCAGCTCCTCGGAAGTTTTGCAAATACTCTTTGAAACATCAAAGGCAACCGAGAGTTTGCCGCTGTCGGCTTTTACTGTCCATTTGTCGCGGTATTCGGTTACGTTATATTCTTTCCCGTTTTTTGAAATATACATAAAACGCCTCCTATTGCAATTTCGTTGTATCTATGATATAATAGGACTTACGGGAGGGGCTTTCGCCCCGTCCCTGCCTATGAGCTTTATTTGCTCTCGGGTTTAGCCTTGCTCGGTTTCGGCTTTTGCATAGTGATTGTAACCTTAACGCTCTTAACTGTTTTGTTACTCTCAACTGCTTTTGCTAAATCTTGCAAGGCTTTTGTTATGTTCTCCATTGCTTTCTACCTCCTTTCTGTAATATATTATACCATAGGCGTACGCCTATGTCAAGCCTTTTTTCAAAACTTTTTGCGGTTTTTTGCAATTATTATTGAAAGCGCGGCGGTTTTCTGATATAATAAAGGCACCACACTAATTTAATATTTCGTTTTATGCTATAAGTGCGCTTTTTACTTCGGTAAAAATGCGGGCTCGTTTTTGCGTCTTATAGCGTAAAACATAGAATTAGTGTGGTAGCAATTCGGAGCTTGCGTTTTTCGTGCGTGCAGCGGCGAGTTGCACGCACTTTTTTAATATAGGAGTTGTCGCTATGAAAAAATTAAAAACCTGGCAAATAGTGTTACTTGTTATTTTTTACCCCGTAGGGCTTGTGTATCTTATCGTTTGGTTATATCGTAGAAATGTCGGCGGAACCGTTATTGCAGAAAAGGTATGTAGCGTTTGGGGCACAAGATACCTAAATGAGGACGGTACACACCGACAAACCAATATAGCAAAATTGAAAGTAGGAGACAATTTATTTTTTAAGCCTGCCCCTACGGACGAGTATCCTGATACTATCGGCGTATTTACAAAAAAAGGTGAGCAGATAGGTTTTGTCAGTAACAGAGATGTAAACGAGTTGAGAGGTCTATACACTCATAATAGAGCTGCCGTTACGGTTGAGTCTATAGAGCATAGCGAGTGCGGACTCGGCGTTACTATGAGAATAAAGATATATAAATAAAAAAACGGAGGTACTCTAATTTACAGAGTATCTCCGTTTTGGTTTTATTAGTCCGTTTCTTCTTCCTCGGTTTCCGTTATTTTAAGGTCGTCGGGGTTAATTATCTCGCTAATTTTTGCGAGGTATTCCTCTTGTGCCGCTCGTATTTCTCCAATGTTATTTTGTATAGTATTTCTTAATAAATGTCTCGGCGCTTGTCCTGGGTGGTTTACGTGAAAGCCATACGATACTTGCCACCACATTATTTTAGCGTTTTTAGGGCGTATTACGTGAGGATTTGTCCCAAACTCAACCCACCACGGGCTTGCGTGAGAGGGTAGCTTGCCTTTCTTTTTGACTTTTTGCCAAGAGTAAAAGCCTATGTGTAAAGTTGGTTGCCCTGTGTCCCTGTCTATAAATTTCCAACTTGCAATATGGTTTTTGAAACGCTTTGTATATACGGGTAAATCCTCGCGTAATTTTTTTCTTATTACCTTTGCGGAGGCTCCGAGAGCCTCTTTTGAGAGTTTTTCAATACTCTTTTTGGTTTCTTTTGAGGCGTTAACAAATGTGATTTCTGCGCCGTTTGCTTTGTATAGTGTTTTTGTTTCAGCCATTATAAGCTCCTTTCCTGTAAAATGCGAAAAGACGGCGGGCGAGGTTTCCCTCACTCCCGCCGCTTTCCCTATGTGAATTTAAGGAGGACTATTTAAGCAGAGCGTTTACGCGGCTCTGCACGGCGCTATAATCATAGCCCGCGGCTGTAAGCCTCTTTTTGCGGTCTGCGCCGTTGCCCCAAGCTCCGCGTATAAC
>DJET01000005.1:113617-113761 GCA_002431945.1 Ruminococcaceae bacterium UBA5891 | reverse complement strand
TTCGTCAACGGACTTTTTAGAGGTGGAATTTGCAGAGTTTGAGCAAAGCTCATTAACGCGCTTTTGTACGGCGCTATAATCATAGCCCGCGGCTGTAAGCCTCTTTTTGCGATCTGCGCCATTGCCCCAAGCTCCGCGTATAAC
>DJET01000005.1:85192-113558 GCA_002431945.1 Ruminococcaceae bacterium UBA5891 | reverse complement strand
TTCGTCAACGGACTTTTTAGAGGGCGACGTAGGAGCCGCTGTACTTTCCTTAACATAGGTAATGTACGGGAGTTTGCCGTGTTTCGTCCAGTTACGGCGGTTATATCCGCTTTTGTTGCAGTTGCACGCGGTAATTTGTACCTTGTTTTCCCATTTCGGCGAACACTCCACCGTGAGCCCGTCGCCAATGTATACGCCGATATGTCCCTCTAACCATACAGCCTCTCCGACTTCAATTTTTGAAAAGTCGGTCGAAATTCCCGAGCATTTCGTAATCATTGTATCGGCTCCAATATCGGGTACGCCATTTACAGCATAACCCGCTCCGCCGTATGTTTTTGAGGCATTACCATTCCAACCCCACAAAACGCCCTTAATAAGGCAAACGCAATCAAAGCCGAAAGTATCGGCAGAGGCTGCGTTAATCATTTTTTGACGGGACGCTTGCTTGTTGTAAGTGTGGTTGTTGCAATAACGCTTTTTGTTAGCTGCCGTCATAGGAGCGCCGAAACAACCCATTACATAAAGTGTTTTGTAGTCGGTCGCAATGCTTTTAAGTTTTGCGGCAAATTCTTTGTTTGTCATAAAATTACTCCTCCGTTTCGTCGTTAGTCTTTTTGAGCTCTGCTAAATACTCGTCTGCCTGGATAGCTGCCGAGGTAAAGCTATTGTTTTTCCACCAAGCCCAAAGCGTAGCCGCTACGGTGGCGGCAGCCGTGAGCATAGAGTACAGCTCGTCCTCTGCAAAGGGCAGCGGGTTTTTGCCGAGCATAGTTAAAACCTGGTTAAGCAGCGTTACCACAAGCACAATAGTACGTACTACGGTTTCAACCGATACTTTCTTTTTCTCCATTGTATTATTTTCCTCCTTTCTCGGTTTGCTCCTTGTGCGGCTCTGTCGGCAGCTCCATTATATCGTGATATAATTCTGTCGCTACGTCATTACCGCCGAGGGCGTGATATGCTTTATATGCCCGTGTGAGTGCCTCTTTTGCATAAAGAGGACAATAACCGCGCTCGGTATACTTATCGTATGAGCGGATTATTTCAGCTCGCAAAAGGCATTGTAAGCCGTTTTTAATTGCCTTGAGCTTAATTAGCATAGTGCCCGCAAATGTTACGGCACCGCCGCAAAGAAACGGTATAAGCCAGGATATAAACGTATCTAACATAGCCTCCGCCTCCTTAAAGCTCTTTTTCGCAGCGGGCGAGAGTGTCCGCTGCCTGTTTTCTCATTTTGGCAAGGTCAGCCGCTACGCTTTCGGCAATTTCCGCTTGAGCGATAACCTCGGCTTGCTTTTGTATAATATCCGCTTGCAGCCTTGCCACGCCGCAAAGCTCCTCTATAAGCTCATAATTTCCCATTACTCGCCCTCCGTCCCGCTGTTCTCAACCTCGGGAGGGGCGGGGAAAGTAACGTTAAACGGAAAGCCCTCTTGTTCGGGGAGGTCGCGGAGCTCCTGGCGATATGTCGCCCAGGCTCCCGTTATGATTTCTCCGAGCGATTTTAAGAACGAGAGCCAGGCGGTAAAGGTGCCGCCGCTCGGCACGCTGATATTAAAGCGGTCGAGAGCTACGCGGTTATCGGTATCGTTAAGGAGCTTATCGCGGATTTTGCGGGCAAACGCCGCCGCGTCCTCCTCGTTGAGTTCCTCGCAAGCTCGCTTATACGCTGCTTGCAGTACCTCCATTGTTTCCGCTTTCTGCGCCGCTGCCATTGCCTCCGCTTGTGCGAGCCTTTTATAGATATTCTCTTGCATTGTATGTAGCCTCCATATTCTTAAAATAATTTATCATTTTGAGCCGCTCGTGGTAGGTGTCTCCGCGGGCGGCGTTTGCAAGCCAGGAAACGAGCGACTCGTGCGCCGTCCCTGGCGCATACTCTCCGCGGCGCTCTTTTGCGTATAGCTTTTTGAGCTTGCGGCGCTGCTTGCCTTGTTTCTTTTTACCCATTTTGCGGATTATTGCGCCCGTATCGGTAACGATAAACCGCCATTGTAGGAGCTTTACTCCCTGGCGCAATGGATAAAGCGCCGTTTTATCGTTGAGCTGTAAGCCGAGGGCGGATAGGCGCGCCTCGATTTCCTTTTTGCATTGCCGCAAATACTCTTTGTCCTCGTGTACTAAAATAAAGTCGTCCATATATCGGATATAATGCTTTATTCTCAACCGCTCCTTTATGAAATGGTCGAGGTCGTCCAGGACGGCGAGAGCTACAAGCTGCGATACCTGGGAGCCGAGCCCTAACCCGATTTCTCCGAAAGAGTCCACAATTTCGCAAGCCCGCTCCGCAATTTGAGTATCTGTAACCCGCTTGCGTATTGCCGCCTTTGCTACGTCGTGCCGTATGCTTTGGAAGTAATGCCGTATATCACATTTAAGCACCCAACCGTCGCAACCGTGCGCGGTATAATATCGCCGCAAGTGTGCGGTCATACGATTTAATGTGTAGTCTACGCCGCGCCCCTTGAGGCAAGCGCAGTTATCTGTTATAAAGGATTTTGTAATCTGCTCGTAAAAGCCGTTATCGCAGAGCGAACGCTGAAATTGTCGGTCTTTTAGCCTTGTGGCTACAATGTCCCGACGTTTCGGCTCATATATCGTGAAATGTTGGTAGCGGTCTATTTTGTACGTGCCGTTAAGCAGCGTTTGCCGTAAACGATAGGTATTTTTAAGCGCGTTACCCTCATATCCTACGGTACTATCTTTCCAACGGATATTACGGCAGCTCTCTTTTAAGCCTTTATACAGATTATCAAAGGAAATTACTTGCTCGTATGCCATAAGAAAAGCGGACGCATATAAAAGGACTACCCCGCAAGGTACCTTTGTCGCCCGCAATATTTCCTCCTTTCGGAGTTAGGACGGTCGCTCCTTGTGTGAGCTGTGCTGCTTTGGTCTTTTGACTACTTGAATACTGACTAATCCCACAATCGGGGGCAACGCCGTTACCGTTGTACGCATTGTTGTTGTTCAACGTACCGTCCGAGTTGACAATTCGCGCGTTGTTCGCGTTGGACGGGTTAGGAGAACGCAACCAAGCGTTACGCGCCGTACCGCAAATATAGCAACCGCCCTATGATTTATTTTTGATATTTTTCTTTATCCGATTTAATCCAGGCTTTCAAGAGGTCGTCTGTCCCCAGTATTAAGCCCGTCCAATACTCTACTTGATTTCCCGAGATGTAGCCCGCGTCGTATGCGTCGTCCGCCAGGTCTAAAAGCGCGTCAAGGTGCGCGTGTGCCTTGACTTGCTCCATACGGCGGTATGTGTACTCCTCGTCGTTTGTTACGAATACGGAGTTTGCGTGCCGAATACATACGCACGCCTCCCGTATTTCGTTTACTATCGGAGAGGCATATATCCACCGTGTAGACTTCGGAAAATGTTTCTCCGATTTTATCAGCCCGAGGGTGTATTTCTTGAGCTCCCGCGCTTTGTTCAGCACTTGCAGCTTTCCCTCGCCGCGGTCGCCCTTTCGCACACTCATATAAAAACCTCCTTTTAATCGCTTTTCCCGCCTCTACCGAGGCGGATTTGCGATTATGCGATTATACAAGCGGGGGCAACGCCGTTACCGTAGTACGCATGGCCGTTGCCCAACGTACCGTCCGAGTAGACAACTCGCGCGGTGTGCGCGTAGGACGGGTAAGGAGAACGCAACCAAGCGTTACGCGCCGTACCCGCCGCGTCGCGTTTGATACGCTCGGTCGCCGTCAATCCGTTATAATATTCGAGCTGCGTACCGTCTTTGTAGCTTGCGCTGTCCCAGTCCCCGAAAATCTCGGGGCGGGAGAGTAGGAAAAACTTATCCGCTTTAAGGCTGTAAAGCTGATTGATAGCAAAAGCCGTACCGTCGAGGCTTTCAACCTCAAAGAGCGAATTTGTACGGCAAGCAAGTACGGCGGGCTGCACAACCGCCAGGAAGTCAGCGGGCAAGCCGTGCATAAAACCGTTATAGCTCGTAGCCCAGGACGCGGGACGGTCAAATACGTTAGTAGGAGTCCACACCGAGCCCGCAGCGGCGGCGCTGTTGAGCCATTGACGGACGGCAGATTGAGCGTAGTTATTGCTGCCGAAAATAGCGCGGTGCATATGGTTTACGTTAGGGCTGCTCCCGTTCGTTGTGCCGAGGCTTGTACCCTCGGAGCCCTCCGTAAGAGTAACGGTTTCAAGCGCTGTTGTCGTAGTCTTATTTGCATAGCTTTTAACGCTTTTGCCCTCGAGGGTAGCGTTATAGGTCATAGCAAATACAAGCTGTCCGCCCACGGGGAGCGCCTTTGTAAGCTCAAATTGAAACGTTTTGCCGTTGTCGGCGGTATACCAGGCTTGATTTGCAATCGTGATATTATAGGTGCCCGCTGCGAGTTCCTCCGCCGCGTAATAGAAAGCCTCGGTCGCGTCGTACTGTACCGCTTTTTGTGCCCCGCTCGACAAGCTGTAAACGTTCTTTGTTTCAAGCGTCATTGTATGCGTGAGCTTATTATTTGCCGCTGTATGGTGGTCGTGCCCCCGTACAACCCATATAATATTTTGCGTTGTGTCCGCGTCGAGGGTGGTAAACTCGTAACCAACGGGAAAGAGTTTCTCTCCGAGTCCGAGGCGGACGGCGTTTTTAATATCCTCCCAGGTATTAACCGCTGTAAGCGTGTCAATATGTACGGTCGTTTGTTCTCCCTCTCGGTTGGTAACGGTAATGTCCGCTCCCGTTGTCGTTTGTGTGGCAGAGATATTAACGTTTTCCGCGCCCGTCGCTGCCTCGTTAGCTGTTGCCGCCGCAGAGTTAGCCGCTCCCGCTGCGGTATCAGCTCCGCCTGCCGCTGTTTCCGCTTTCGTTGCCGCTACATTTGCTGCCGCTGCCGCAGAATTTGCAGAGCCTACGGAGGTTTCAACCTTGCCGAGCGCGTCAATTAACGCGGGGTATTCGTCGGAGCTTGCGGGTGCGTCGGGGTTATAAGCTGCTCGCTTAATCTCAATATAGAAAATTTGCGAGCTTAAAAGGGAGTTACCCTTGTAAAGCCCGATTTCCGCAACGGCAGTACCCGCAACGGCGAGCGTTTGCTCCGTGAGCTCGACTTTGATAACGCCGTTTGCAATCGTTGCCGTTTTGAGTACGGTATGACCGTCGGGCTTTGTGAGCTGCAAGCGAGCAGTTACCCCGCTTTCGAGCGTGTAATCCTTGCCGCACTCGAGGGGCACAATTTCAACAAAGCGGCTCTCCTTGTCGTACTGCTTTGCAAAAATCGTAATAGGGAGTGTATCGCGTCCAAAGTCAAGCGCGATAGAGTGTGTAAGTTGCATATTGTTTCCTCCTTGCTTATTTCTCCGTCCAGGGAGTCCAGTTTGTATTAAGGATAAACGACCGTATATAAACCTTGCAGCCCTCCGCCGTTGCGGTGTAACGTTGAATAAGGTTAAAGCCGTCAGTTGTCGAGAGTACCTCGAGATAGCCCGCTCCGCCTGGCGGCGCGTTGCTTATTCCGCTTGTTGTTGGCGCAAAGAAAATACCGCCGTTTTTGTAGTTATTAAAATCGCCCTCGACGTGCCCTACATATCCCAGGACTATAACCCCGTTTGCGGCTATATTGCCGTCAACGTCGAGCGCCTGGGCGGGCTCTCGTTTATTTATGCCTACTTTCTTTCGGCGGAATGATATTAAGGGCGTGCCCTGCGATACGGTTATTGTTACCGTGTCGCCTGTTAGGTTATCATAAACATAAAACCGCACATACCAGGAGTAATTAGCGTCCAGGCTTAACCACTCGTCCGACGTGAACGTAAAGCCGTTGTCGGTAAAGGTCGCAAAGCTCGTTATATCGGTCAAAGAGCTATAAGAGCTCGCGTCTGTCCTCTTATACTGATAATAGAGCTTTCGCAGCGTGTTTTTATTGACGTTATTAACCTTAACGGGTGTAATATCTCCCTCGAGGGTTACTTGCGTTACGTCCTCAACCTCGTTTACGCGCCGCATAATTGCGGTTGTTATGTCTATGCTTTCATAGGCTATAACCGTAATGTTTACCGTAGCCGAGGAAGTGTAGCCGCGGCTGTCGATTGCGGTAACGATTATAGGCACCGTCCCCGAGGTGTATATTTTGCCGACGTTCAGCGTTACGGTTGTGCTTGAGGCGGTCGAGCCGCCCGCCGAAACGGAGTAGCTCGAAATGGTCGCGCCGTTTTTGGCTGTTGCCGCTGACGCGATAACTTGCAGCGTTGATACTGACTGTATCAAAATTTGATTATTTCCCGTAACTCCCGCCGCGGTGGTGTTCGTGTCCTTATAGGTAAACCCCGAAAATGTCGGCGCGGAGTTTGCCGCGGTCGTTTGTACCGTTGCCGTTTTGGTTGAGGTGCTCCCGATTTGTGAGGAGCCGCTGAAAGTCGAAAGCTCAAACGTGCCCGTAAAGCTCTTTTTTGCCGCCATATCCGCGAGGATAGACGAGCGCTGCGCCGCTGTAAGAGTAATTGTATTTGAGCCATTCGAGAGCGAAAGCTCCGTAAGGGTTAAAACGGTCGTGCCGCCGTCCTTTAATACGAGCTTGTGTTTGTAGCTCGTATCGTAGACGGTAGCCGAAAGCGTTATTTTTGCCGTCGCATTATCTGCCGTTAATACGCTTACAGAGGAGAGCACCGAGCCGCCGAGGGTTTTAATAGTGGTTTTACCCGAGTACCCGTCTACGCCGTTGTATGACTTTCTCGCGCACGCTTGAACAGTATACGAGGTGTTAGGTGAAAGCCCCGTTACGGTTGTTTCCTTACTCGCTCCGCTTGAGGAGTTAAACTCCACCCACGAGGAGCCGCCGTTAAGTGAATACCACCACTTGTTAGCAGTTGCCGAGGAGGAAACCGTTATTTTAATAGAGTTAGCCGTAATGTTTGATACATTAACGCTCACGCTCGGGGCTGCACGGTCAATATTGCTTAAAGCCATAGTGCCGCCGTGTTCTGTTACTGTTGATGTATAAATTGCAGTTGAAAAGCCGACCGAGATACTTTTTGAGCCGTTGCTATCGTGCGCAACCGTTATCGTACCGCTTGTAGAGCCTTTTGCTGCGGGGAATTGGCTTGTACTCCACGCTGTACGAGCTTTATAATAGACTTGTGTACCGTTAATTGTTACCGTTGTCGGACCCGTAGTATAATAATTAACCGAGCCGCCTAAGCTCTGCAAAACCCAAGTAAGCGTTGAGGTGTTTGCCGCAACGTTCACGGACTCCGTTATGGTAAGTTGTAAATACCTGCCCTCATAAGATTTACTTGTAAAAACAGCCATAGTGTCGCCTCCTTAATCAAGCAGTACAAAGTTAAGCCCGTCCGTATGAGGTACAAACCTCCCTTTGCCTATTGTCAGCTCGTCCGTAACCTCTGTTTTACGCAATGTTGTTAAGTCTTTATTGACCGTCAACACAATATTTCCCGCGTGCTTTACGGCAAACTGCGTATGGTCTATTATGGTTTCGGTCGAGCTTTCCGAGTTAGCAATGTTAATTCCGCGTCGGTCTATCTTTACGTTTGTGGTATATATTTCGTTCGGTGCGGGGCTCCAATGCGTTTTTTGCTCGCCCTCCACTAACATAAAGTCCGCTACGTAAAGATAATAACCCGTTGTCCCCGCCGTGAGAGTTACGGTATCGCCCGAGGCGGTAAAGGTTAACGCGTAATCCGTCCAGGAGCCCGAGGCTTGCGTATCGAAAATATAAGTATCGTTTCCGCCGTTATTGAGCAGCGCGTAGCACCTATTGCTCGTCGCTGCACGGGCGCGGAAAGTGAGCGTATATTTCTTGCCGCGCAGTACGGTTATCTCCTGCGACAACGTAGCAATACGCAGCCGAAAGAGAGAGCCCGAGGAGGTGTTGTTGATAGCCTCCGCCGTTTGCTGTGCTACGACGGAGCCCGAATAGCTCCAATCGTCCGAAACGCCGTTTAAGCCGCTCGAATTGCGGATATTGTTAATTCCGCCCGTCGTCTTTGACGTGTAGGACAGCGTAAGGCTTTCTACCGTCTGCCGCAGTTGTGAAACGGTCGTTTCGAGTGTTTCCACGTCGCCCGTTAATACGGTTTGAACGCTCGTTATAAGGCTTAATAACTGCTCGTCGGCAGCGACAAAGGCTTGCTCTATGCTGCTTGCGGTTTCTCCGATTTCGTTTGTTACCTCGGCTTTGTAGTGTTGCGAGATAGCCGAGCTTTGCACGCTGTCCGCTTGCAGCAGCGCGCCGTTGAGAATACCCGCGGATATAAAATCCGCAACGATTGCTCCGTCCATAGTCATAGCGAGCGAATACTCGCCGTTATAGCCAGTCGAGGAATACCCGAGCCCGCCGCTATTCCAACGCCATACATTAACCGCCTCGTCTATTGTCGGCGCGTCGAGTATGAGTATTTCCTGTGGCTTTTCTGCGGGGTTTAGGACAACGTAGCCTCCCGAGTGTCCCGTAATAAGGCTCGTAGCGTTAGCTATTGCCTTTTTGAGCTGTTCGGTAGCCTCCGCTTGTCCCTTTTTAACGGAGCTTTTGATTTCTTGTATTGCCTCTTGCTGCTTGTTTACGGTGTTCGCAAACGAGCTTTTAGCGTCGCCCAGGGTAACACTCTCGTATTTCTCTTGCAGAGAGTTATATACGGTTTTAATGACCTTTGACGTAGCCGCTACGCCGAGCTTTGAAAAACGCACGGTAACGGTGTCGCAGAGCTTAACCCTCTCAAGCGGCGCAATGTTTTTGTATTCCTCCGTCTGCCAAAGCTGCACGAAAGAAACGGTAATATTAACTTTTGGTGTGCCGAGGTCTGCCGCCGCAGCGTATGCGGTGGCTTTGGCTCGCAGCTTTTCCTCGGTTATTTCCTCGTTATCTCCGAAACGGTCGGAAAAGTCCATAATAAAGGCTTTATAATGTCCTATGTCCTCCGCCTCGGTAAGCGGTATAACCTTTTCGGCAAGGTAAACGTACTTTTCCTCGGAGTTTCCGCTTTCGTCCTGGACGGTATAAACCGCATACGGCATTAAATGCGTATAGCACTCCGCTATATTGCTTTCTTGCTTGAGGTCTTTAAGATTTTTACCGTACTCGATAACTACGCCGTTATCCTTGCCGCGGTGCAAATAGAGCTTTACTGTAAAATTGTCAAACTCATACTCTCCGCCCCAAACGTCGAGCAAAGAGCCCGTTTGTCCTCCGAGGAGCGCCCGCACCGAGCACGGCGTTAATATTTCCGTGCTGTTCAGCGTCGATATATTGCTATACGCCGTGAACGGGCACGGGAGAGCCGCTCCCTCGATAGCTTTTGTTAAAGCCATTTGCGGGGTTGCGTTCTTAATCGAAAAGCCGAGCAGCGGTATGCCGTTAAGGTCATAGGAGATATGCTCCGCCGAATATGTAACGATACCGTTTATAGGTTTCGAGCTCTTATAAATGCGGAATAACTGCGGCTTGCTCGTTTCGTTGGCTTTTGCTTTTATAATCGCGCCCTCTGTAATTTCGGAGTAAAAGCGTCCCGTAATAGGGTATTGCAGCGAAAGCTCATAGCTGCCGTTGCGCTCCTCCGTTACGGTTGCTTTTACAGCCTCGGAGAGCAGCCCCTCGCCGTTATGAGTAAAGGTCGTTTCGCTTTTGTTGTAGAGTACGGGTATCATAAGCAGCACCACCTCGGCACGATTTCAAGCCGCGTAACGTTTCCCGTCCAGGCAATAACGTTTTTGCCAGGGGCGAGCGTCGGAAAGCCCGCTCCCGTCATTTTGTTATTTTTGGCTACGGTGCCCTTGTAGGCGTTCATAGCCTCGGAGTCTATCTCTATATACTCGTCTATATCCGAAAATGTAAACGAGGCATTATTGATAGTGAGCGTTACCGTGCCGCTGCCTGTTATTTTGATATACGGCGACGACGGGAAAAACTCGGCATTATACAAGGAGCCGCCCGCCGTGAATACGACGGGGCTTTGCCCCTCAAACGAATACTTAAACGGTTTACAGTTAAAAGAGAGCGAGAGCGCGCCCGTTTCGCGGAGCTCCTGCTCTATGTCCGCCTCGTCGTTATAAGAGGCAAGGCGGAAGTATTTACCGTCGTAGCTGTCCCACAAACGGAAATACCCCGCCTCGGAGAGTAACCAACCCTTTATTTGATGTGCGAGCACCGCAAAGCTGCGGTCGGTCGTATTGAGCAACGAGAGCTTATACGGGATAGTGATGTTTTTATAGCGCCCGTTGTCGGTCAAAAGGTCGCCGCTGCGCCCTGGCACGCTCGTATATGTTACGTCCCGCGCCGCTCCCTTGTAAGAGCTTTTCTCCGAAATGAGCAAAGCGTACTCGAGGGAGCTATGCTCGCGGAACATTAAAAACGGTAATTTTTCCATTACGCAAATACAACTCCCTTTCGTCTTATTTTCTCCTCTATAAGCTCGAGCAGCAGCTCGACAAAAGAGTTTACGTCGTCGGGGCTTTCAGCCTTGAGGCTGTCAATGTAAATTGACTTTTCGCCAAACTCGATTTTTATTACATACTTGCCCTCGGCGTTGTCTGTGTTCTTTTCTGCTTTTTGGAGGTTGGTATAATCTTTGCTTTCGCTTGCGGTCAGTACGCGCTCGCCTTTATGGAGGAGTGCGGGGTATTCGTCATACGGCACGTATTCCATACCGATACGGAGGCGGGATATTTCCTTTATGTTTAACCCCTTGCCGCCGATACCTGGCACCCAGTCGGGTATTTTGATTTTATTAAGCCCTCGGATAAAGACGTTAAGCCCGTCGATAATCCAGTTTATAGGCACCTTAAAGGCGTTTTTGATACCCTCAAATATGTTTGAAAATATCTTTACTACCGCGTCCCAGGCTCCGCGCCAGTTACCCGTAAAAACGTTCTTTACAAAGTCAATAATGCCCGAGAAAACGTTTTTAATATTTCCTACTACTTTTCCGATACCCTCAAACGCGCCCTTAAATACCGTATTCAATACGTCCGCCACAACCCCGAGCGCCGCTTTAAGCGGTGTAAGAGCCTTACTTATAAGCCCCGTAAAAAGACTGATAAGCGGCGGGAGAATGAGGTTAAGCAAGTCGAGCAAAGGCTCGAGGAGCGTAAACAAAAGCTCAAGTATCGGTTTGAGAATAGGAGCTATAAGCTCTATAAGGCTTATAATTACGGGCAATACCGCCTCGAGCAGACTTGTTAATATAGGCATAAGCTGATTAAGTAAGTCCGTGAGTATCGGTAATATCATTTCCACGATTTCCAAAATAGGCGGTATAATCGTTTCAATTAACGTAGTGATTACGGGCAATATCGCCTCGATAATCTGCACTAAAAGCGGCATAACCGTATTTATGAGGTTAATTAAAACGGGTAGGATTGCCTGGATTATTTGCAAAATTGGAGGGAGCAATAGCTGTATAAGCTCAATTATTACGGGGAGCACCGCTTGTATAATCTCAATGAGAGGCGGCAAGAGCGCTTGTAATAGCTGAATAATAACGGGTAACACCGTGTTAAGAATTTCCGTTATTAAAGGCATAAGCCCCTCTATGAGCTGTACGACAATAGGCAAAATCTGTTGTACTATTTGAATTAAAAACGGCACGAGCTGCTGTATGAGATTGATTATTACGGGCAGAATAGCCGTAATAATAGACTCAATCGGCGGCAGTAGTGAGCTTATTAAGTCCATAAGCACGGGGAATAGGGTTTGTATCAGCTCAAACAGCGGGGGTATAAGCTGCTCGAAAACCTCGGTAATAATCGGCGTAAGTTTCGCAAACATACTCTGTATCGTAGGCATTGCCGATACGATAAGGTCTGCAAACTGCTTTACGATAGGAATAACCGCCGAGCCTATCGAGTTGAATATACCCATAAAGGCAGTTTTTACACGGTCGATACTGTCGCCAAGCTCTGCGCCCGCCTCCACCATATCGCCGCTCATCACTCCGCCTAAGTCCTCACATTCTTGTTTCCAGGCGGCTATACCCTCGGAGCCCTCCGCGAGCAACGGCGCAAGGTCTGCGTAGCTTTTTCCGAAAATATCGTTAGCAAGTGCGTTACGGGCTGTTTCGTCCTCCATATCCGCGAGCTTTGCTATAACCTCGTTGAAAGCGTCGCCCGAGTTTCCGATTTTGGATATATCTACTCCGAGTCTTTGGTAAGCCTCCGACATAGACTTGCTGCCGTCCTTTGCGTCGGAAAAAGCCTTTTGCTGCTTTACCATTAACGCCTCGAGCTTTGAAGTTTCCATACCTCCGAGCTTTGCAGCATACGCCCATTTTTGGTATTCCTCTGCGGAGGTGCCTACTTTCTTTGCCGCGTCGTCGATAGCGCCCGCCGTGTCCGCTACGTCGGTTGCCATTTTATAAGCAGCCGTACCGAGAGCAGCCGCTCCCGTTACAACCGCCGTGCCTACTGCGGCGGCACCTTTAGCGATTGACGAAAAGGAGGCTCCCATTTTAGAGCCGCTCTTTTCCGCTTTTTCGGTAGTTTTGTCGATACTTTCGTTTGCTTTTGTATTATCAATAAAAATTGAGCCGAAAAGCGATAAAATACTTGCCATAGGTTAGCCTCCTTTCCGTCTGTCAGCCTCGATTATCGGCGCAAACTCCGCCGTTATGTCGTCCGCTGACTTTTCCTTTTTCGGTGTGGGCGGCGGCACTTCCGAAAACGTTTGATTTATAAACGTTTCGTAGTCCATAGCCTCCGAGCCTTGCAGCTTTGCAAGGGCATAATTTGCAAGCCATAGGGGGAAAAGCCTTTTTTCCTGTTCGGCTTTTTCGAGCCGTTTTTCCTCCTCGGTTGCAAAAGAAAGCAGCCCACCGAGAGCCGCAAGCGGTAGACTCTCGATAAGCTGCCAGTCGTAATATTTGTGTAAGAGTGTTAGGTTTCTTGCCCTGCTTTTTTCCGCAAGGCACGCTTGAAAAAACTTCTCACGCCCTCGTCATTGACGAGCTCGTTAATGACCTCCGCTGCGTCGAGTTTCTGCGCCTCTGCGACGCTGATACCCTTATATGCAGCTACAAGCGGCGGGAGGTCGTCGGCAATCTTGCCGAGCTGCGGTGTAATTTCTGCGAGCACCTCGCAAGCAAGTACGCCGACCTTTTCTCTTGAAAGTTTCTTGAGAGCGTCTTTTGCGTCCTCTCCGTCTTTCGGCTCCTCGAAAATATCAAGGTTTTTCAACATAGGGATAATAGGCTTAATATCGAGCTTTCCTACGATTTTAAGCATAATAGGCATAGTTCCGATTGTAAGCATTGTTTGGCTCCTCCTTAAATTCGATTATTACTTGCTTACGGCTTTTGCCGTATCGTTTGCGGCTTGAGTCTGCGCTGTCTTTTCGCTCATATCGGGAGCTTGTGCAATCTCCGTAACCGCCCACAAGTCGCCGTCGAGGTCGCTATGCTTGTAGTGTGCCAAAAACTCGAGCGCGAGCTCGCCCTCCGCTTTCTGCACCGCCTTAACATTAAAGCCCGTTTCGTGCATAGCGTTGTAAATTGCGATTTTCTTATACTTGCCGCCGATTGTTTTAGCGAACATAGTAACGTTTTTAAGGTACTTATCCGCTCCGATAACGCCCGTAGGCGGGTTTTTGATAGTCTTTCCGTCGTCCGACGCAATCGTGCAAGTGGGGATTGCGAGTGCGAGGTTTTCCTGGCTCATACAAAGGGTAGTTACCTTGAGGGACGCGCCCTGCTCCTCGATAACCTGGGTGCCCGTTGTCTTTCCGTGTCGTCCGTCAAATTCAATATCGCGGACGGTAACGGTCGCGGCAAATTCTCCGCCGCCCCTGGTGGGAGCGAGCAGCCGCTCGTCGCTCTCCCCGTAATTGAGGAAAATAACGCCCTCGTCGATTTGGATTGACTCAATCTGCTTTGTCGTAAGATTGGTAATCATATCTTTATTGCCTCCTAATTGTAAAAAGTTCGAGCCGACATAGATAAACGCCTATGCGCTATATCGTATTCGCTGTCGGCAATAGCGTTTTGATTGTCAAAGCCGATATGCGCGGCGAAAACGCCGCTTTCGGCAATTACGGCACCCGTAAGCTCATTACGGAGCGCGTCGCATAAGCTCTCGAGCTGCTCGGTCGCGGTCGGCTGTTTCTCGTCTACCCATATATCGAGGTAGAATGAGGCAAGGTCGCCCGCCGCAAGGTCAATAATATTAACTCCGCTAATGACCGCATACGGAAATACTGCGTCTTTCGACTGCGCCTCCTCGTAATAGGCTTTCGACGGTGCCTCCTCGTAATAGGTCGTGAGGATTTTATTAACCCGCTCCCGCAGAGCTTTAATAAGCGCCGTTGTATTTGCTGCCATAGGCAACGCCTCCTCTCTGCGTCAATCGTCCGCAACCAGGGCTTGACATATAAGCTCGAGGCACTCGTTTTTTACGGGGTATGTGCGGATAACGCGGTACATTGTCCCGTCATACTCAAAGTGTCCCTCTCGCTCATAGTCGCAAGCCTTAATTTCTACGCAAAGCTCGGGGCGGTAGCCCTGGGCTTGTGCCTGGTAAAATTCGTTTCGCTTAACGCCTTTTTCATTGCAGAAAACCTCTTTTTTCTCGAAAGTCTTAAAAGGTTTTCCGAGAGAGTCAAGCGTTTCTTTTTCCGAGCACAAATACCCGATTTCTCGCCATAACATAACTACGCCTCCTCGGTATATTCGCTCGAAAGCATTAAATGCCGCTTGAGCATACCGTAGCTCTCGCGGTACTTGTCGCCGTCTGCGTTATCGAGTCCAAACTCTGCTTTGACATAAACGACGATAGCCCGCTTTATAAGAGCGTCGCTTTCGTCGTTTACTTTCTTTTCGGAGATACCGCCTAATAGGAGGTCGGCTCTTGCCGCTCCTATTAGGTCGGTAATTTCTGCGTCAAAACGTGTATGGTTAATGCGTAGATACTGGCGAATACCCGCTACGTACTGTATAGAAATATCCGCCATTGTTCAGCCCTCCGTTAAGCCGTAGCCTTTACGATTTTAACGAAAGCCTCGGTCGCCTGCACCTTGCCGTCGAACATAGCGCAGCCGAGGAAGTCGTAGGCGTTCTCGCGGGTTACAAACTGCGAGGTAATCGTAACGTCCTCGGGCATATTGCCGAGGTAGCCTCTGTAAAGGTTGCCGAGGATAGCCTCGTGCGCGGTCATACGGTCGTCGAAGTTTACGGGGTAGCCCATAACGCGGTAAACGCCGTTGTCCTCGGTAACGATATTGTCCTTTGAGTTGTTCATAAGCGGGTGGAAGTCGGTAAAGAAAGTCGATTTCGACATAAGCCACTCCGCGCCGTTGTCATAGCCGCCGTTAAGCAGCGCGACAACGCCCTGCACGTTTGCGGCGGAAAGAGAGGCGGTTTTTCCAACCGTTACGGAGTTTGTAGCGCTCCAGGTAATGACATTGATACCCTGCGCCTCGTTGGTGCCCGTGCCGAAAATAATCAGCTTGCCGATTTTCTCGGCAATTTTGCGGGCAATCTTATTAACGAGCCAGGACTCGAAAACGTCAATCGCCATTTTCTCGACAGACTTTGAAATAGTGACGAGCTTTGTAACCTCGTAGGCGGAAAGCGTAACGCTCGAGAGAGTGTCGCCGTCTGCGGTAATGGTTGCGCCCTCGGTATGTACCGCTGCGTCTGCGGTAGTTCCCTCTGCGGGCACTTTTACGCCGCCAGGGACGCGCAAAAGGTCGATTTTGTCGAGCAGCGGGCAATACTGGTTGACCTTTTCAATGATTTTATTCTGCGTTACGGTCGGAATAACCGCGCCCGCGGAGGAGGTGCCAGTAGTGAGCGCTCGCTGTTCGTTTTCGGTAAGGTCAAGCCCTCTAACGTGCTTGAGCCAGGCGGAGCGATACTCCTTGTCCTGGTCGAAGTTGTCCGCAGAGCGATTGTTGATAGGGTTAGGCACTTCATTTACGGAAACGGTGCCCGCTCCGATACCCTCGATAACCGCTTTTCTCTTTTCGAGGTTGGTATATTCCTCGTCAAGCTCGCGGAGCTCCTTTTCGATAGCGTCGAGGTCTGCTTTTGCGTCGGTTTCCAGTACGCCGCGCAGTTCTACCTTGCGGCTGCGGATTTCTGCCATTCTCTTAATAAGTTCTTTCATAGTGATTTACTCCTTTTTTTGATTTTTTAACAGTAGGTTTTTGCTGTCAGCATTTGACGGCGGCGGCGCTGCTCCTGCTCCTTAAACTCTTTCTCGTGCTCCGCGGAGAAAAAGTCCCTTGCCGTAGTAATGCTCGTTTCGTTGTATGCGGCAAAATCCACCGCCGAAACGTCGTACAGCTTTTTAATTTTAGTTATCGTCCGAGTGTGTGTTTCGCGGTCATAGCTGCACTCACGCACAACGAACGAAAAACTCATTTTATCAACGCGGCGCTTTTGAATATCTCGGTGTAAATTGCGGTGCCGCTCGTCCTCTTTGTCGAGGAAAGCCGCAATATCGAGCCCTCGCTCCGTGATGTTGTAAGTGAGGGAATTATTACGGGTGCGGGCATACACGGTAGCGTCGTTCTGCCCGTGATTTCGGTTAAAGATAAAATCGCTCATATCGCAGCTGTCAAGCGCGCCGCGGGCGATAACCTCTTTATACTCGATACCGTCCTCCTCAAAAAGCACGGTAGGGGTATCAAAGACAATAGGCGTACCTCGGAGCACGAGCTCGTCGGCGCTGTTTTCGTCGGGAAGTGTAAACGGCTCCGCCGCTCTGTATTCCCGCTCGTTCGGTTTATATGGCATTATGTTTCCTCCTCGTCTTTCTTGTCGTCGGGTGCCGCAGTAGGTGCGGTGCCCTCTCCGTCGCCGTTGCCGTCCTCGGGCGGCTCCTCTTTCTTTGCGTCGGTGCCTAACTGGTACTCGTCGGCTTTGTTTGCGTTTACGACGTTAAGCGTCTGTACGCGGCGCTTGCCCTCCTCGCCGCCGATAGGCGGATAGCCGAGCGTTGTTAATGCCTGGTCGAGCATTAAGCCGCCAATATCGGACAAGTATTTTACAACGGCGAGCTTGTCGCTCGTCCTTGCAAATTGCAGCTTGTTACCCTCTACGGTTATTTCGTTGCCGTAGCCGCGCTCTTTTTTGGAAAAAATGCAGTTTGTGAGCGCCTGGGCGAGCTGCACGTAAAAGGGCTTGATTTTGCCGTCGTAAAAGTCCTCCTCTTGCTCGGGTGTGGCTTTATTTTGCACGATAGCGTCATTTGTGCCGAGGTAGTCGTATATCTCGTCTTTGATATACTGCAACTGTCCCGTAGGTAACGGCGTTTGCTTGTCGGTAATCGGGGTGTAATCGTACTTGTTATCCGTAACAATAACGCCCGCTCCGTTGCTTTCCATTTTGAGGTTGTCCCGTATAAAATCGTCGCGGCGGTGGTTTAAGTCCTCGTTTTTTGTGGAGGCTTGCACTTTCAAAATGCCGCGCACAACCGCTACGAGTTCGGCAAACTTGCTCATACTTTGGTTAAAGGTGTTTGCCGTTTTCAAAACGGGCATAAGCGCTCCGTTATCGGAGCCGAAAACGTCGTTATCTGCAAACATTGAGCCGATATGCACCAAGTCCGCATACGGGAAAATGTACGATTTTCCGTTATTAAAGCGGAATTTACAAAACAGCTCGCCCTCGTGGTCGAGTAAGGTAATCTCCTGGGCGTTGATATTATAAATTGCCTCGAGTCTGCCCGTCGCCTCATTCCATACGGGATATGCAAACGCGTTGTTATATAGCTTGTACTGCGCCGCCAGGCGGTAATAGAATTTATAAGCCGTTGTCGTCGGGTTAGGCTTAAACTGTAAAATGTTGTTGTATGTGCTGCTCTCTACGTCAAGCACCTTTCCGTCGCCGCGTCTAATGTGCCGCGGCTGTACCGTCGCCGCGCGGCGTGCGAAAGAATGGACGGCAGCTCGCACCATATTAACCTCCCAGGCGTTGCCCGAGAATGGTACAAAATTTGATTGATAGGAATTTAAGAGCTTGTATTCGGTGTAGCCGTCTGTTTTCTGCGGCTTTTTCCCGAATATAGCCTCGAAAAGCCCTCGTCTTTCTTTCATTGTGTCACCCCACGTTATACATATAGTCGTCAAAGTATTTGACGTAGATAACCCACGCGTTAAGCAGCGATACCGCGCCGTCTATGCGGCGTTTATCGGTTATCTTAACGGGTTGGATATTGTTTAAGCCGCTTTTCTTAACGGCGGTATTTGATAGGCACCAAAGCAAAATAGGGTTATTGTTGTAATTAACTATTTTGTCGGTAAGAGCCGCTCCCATTTCGCGCATAGGTTGGCTCCAAGTGAAAGCGCCTTGAGCTACGGGCTCCATAGTAAAGCCGTTGCTTTTCATTTCCTCCACCCAGTAGCCCGCGAGCGCGCGGTCATAGCCGACCTTGAAAGCGTCTATTTTATGCTCATCACGCATTTGCACGAACCACGCCGTTACGTCGGAAAAGTTTACGCGGCTGCCCTCGCATATCGTAAGCAAGCCCCGCTCCGCCCATATCCGATAGGGTGCCTCGTTTGTGTTTTTCTCCTCGAGGTGCTCGACGCGGGCTTGCGGTAAAAAATACTGCTGCAAAACGTAAACCGTTTTGTCGTTCGGCTTGCGTATAAGCAGCGTTGCCGCTGTAAGGTCGGTTGTAGCCGAGAGGTCGCAACCGCCGATAGCGTAGGTATTGTAAACGTCGTCAATAGCAAACGTCGCCGCGTTTTTAATCTGCTCGAATGAAAGCCATACGGCGCTTTCATTTTCGCGTATGTTAAAGTCCTTGCATAGAACGCCTGGCAAGTCTGCGGGCGAGTTTTTCGCCCTCTCAACGAAGTTAGCGAGCGTTTTATACTGCTTGATTTTCCCGAGCCCAGGATTAGCTTTAATCCACATTTGCGGATTAGTCCACTCGTCGCGGCTGTCGAGCTCGTAGAGTATCGGCAAAAAGGTATCGTCTTTTTTCTTACCGTCCGCAAGGTCTGCGGCAAGCTCGTACATATTGTCGAAAATGCACTCGCGCACGGTGCCCGCGGTCGTTATCATAACAACGAGAGGCTGACGGCGCGACGAGGTAGACTGTTTCATAACCTCGTATAAATTGCGGTCGCGGATTGCGTGCAGCTCGTCGATTATAACGGCGTGAGAGTTTAAGCCGTCCAGGGTGTTGGAGTCCGACGCGAGCGCCTCAAAGATAGAGGAGGTCGCGGGAAAATAAATATCATTTCTGCGCTTTTTGACAACTGCCCGCAGCTCGGGCGATTGCTTAACCATATTGACAGCCTCGGTCAATACCTTTTTTGCCTGGTCTTTTTTTGTCGCAACGGAGTATATCTCCGCCGCGCCCTCATAATCTGCAATGAGCATATAAAGGGCAATGCCCGAAAGCAAAGTAGACTTACCGTTTTTGCGTCCACATAAAAACATTGTTTCGCGGAAACGGCGGTAGCCCGTTTCTTTTTCGAGCCAACCGAAAAGCAGTTGTATATATGCTTTTTGGAATAACTCAAGCTCGAGAGGCGCGCCTATGGTGCCCTGGGACTGCTTGCAAAATGTTTCGATAAACAAAATAGGACGCTCGCCCGTTTCCTCGTCGAAATAATACGGCGAGTCGTCGGTATTTGCGTCCATTTCGGCAACGAGCCGCGAGTAAACAGCTCTAACCCGCTTACTCGTTACTATGTCGCCGCACTCTATGCGGCGGTAGTATTCTTTTACCCAATTCAACCCGATTTTGCCGCCCTGCTCGGTTTGGTTGCAAACATCATAAGCGCCTGTCCCGCTGCCTCTGCGTCGGCGTTCGGCAGTAGGTCGTTGAGCTGTTTTAAGGTGGCGTTGTAGTTCTTAACCATAGCGTTATACGGCTGCAATAACGGGTGCGCCCGCTCGATAGTGTAGGAGCCCTGCGGCATTTTAACTACGAGCCCGTCCTCGTTGATTTTTTCCTCCATATCCTCGAGAGAAACGAGCATATAGGCGGCTCTTTCCATTAGTTTTTTTGCAATTTCGAGCTTATCTTTCGGCAGATTTTTATACAATTTCTTAATTCTGTTCTGCTCTTTTTTCTGTCGCGCATATAATGTATCGTCCACGCTGTTTCTCCTTTCTTTCGTCTGTAAGGGTAGGGGGGTTATACACGCCTGGGGCGGTCATAAAAGAGACTCTGAGGCGGTTCATAGGAGGGCACCTCATTATTTTTTGACGGGGGGAGTATTTGCAGAAATATTTTTATTTTTTTCTGCCGCGTGTATCTCGATTGCTACAACATTGATTGCGTTGAGTATGAGTTTCGTCCCCTCTATTGTGTCAAGTATAACCGTTCCGTTTTCGAGAGCCTCCGCAAGCCGCTCCTGGAAGTCGTCCGTTGTCGCATAGACTGTAAACTCAAGAGCCGCAGCCATTGTATAAACTGTTAGCTCACAAATTTTATTCTCCATAGTATCGCCTCTTTTCTACGAGGTTTCCCTCGGAGTCAAACATAAGCCCGCTTGCTGTCGGTAGCTGCCCCTCGTGTTCTATGGCGTGACATTCACGGCATAGCAACTCGAGGTTATCCTCCGATAGTGTGATAGCGGGATTGTTTATATTCTGCGGCGTTAAATATATTTTGTGGTGGACTATTGCGCCCGCCTTGCCGCAGCGGACGCATAAGCCCATATCGCGCTTGTATATATATTCCCTGGTATCGCGCCAGGCTTTGCTCAAATAAAACGCCTTTGCGAAATCTTGCATATAACAGCGTCCCGCCCTCTCCGCCGTATAGTGAGTTATATTTGCTACCGATACAACGACAAAGCGAGCAGCTATAAGCCGCCCGCCTTACCGTCTATTTCTACGGTATCAGTTTAGCACGGCTTAAAGCAAGTTTCTATACGGCTTTATTTCGATTGCCTAAATTGAGCCCAGGGCAGATCCGCCGAAGTAAAGCAAAGCAAACTCCGCTACGGCGCGGTTACGGAGGTCGTAAACGGTGCTTAACGACTGTATGTATAACTCCTCCATAACTGCCTCTTTCGGCTTTTTTTCGAGATACCACAAAACGACGAGCTTTTTATACTCGTCTTTCAGCTGGTCGATAATGCCCTTAATCTCTGCGAGCTTGCGCTGCGTTTCCGCAATATTGCGTGAGCACTCGGTAAGCTCCAAAAGCTCGTTAAGAGTGTCGCTTACGTAATGCGAGTCCGTAAACGGTTTGCCGTAATCAATCGCGCCAGGCTCCCGAGGAGCTCCGCTTTCTATGAGCCTATCGCGCCTATGCTGTAAATTCTCCAATGCCCGCTCGAGAGTAGGGACAGAGGAGAGCACTTGCTCCGCCGCCTTAAAGTAATTCATAGTTTTACCTCCGTTAAAAAGTTACGCATATATTCAGCACCGCCGCCGCGAGCCAGTATACGCCCTTTTTGTAGTCCTTGCCGATAAAGCACATAATAGCCGCTCCCACGTCAAGCGCTATAAGGACGGCGGGAAAGATATACATTGACATTTTCTTTTTCTCCTCTCGTTTTTGCGTCATAGTTTCCCTCGCTTTCTGCTCCGTTTCGGAGCGGGCTTTTTATACATACGGACGGTTATATAATAGCCGCCGTTGATTTCGTTGTAATACGGCTTGCAGTCTGCCAGGGCGTAGCCCTCATAAAGACGCTCAAGCTCTGCGCGGTTGTCGTTGCCGCTGTTTCCAAACTCGCGTATTTTGTACTGCGGTATTCTGCCGTCGCGTTCGGACGTTTTCGGCTGTTCAAGGTTGCGGCTTGCGCTCCAACGCTTGCCGAGTATCGGGCTTTTTACGAGATATACCGCAATGCCCGTTATACCAAACTCGTCAAACTGTAACGGCTTTGCCGTTGTATAACCTTTGCCCCATATTTCCGCAAGGGTGTTTATATCAACGCCGCCGCTCATAACAATATGGTGGTGCAGCCGCCCGTTTTCTTTTCCTACCTCGGTAACGGCAACGTATTTAAGCTCGGGCAAATTATGCCTTGCACGGTAACGCTTAACGCGACGGAGGAAATTTTGCATTTGCCGTTGTGCGTTCTCGGGCGTTTCGGGGTAATTCTCGTCGCTATATGTTAAATCAAAGCGTATATCGCGCTTTGTAAAATTCGTGTTCAGTAGGCGCGTGAGTTTTCTTTCGGCGTTACGTTGGTTTAATCGCTGCTGCGTTTCTGTTGTCGGTTTTCTTTTCTTGCTGCGCCCGCGCTGATATTCAAAAACGGGGAAAATATCGACTTCCAAAAACTCGCCGCATTTATGTATTTTTTCTCTGTATAGACAGCGCATAGTTTTACCTCCGTTGTTTCCTTTTGGGGCTCTGCCCCAAGCCCCGAGGTTTAACGCTTTAGTTTTCCATAAGGGAATTTGTCGAGCGAGCATTTGCCGCTGACGACCTTTGAATTAACAAAATTGCGCTAACCTCAAAAGGTAATTGCATTTCAAAGCCAATAAAGGGGGAGAGAGGAGCAAGAGAGCGGCGGGACGGAGCCCGCCTTAAAGAGAGAGGCACCTCCTCTCTCCCCCTACTCTCCGCATTATTGAAAGCGTGGAAAACTCTACGAGTTTACACACCCTTTCAACAACGCTACGAGCACCCCCTCACTCCTCCGCCTCTCTCCACACTCACAAAGAGAATATTTATTTTTTGAGGGAGGACGGTTTTTATTTCCTCGGGGTGCCTTGTGCTCTGTTTTGGTCGTTAAGTTATTATCCATTACGAGCCCGAAATAGAGCCGCTCGCTCCGTGCTTAACTATTGACTTTTCGCTGCCGTTGTGCTATACTTATATATGTAGTTAATCGGTAGCACAAAGGCGCTACGGGGCTTATCAAGTTTGCGGCTTGATAAGCCCTTTTTATTTACTTCAAATATTGCCAACTCTGCGGAGCGCGTGTTAAGCCGAAGTCCGAGAGCGGGCGAGGTTTCGGGAAGCGTATAGGGTTGCTCACTACATAGGCGCAAATGTCTTCGCCGCCCGCGTACTCTGTAAGCTGCTTTTCGGTTAAACACGCCGTATATGCTATCCGATTTCTTGCTGCCGCCTCCTCGGGCGTGTTGCTTTTGTAGAGGGCTGCACCGAAAGCGTTTGTTTTGATAATCGCCTTGCATATATAAAAGCCGATAACCGCTCCTGCGCCAGGGTGTAGCGTATTGTCTGCACCTCTGTATGAGTGTTTGGTTTCATATAGATATATAATGTATGGGAAATTTCCGCTTTTCGGGGCGGTCTTTCTTATTTCATAGCCTTTTACGCCATTAAGGATATTTTCGCCGTGCTCGTGGTGGATTGACTGAATTATTTTATTGTTCATTGCTGCCACTCCTCGTTGTGAAAGAATTGCTTTTGTAATTTTTCTTGTACGGTATCGCAATAAGATTTATTTATGTCTATACCTATATAATGTCTTTCTGTATTTGCTGCTGCAAATATGGTAGAGCCGCTCCCTATACAATTATCTAAAACTGTGTCGCCTGGGTTTGTATAGGTTTTTATAAGGTTTTCTAACAATGTAACAGGCTTTTGCGTAGGGTGCACACATACGCTCGGGTGTGGTTTCTTAAATCTTAAAATGCTTGTGGGGTATTTGTCCCTGCAGCCTTTTCTATCGTCGCTTGCGTCCGCAAACTCGCCATAATTATTATTTTTGCGTTTGTTTTTTAGAGCGCCTCGGCTATGTAAAGGGTTTCCCTTTGTGAATTGCGGATTATAAGTAGGCAGTTTTTTATAAAATACTGCTATTTGCTCGTGCTGTCTTAACGGCATTTTTTTGGCGTTCAAAAAGCCGCTGATTAGTTCTTTATCCCATACAAGGTCGTACCTAAACATTTTCCTGTTGCTGTTTACAAGGTCAATAAAAAATAATCCTTGTCCGAAAAGAAGTATTGCGCCTCTGTCTTTTATAATTCGGTTGTACTGCTGCCATAAATCTGCAAAAGGTATAACAATGTCGGCTTTGTTTTGTGTAACCCCGTATGGTAAATCGCATAATATAAGGTCAACGCTTTTCGACGGGAGTTGTGCCATTACCTTTATGCAATCTCCGTTAATTATGCAATCTTTCATTTTTGGTTATTGCTCCTCTCTGCGGCAAATTTATCCGCCTGGGCGAGCACCCGCTGCGAGGCGGTCGTTTCGTATACTCCTTTATCCCAAAGTACCGAGGCTCCATATTCGCCCATTTTGTACGCCATAACAACCTTTGAGCTGTCGTTGTACTTTTCAAAAAGCCCGCGGAGGATATATAAACCCGCTCGGATATTCTCGTAAGGGTTGAGCATATCGGTAACGCCGAGTTCCTCTTTGAGCCAATCGTTATTACATTCCCTTATTTGCATTAAGCCGAAATCGTGCCCGTCCTGGCTTACCGCGTCGGCATTAAACGAGGACTCGGAGAGCATAAGCGACATAGTAAAGTCAAAGTCGATATAATAGGCGCGGCACATATAATATGTAAACTCTTGCAGCTCCTCCGAGAGCTCGCAATCGAGAGGGGTAAAACCTGCTGCGTCTTGTATGAGCATAAGCTCGCCGTTTTCTGTTACGCTTTTGCCGTCGCGTGTGCCGTAGGGCGGTTGCTCTTTTGCGTCATTTCCGCCGAGGGCTTGTACTCCTCCGACAATGAGCCCTCCTGCAATTCCTCCTACGAGGAATACACATATAATAAAGGTAATAAATTGCCGCTTGCATTTTCCGCGAGCGGCTCTTTTGCTGTCGCTCGGAGCCGAGCTTGTCCTGTGCTGTCTGTTTCCGTTTGCCGAAGTCATAGCAAAGCCTCCTATTTCTTTTTATTTATAAATGTGAGCAAAACCAGGGTAGCGCAGATAATCGCCGTTATAATAATTGCGTTCATTGTTTAACCTCGCTTTCTGCGATTTTTGCCCGCTCGGGGCTTATGATTGAAATACTGTGCCCGCAATAGTCCGTAACCTCGGCGGAAATGTCAAGTTTCCCGTTGCGGTATCGGTAAATGATAGCCGAAACGCACTTATATACAATTCCGCCGCTTTCTACGGGGCACCCGCTGACGAGAGCGTTTTTTAATTCCTCGTTTGTCATACCGCCTCGCTCCTTATCATTTATAAATAGCCGCGATTTCGTTTCTTTGCCTCGTGCTGACCTTTTATTTCGTCCATTGCGTATTTTAGGTCTATTGCGTTAATATGACATTTCCAACTATCGCAACCGTATTTACGGAAAATACAATTTTGACAGCCGTTTTGCTCTTTACAGAACCGTACTATTGTTTCCGCGCATTCTATTGCTTTTTTGCCGCTGACCATTTGTTTTTCCCCTTTCTCGCCTCTATCGAGGCGGATTATTCAAAGATTTTAGGATTGAACAGACAAGCGGGGGCAACGCCGTAACCGTTGTACGCAATGCTGTAGCTCAACGTACCGTCCGAGTGGACAACTCGCGCGTAGTTCGCGTAGGACGGGTTGCAAGTCCAGGGAGTAAGCGTCCACCACCAATTATTAAAGCGCGGCACGGACTCTCTGTATTTGCGGTAAAGGTCGCACGAGAGGAGGAAAACATAATCCTCGGCGGTGCCGTAGTCTTTCATACCGTCGTCGGAGGTCAAGTCCGATACAAACTGGAGGAGGTCGCCGCGGTTGAATTGTTCGAGGTATTCTCCGTTAAGGTGTTTACGGAGCGAGGAAGTGCGCCAGTCGTTTTTATTGCTTTCGTCGAGCGGCATTTCGTCCTCGAGTAATTCCGAGACAATGGCAAGTACGCCGCCCTGCTCCTCTCCGAGAGCGGTAAACTTAATGCCGTTATACTCGAATTGCTCGCCAGGTTTCGGGAATTTGATTTTATCTTTTTCCGCTCCCGCTGCGGAGTCGTCCTCGGTGTAGTCCTCCTCGATTTCCTCGGGCGTAAATATCCCGCCGAAAGCAAGAGTTAAAATTGCATTTGCTCTCTTTTGGTTGTCCTCTGCGTTTGTGTCGGTGGCTATATCGTCGCAAAGTGACTCAATAGCGCGTAAAATATTGTCGTTCATAACTTTTACTCCTTATCGTTATTAAAATCGGGGCTGCAATAGCCGAAATATTTACACCATAAGCAGCAGCGCTTACAGCTTTTGCCTCTCGTAGTCCATAGCTTAAAGCGGGAGTGAATGTCCCGCAGCTTTGCGGCGGCTGCTTGTTTGATTATGTAGCAGCATTGCCGCCCTGCCGATATACGCGAGTAGCCGAGGCGCTCCCTCTCGTGTAATTCTTTACGCCTATATTCCCGCACAGTTTGCCTCCTAAAACTTGTAGGCATTAACGAGCCGCTCGAGTTCCTCAAACAGAGGGGCGATAACACGCTTGTTTTGCCTTGCGTTTATAAGCTGCTTACCGAGAGCGTAAAAGGCGGCGAGCTCGCGCTCGGTGTCCTTTGCTTGCTCTACGAGCTTTCGGGCGCTTTTTACTTCCTGGCGCGCCGCTCTCATTTCGTCGTATTCTTTTGCCGTGAGCTGCACGCTTGCCGTAACGCCTTTAGGCTTGCCTCCGCCGCGGAGGACAAATAAGCGGTTGCGGGCTGCGTCCTGGGAGCGGTTAAGCTCGTCCGAGAGTTCGGCAATGGTTTTCCGTTCCTTTTGGTAGCCGTTCAGTAACAGCTCGTCCTCCTCTGGAGTCCAAGCTCCCGATTTAATAGCTCTCTCGGGTGTAAATTCGTGTCCGCATTGCGGGCACTTAACAGCCTTGCACATCTCCTACACCTCCTCGTCGGTTTCGTCCGTATTTTGTGCGGTATCGTAATTCTCGGCAAGAAAACGTCCACAATAAGGGCAATTACAAATATGTGTATACGGGTGCTTTTGCCCGTTGTCGTCCCGTATCATAAGAGGCGTACCGCCTTTGTGATTTCTGCAAATTTGGCAGGGCTGTTTATTTGGCTTTATATTCATACCATTTTACCTCCCTCAATTTGCTTTAATGGCTGTTCGTCCGATAGCCCTTTCATCATAAGCTCGAGCTTTAACAATTCCTCGGGAGAAAGCTCCGCTCCGCTTTCTCCGTCTTTGAGATTTCCAAAAATTCGGTGCTTTTGGAAAAACGCTTGTAGCAAAGCCTCTTTTTCTTTTTCCAAAAGCCTTACATAAAAGCTAAACAAAAACTCTATCTCTGCCTTTTGAGCAGCGGTGCAGCGCACGCGTAGGCGAGTACGGCAAGCTCTGCCGCTATGGTTATATTGCAAGTGGTTGAACGCGTTTTTATCGTCCGTAACTTTATATGCGGTCTGCATTAAAATACGGTCTTGTTCTTTGCCGTGATACCCGAGGTCGTACTCTTGTATAACCTCGTCGTCGAGGTCGTCAAGCGTCATAGCATACTTTTTAAGTAATTTATCGAGTATAGCCTGGGCTTGCTCTTTTTCTCCGCCAACGCCGCGCAAGGCGAGGGCGTAAAGTTTTTTGAGGCGTTCTTTTTGCTCTGTCATTCTTGCGCCTCCTCTATGTAGTCGAGTGCCTCCTCAAGAGAGGACACGGCAGAGTCGAGAGCGTCTACCGCCGCCTCTGCTTTTTCGTAGCGTTCCGAGCTTTGGAGGTTTTCGGGCATATTGTCCTTGTATTCCTCCTCCTCGTCGTGCAACATCTCGAGGCGGTCTTTAGCCTCGGAGATAATGTCGTAGAGTTCCTGCAATTCTTTTCTGCGTACCTTGTTCATAACAAAATCACTCCGTTTTTATTATTTATTTGCCGTAGCTTTTCGATTTCCTCGGCGGCGGAAATTTTCGTTTAAGGTTTTTTGCCCGAGTTCTGCGCTATAAGCCATACGCCCGTTTTTGTCAAGCTTGCCCGTTTCGCCGCGCTTTAGCTCTCTATATACGGTAACGTGATTTACGCCGAGGCGAGCGGCTATGTCGTTAATTTCGGCGTTTGCTGCGTACATAGTTTCAAGCTCTTTTCTTTGGTCGTAGCTCATATAGCGGATATTCATTGTTGCGCTCCTCCTTTGTTTTATTTGTGAGTTCAACGGGAGCGGGGAGCTCCCCGCTCCCGTTGTCCCCTTATGCTAAAATCCTATAACGCGCTCGAGTTGCACCTCTGCATTGCTCTATCCTCGCCATAGGCAAAAGCCAAAATAAATAAAAAAATAAATTGCATTTGGTCGTTGCGACCTCTTGCAATTTATTGTAGAACATTTTATTTTTGCAAAAATAGCAATTTAATACTTGACAAGCACGCAAAGTATTGATATAATATTAAAGCTGTCCGAATGATTCATTAGCTCAGTTGGCAGAGCACTTGACTTTTAATCAAGGTGTCCGGGGTTCGAATCCCCGATGGATCACCAAAAATCGGCAAGTATCTAACGGTACTTGCCGATTTTTATTTCTTAAGAAAGCTGCTTAAAAAATCAAAATGCTCACAACCCCGCCTAAACGGCGGGGTTATGAGCGTGTCGAAAAAGTCGACACGCTCTTGGACGGGAATGCCGTTCGCTCGA
>DJET01000005.1:62420-85150 GCA_002431945.1 Ruminococcaceae bacterium UBA5891 | reverse complement strand
CGAAAATCAAAGATTTTCGGACTACACTCTATCCCCGCCAATACCGCCCCAGTGTCCTTGAAAACCCGCTTAATAAGCGGGTTTTCGCTTACAAGGTGTTTTTCCGCCGCGCCTGTCAGCGGAAAAACGTAAATGCGGCGTAAACGCCGAAAAAATAAAACTTTGGGTTTATCGACAGACTGATAACCCCGCCTAAACGGCGGGGTTATTTTTGTTTTAAAGCGAATACTTAAAGAACTACTCTCTGTTCTTATTTTGCTTAAGCGCCATATCGAGAAAATCGTCAAGCGGCATTGTTACGGTTTCGGCAGTATCGCGGTTGCGTACCGAAACGGTATTTTCTTCAGCTTCTTTTGCGCCGAGTATCAGCATATACGGCACACGGTCCACGCTTTGCGCCTCGCGTATTTTGTAGCCGATTTTTTCATTGCGGCTGTCAAGCTCGCAGCGAAGACCCGCTTTTCTTATAGCCTCGTAAACCTTTTCGGAATACTCTGCGGTTTTTTCCGAAACGGGCAGTACCTTAACCTGCGTCGGAGCCAACCAAAGTGGGAACTTGCCTGCAAAATGCTCGGTTATTATACCGATAAAGCGCTCTATCGAGCCGAAGCAAACGCGGTGAATCATAATCGGGCGCTGCTTTTCGCCCTTTTCGTCTGTATATTCAAGGCCGAAATTAAGCGGCATTTGGAAATCAAGCTGTATTGTACCACACTGCCATGTTCTGCCGAGACTGTCCTCAAGGTGGAAGTCTATCTTAGGACCGTAGAAAGCGCCGTCGCCCTCGTTTACGGTGTAGGGCAGATCTAACTTCTTAAGCGCGTTTATAAGACCGTTTGTAGCCGCCTCCCAATCCTCGTCGCTTCCCATACTGTCTTCGGGTCTGGTTGAAAGCTCAATAAAATACTTAAAGCCGAATTTGGTGTAAACCTCGTTTATAAGGTGAACAACGCCCATAATCTCGTCTGTTATCTGATCGGGGCGCATAAATATATGCGCGTCGTCCTGAGTAAAGCAGCGTACGCGGAAAAGACCGTGCAGCGCGCCCTTCAGCTCATGGCGGTGAACAAGGCCGAGCTCGCCTATTCTGAGCGGCAGCTCCTTATAGGAATGGGGGCGGCTGCGGTATACCATAAGTCCGCCGGGGCAGTTCATAGGCTTAATGCAGTAGGTCTCGTCGTCTATTATTGTGGAATACATATTATCCTTATAATGATCCCAGTGACCGCTTGTTTCCCAAAGCCTGCGGTTCATAATCATAGGCGTTGAAACCTCAACGTAATTATCGCGGTAGTGAATATCGCGCCAGTAATCAATAAGCGCGTTTTTAAGCGCCATACCCTTTGGCAGGAAGAACGGGAAGCCGGGGCCTTCCTCGCAAAGCATAAAAAGGCCCATTTCCTTGCCGATTTTGCGGTGATCGCGGCGCTGAGCCTCTTCAAGCAGCTTTAAATAATCCTCAAGCTCCTGCTGGCTTGCAAACGCTACGCCGCCTATACGGGTAAGCATTTTATTATTTTTATCGTTTTTCCAGTAAGCGCCCGAAACATTTGTAAGCTTAAACGCCTTTAACGCCTTTGTATAGGTAAGGTGAGGTCCTATACACATATCAATGTATTCGCCCTGCTTGTAAAAGCTTATCTCGGCGTCTTCGGGTAAATCGCCTATATGCTCTACCTTGTACTTTTCCTTACGCTCCTCCATAAGCGCGATTGCTTCGGCACGCGGAAGAATAAAGGGCTTAATGGGCAGATTTTCCTTGACGATTTTTTTCATTTCCGCTTCAATCGCGGCAAGGTCTTCATCGGCAAGCTTTACGTCGCCTAAGTCAACGTCGTAATAAAAGCCCTTTTCGGTTGCGGGGCCGTAGCCGAAATCCGCTTCGGGGTAAAGTCTTTTTATAGCCTGCGCCATAATATGCGCCGCGGTGTGGCGAAGAACGTGAAGCTCCTCTTCTTTGTTTTCGCACTCTCTTACAGTGCCGTCCTTACAAATAATTTTCATAAGCTTTCCTCCCTAATTCGGCAATAAAAATACCCCTGATACGGGTATTACGCCGTATCAAGGGTGCGATTTAATGCTAACGCACGGTTCCACCTTGATTTTTAACTCTTAAAGCTCCTTAACGCGGAAAACGGCTTTTCTTACAGCCTGCGGTTTCGGAAAAGCGGCTCGGGAACGGTATTCGCGTTTTGCCCTTTAAAAAACTTGCAGCAAAGTGTTTTTCTCTCTTAAAAGGGGAAAAAACGTTACTTGTTTCCGTCATTGCCTTTTACAAGAGAATTTTATCACAACTAAACCGCCTTGTCAAGCCTTAAAGTGCGGCAAATTCAGCTGCGCCTTTTCCTTTAAGATATGCATAAAGCAATACCGAAAGCAATGCCGTAACCGCGGCGAACAGGCACATATATACAATATACCCGATAAATTTTGTAAGCAGAAAATAGCCCGCAATTATAAGCGCGGCATAAAAGAAACCGCCGAACAAGGCTATTGCAACGCTTGCGCTTTGCTTTATGGGCGTGGTTTCGTTCGTCCAGTTAAGATTAGGCATTTTAACGCTTAAAAACAGCCCGAAAAGCGCCGAAAGCATTACATATAAAACAGAAATTAAAAATGTAAGCAGCAGCTCAGGCAGCGTATACCTGTAAACCGCAACCGTGCATATAAGGCAAAACAGCACTGCGGGTAAGCATAAGGCTATCTGCAAAAACAGCTTTGCGCGCAGCACCTGCCACGCAGTTACGGGAAGCGACTGCGGCAGCCAAATGCTTTTGCCCTCCAGTGAAACCGATGGAGCCGCAATATCAATCATTGAAGCCAATGTGCAAACGGCGGTGCATACAATTACGGGAACAAGCCCGTCTTTAACGCTTGCCAAAAAGCTTACCGCAGGGGAAATATCCCCGCCCTTTATAACAACAGCCGCGCCGCACAAAATTAAAAACAGCAAGCCGAGACCGCAGTTGAGCATATAATTCGGGCTTGAAGTAAATCTTTTAAGCTCCTTTTTAAAAAGAGCCGTATCGGCGCCGTTTTGCTTAACGGCGGTTTCCTTATATTTTTTCTTTGCGGTTTTTCCGGTTGCGGTTGCAATTTTCAAAAAGCTTTTTGCAATAATTATCCACGCCGCCGCAAAAAGCGCCAAAATAACCGCCGAAACCGAAATAAGAGCGGTTATATCGCCGGTTGCCGACTTCCCGAACAGATAAAGCGGATATGCCGCTCCCTTAATTTTATCGCCGTATACAGCGGCGTTTTCCAAAAGCTTTGTAATAAGCGTTTGCGCCTTGAAATAAAAGAAATAGTAAAGCCCGAAAAACACAAGCGATACCGCCACCGTAACAAAGCTTTTGTTTTTAAGCTTAAGGCTTATTTTTGCAACAACAAAGCCGAGCGCCGCCGAAAGGGTTAAAACAAATAATGATATTAAAAAAACAAATATAATGCAGCTTATAACGGTGAAAACGCTGTGATCCACCGCGGCGATATAAACTGCGGCGGCGGGAATAATAACAATGCCCGAATACATAAGCCCCATAATATAAACGCCGAGCAGACGCGCCGTTATAATTGTATTTGAGGGTATCGGCATTGATAAAAGCAAATCGTTATCCTTAGATAAATAGAGCCCCGAATATGTGTTGAACACACTGCCGAAGGCGCCTAACAGTATTGCGATAAGCCCCATTATCGTAAAATAAAGCCAGTCGGCTCCCGCCGCTGAAAGCGCAGAGCATATAGTAAACGAAAGATACGTAAATATACCGCCCAGCACGCCTATCATAAGCAGGGCAAACATAACCATATATGCGATAACCGCCGCCTTTGAGCGCGCTTTATTCTTCTTAGGGTTATAAAAGTAGCTGCGGAATATTTCCGCCAGCTGCTTTTTAACAAGTATTTTTATCATACCTCGCCCTCCAACTCCAAAAAGACCTGTTCAAGCGAATCGTCGCCCTTTACCTCTTCCATTGTGCCCGAACGTATAAGCCTGCCGTCCTTTATTATGGCAACCTTATCGCACAGCTTTTCCGCCACCTCAAGCACGTGTGTTGAAAAGAATATTGCGCCGCCGTTATCACACAGCTCGCGCATCATACCCTTTAAAAGGTGCGCCGCCTTTGGATCTAAGCCTACAAACGGTTCGTCCATTATAACAAGCTTAGGCGAATGAAGCCACGCCGAAATTATGGCAAGCTTTTGCTTCATACCGTGGGAGTAAGAGACTATCGGTTCTGCAAGATCCTTTGTAAGCTCAAACATTTCGGCGTATTTATTTATTTTTTCCCTGCGCTCGTCCGCGGTAACCTTAAAAATATCCGCTATAAAATTCAAATACTTAATGCCGGACATAAATTCGTACAGATCGGGATTATCCGGTATATAAGCGGTAACGCTTTTGCAGGCTATCGGCTCTGTTTTAACGGATTTGCCGTCTATGTATATCTCGCCGCCGTCAAACCGTAAAATTCCCGCAACAGATTTAAGCGTGGTGGTCTTCCCCGCGCCGTTGTGGCCTATAAAGCCGTAAATCTCGCCCGATTTGATATGAAGGCTTAAATCGTCTACGGCCTTTTTATCGCCGTATGCCTTTGTAAGATTTTCTATTTTAAGCATTTTGTTTTCCTCCCCCTGTTATGTTCAATTATATATACGCCGCGCTTTAATGTCAATGAAAAATCACGAAGCCTTCATATACGTCGGCTCCGTGATTTTTTCTTACTTTTTATCCGGCTTTGTAAGCAGCTCTATTATTTCGGAGTATATACTGCGGTCGTTTAAAAAGCGGTTTTTAATAAAAAGCGCCTGCTCCTCGTCCGCCACCAGCAGCTTAACGCTCATAAACGGCTTTCCGTTATCCGTAGCTGAGCAGGTAATATATGTTTTACCGTCCTCGTGCGATATTTCGGTAATGCTCTCCTTAGCGTTGCGAAAGCGCGATACCATTTTAAGCGCCGCCTTGTACGCGCGGTCCTTAACGGTAAGCGGCAGAGTGGTTTTTAGGGTATCGGCTATCTGCCTGCCGTTATCGGTAATAACATAGGTATCGTCCTTTTCGTCCGCAGGCTTTAAATGCCCGCTTTCGCAAAGCGCGGCTATTGCGTCGTTAACCTCAAAGCAGTTTGCTATCCCTTCGTAATGCAGAACATCAGCTAACATTCTGCCGGGAACCGGAGCGTTAAGAGCGGATAAAATATAGCAAACAAGTATTTTAATTTCCGCCGTGCTGAACAACCCGCCCACCTTAGAAACTCCGGCTGAAAGAGCGTCCTTTTCCATTTTGCTTCACCTTACATTCCGTAATTATATTTTATGCGCCTTAAGTGTCGTAATCATCAAGGAAATTATGCTTTATACCGTTTTGCTTATAGGCTATAACGGTATCTATATTGACGTTTTCCACGCTTTTGAATATACATTTTTCCACATCGGGATTGGTTTTTTTAAGCTCGCGTATAAGCTCCTTTATCTCCTGCCGTTTAGAGCGGTTGCCCCCGTCGCGGCAGGTAGTGCAGGTATCGGTAAATTTGCAGGCGCACTGTATAAAATGCAGCCCGTTATAATCGCGCCATGCCTTTATATCGTCCTCGCGCACCAGATAAAGCGGCCTTATAAGCTCCATTCCCTCAAAATTGGTGCTGTGAAGCTTCGGCATCATAGTTTGTACCTGCGCCCCGTACAGCATACCCATAAGTATTGTTTCTATAACGTCGTCGTAATGATGACCGAGCGCTATTTTATTACAGCCGAGGCTTTTTGCGTAATTATAAAGATATCCCCTGCGCATACGCGCGCACAAATAACAGGGCGATTTTTCCACATTATAAACCGATTCGAAAATATCGGTTTCAAATATTTTTATGGGTATGTTAAGATTTTCGGCGTTTTTTTCTATAATACGGCGGTTTTCCGCGTTATATCCGGGGTCCATAACAACGTACTCAACCTCGAAATTAACCTCGCTGTGGCGCTTAAGCTCTTCAAACAGCTTTGCCATTAAAAACGAATCCTTGCCGCCCGAAATACAAACCGCAACCTTATCTCCTTCGTTCACAAGCTTATAAATTTTAAGCGCCTTTGTAAATTTGCTTAATATTGTGCTTTTAAACTTTTTTCTTAAGCTGCGTTCGGTATTTTCGCAAAGCGTTTTTGCATTTTGGCTTTGCATTTCGCTTCTAAGCCACGATATGTACCCGTCCTTAAGGCTGTACGCCTCAAAGCCCTCTTCGCAAAGCCTTTTTGCGGCGTCAAGGCTTACTATGCCGCGCGCACAGTAAATTATAAGCTTTTTGTCCTTGTGTTTGCAGGCAGCCGACGGCAATTCCTCTGCCGTAACCGCAACCGATTCGGGAATAAAGCCGTAATTTCTTTCGTCCTTGTTTCTTATATCGTAAAGCACATATTCGCCGCTGTTAAGCCCTTTAAGCTCGTCAACCGTTATTTCCATTATATTTAAGGTCTTCCTCTTTCCAGTTTTTAAGCACGAAAAGCATATCTTCCGCAGTATTTTTTGCGCCGTCCAAATCGTGCTCAAGATAGTTTCCGCATTCGCGGCGCTTGGCTCCCGGTATTTCACCCGTAAAACCGGCTATAAATTTAAAGCTTTCCTTTACAAGGTCTATTGCCTCCTGCGGCTTTACGCTGTCGCGCAGAATAAAGTAAAATCCCGTTCGGCAGCCCATAGGTCCTACGTAAATAACGCTGTCTGAAAATCTGCCGTTTCTTACATATGTAGCAAAAAGATGCTCAAACGTGTGCAGCGCGCCGTTACTTAAATAATCGCCGCCGTTCGGCTTTTTCATTCTTATATCGTAAGTTACCGCGTCGCCGTCTATACGCGATATATACATTCCCTTTTCAAGCTTATCGTGATCCACGGTAAAGCTGGCTATAAGCTTCATTGCAATTCTCCCTTATGGTTTTAGAAATAAATTATAACACAATTCTTTTTTTTATACAACTATTTAAGCCAAATATTTACGGGTGAAAATTCATCTAACAGATAATACCATTCGTTTTCGGTTTTTTCGGGTATGATTTCGGTTTCGGGCGTTGGTATTCTTATTATAATATTTCCGCTTTGCTTTTCAAGCATATAGTCGCCCCTCATAGCCCTTGCAAGCTTTAATACCATACCCGTATCCGAAAGCCCCGCCGCCCTTATTACCGTACGCGGCGCTCCGCTCTCAATACCGATGGCATTCGCATTGCAATAAACAAGCTCTAACATAAGCGCAGTTAAAAGGCGCCTGTTGACCTTATAATTTCCGTTTCCCGAAAGCCGGACCTTAAAGCCCTTTCCCTTTTGCATAGCCACTATCTGCGCCGCGCCGAGCAGTGAATCCGCAAATCCGGTTATGTTTACAGAGTCAAGCTCCCTTCTTAAGGTCAGCGCCTCGGCGGCGATTATTTTTTTAAGCCTTTGCCTGTTATGCTTTTTAATTCCGTTTTTTAAAACCGAGCCCTGAACCGTACTTCTCAGCGCCGCAATATATCTTTCAATCGGTTTTGGGGAAAATATCATAATATCGCCATCCTTATATACTCTTATTGTGCCAATTTTAATGAAAAATAAAAAAATTGTTAAAGATTAAACAAATAGCTTGAAAATATCGGACAAATAGAGTAAAATAGTAAATGCAATATATTAAGGAGGTTTTTTCCAATGGTAAAAGTTGCTATTAATGGTTTCGGCCGTATAGGCCGTCTCGCTTTCCGTCAGATGTTCGGCGCAGAGGGTTATGAGGTTGTTGCTATCAACGATCTTACAAGCCCCGCTATGCTTGCTCATCTTCTTAAGTACGATTCCGCTCAGGGTCGTTACGCTCTTGCGGACAAGGTTTCCGCAGGTGAAGACAGCATCACTGTTGACGGCAAAACTATCAAGATTTATGCAGAAAAGAACGCTGCCGATCTTCCGTGGGGCGAAATCGGCGTAGACGTTGTTCTTGAGTGCACAGGCTTCTACACCTCTAAGGACAAGGCTCAGGCTCATATCGATGCAGGCGCTAAAAAGGTTGTTATTTCCGCTCCCGCAGGCAAAGACCTTAAAACAATCGTTTACAGCGTTAACGAAAAGACTCTTGACGCTGACGATAAGATCATCTCTGCCGCTTCCTGCACCACAAACTGCTTGGCTCCTATGGCTGATACTCTTAACAAGTATGCTCCCATTCAGAGCGGCATTATGACCACCGTTCACGCTTTCACAGGCGATCAGATGGTTCTTGACGGTCCTCACAGAAAGGGCGACCTTCGCCGTGCACGTGCAGCCGCTGTTAACATTGTTCCTAACTCAACAGGCGCTGCAAAGGCTATCGGTCTTGTAATTCCTGAGCTTAACGGTAAGCTTATCGGTTCTGCTCAGCGTGTTCCGGTTCCGACCGGTTCTACCACTATCCTTGTTGCCGTTGTTAAGGGCAAGGACGTAACCGTTGAAGGCATCAACGCCGCTATGAAGGCTGCTTCAAGCGCTTCCTTCGGTTACACCGAAGAGCCGCTTGTATCTTCTGATATTATCGGTATCACCTACGGTTCACTGTTTGACGCTACCCAGACCATGGTTACCAAGATTGACGACGATACCTATCAGGTACAGGTTGTTTCTTGGTATGATAACGAAAACAGCTACACCAGCCAGATGGTTCGTACCATTAAGTATTTTGCTGAAATCTAATTTAGCATAAATAAAGAAAAATCCGTTTTTGCCCGTATGGACAAAAGCGGATTTTTTATTTTTAAAATATAAGAAGTAAAGCTAGTCTTGTTATTGCGAACGCCGTAAGGTGTGCGGCAACCTGTTCTTTTTAAGGTGATTTACGGGTTGCTAGCTTTACAATAATCGCTTACAGCTTTGTTTTATACCGTTCAGTCAAGAAAATCCTCGTTTAAGGTAACTCCGAATTCCTTTGCAATCGCACGCAGATTATCGTCCGAAATTGTTTGGCGTATTCCCTTGCCGCAGGAAAGCGCCTTAACGTAAATTTCTGCCGCCTTTTCAATTGTGTGCATAAGACCGAATGTAATATCAAAATCGGGACCCGAAACAAAAAGACCGTGATGCGCCCAAACAGCCGCGTCGTACTTTTTCATAAGCTCGCTTGTGGCTATTGCTATATCGCTGCCGCCCGGCACCATCCACGGAACAACGCCCACTCCGCCCGGAAATACAACGGGGCATTCGGTAGCGCTGGTCCAAAGCGCCTTTGTAAAATCCTTATCTGTAAGAGGCAAAACAAAGGTAAGGGCTATAATATTTGCGGGGTGTGCGTGATATATAACACGGTATTCGCCGTTTGTTGCGGCTTTTCTTACGCTGTGGTTCATAAAGTGGCTTGGAAACTCGCTTGTGGGTCTGCCGCCCTTGCAAAGCCCCCATACTATACGGTAGCTGTCCCCTGCCTCGTTTATTTCAACTATGCAAATATTGTCCTGCGGAGCCAAAGCTACATTGCGGAAAAATTTGCCCGAACCCGTGGCAATAAAGTATTCGCCCTTTAAATTATCCGCCTTAACGCCCATATTAACCCACGGTCTGTCGGTTTTAAAAAACGGGCGGCATTCTTCAACCTCTTCTCCCCTCATACGGTAGGTAAGGTTGCCGCCGTTACGCTCGTGCCAACCCTGCTCCCAACCGTCGTTACACATACGGATATAGTCCTTTATAACCTTAATATCAAGAATATCCATTAACAATTAACCTCTTTTGCTTAAAACTTCCGTTTCGTATTTTTTAATTTCTTCAAACCATTCAGGTCCCGCGGTAACGCCGCACCGACGGCAGTATTCCTCCCACACATCGGCAAACGGGAGCATTTTAGCCTCCTCCTGCTTTACCATAAGCTCGGTAAAGCGGCTTTCGTTCTGAAGTCTTTTAAGCTCCTCGTTCGGCAGGCACATAGCGTTCAACAGCGCCTTTTGCCAGCTGCGGAAGCCCACTGTCCATGCGGATATGCGGTTTATGCTTGCATCAAAAAAGTCAAGCGCCATATAAACCCTGTCAAGCGCGTTATTGCGAACCACCTCTTTAGCCATCTCACGCGTTTCGTCCTCAAAAAGCACCACATGATCTGAGTCCCAGCGAACGCCCCTTGTAATATGTAAAGCAATTTCGGGGAAGAAGCAGAGCAATGCCGAAATTTTATCCGAAACATATTCCTGCGGATGATAATGGCCGTTATCCATAAGCGGTAAAACACCCTTGTGGGTTGCGGCAAAGCTTAGGGTAAATTCCGCGCTGCCTGCGGTAAACGATTCAACGCCTATGCCGAAAACCTTAGACTCAACGCACGGCTTAACCATATCGGGGTTATGCGGTTCTGATATTATTTCCTCGTAGGCTTCCTTATATCTTTGCCTCGGCCCCATTCTGTCCGCCGGAATATCCTTATAGCCGTCGCCCGTCCAGATATTCATAACGCAGGGTATGCCCGTTTCCTCTGCAAAATACTGTGAAATACGTATGCACGCTTTACCGTGGTTTATCCAAAAACGGCGCACATCTTCATCGGGGCTTGAAAGGGTAAGCCCGTTTTTAACCATGGGGTGAGAAAAAAACGTAGGGTTAAAGTCTATACCCATATTTCTTTCCTTAGCATACTCAACCCATTTTTTAAAGTGCTTAGGCTCCAACTTATCGCGGTCGGCAAACTCGCCGTTTTCAAAAATCGCGTAGCTTGCGTGAAGATTAAGCTTTTTCCTTCCGGGGCAAAGCGACATAGCCTTGTCCATATCCTGCATCAGCTGTTCGGGCGTTGCTGCCTTGCCGGGATAGTTGCCCGTGGTTAAAATACCGCCCGAAAGCGCGTCCTTGCTGTCAAATCCGCCTACGTCGTCCCCCTGCCAGCAATGAAGCGAAACCGGAACGGTTTTAAGCCTTTCTATTGCGGCGTCGGTATCAATTCCGTACTGTGCGTAGCGCTTTTTGGCTTCCTCGTATCTTGACATACCTATACCTCCGTATATAATTCTTCAGTTTAGCTTCATTATATACCAAGCTATAATAAAAAATAAGGACATTACTTTTTAAAAATAACGTCCTTATTTAAGAAAACGGTATTCCTTTGGGCTCATACCGTATTTTTCGGTAAAAATGCGGTAAAAGTAGCTCGTGTTTTCATAGCCTACCATAACTATTATATCGCCTACCGAAAGTGCCGTGCTTTTAAGCAGAGACGCCGCTTTGGTAAGTCTTTTTTCCATTAAATGCTCTTTAAAGGTCTTGCCTGTCGCTTTTTTGACCGCACTGCTTACATACGCCGCGGAAACATTGCAGCGCCTTGCCACGCTTTCAAGGCTGGCGTTCGGATAATTCTGTTCTATTTCGGTCATAGCGGACATAACTATCGTATCGGATACCGTGCCCGCCTCGCCCGTTATAAGGCAATCGGTAAGACCCAAAAGCTGCAAAAGCAGAAGCCCCATGGTTATTTGGTTTATATTGCGGCGGTTGGGCTGCCTGTTAACAACGCTCCATATCAGGTTTTCCATAAGGTTCTGAACGGGAAGCACGTCCGAAACGTTAAAATGCATATAGCTTATTTCGTGTCCTTTTCCCGTAAGCCCAGAAAACAGGAACTGGCTTATTTTATTATCCGAGCCTATCATTTCAATAGCCGTGTTGAAAAACTGCGGCAGCACTATAAGATTTATTGCAATATCGTCTATACCCGCAATATCGGGCTGGTGGCTTGCATGCTGGTTAAGCAGCAAAATCTCGCCCTGCTTTAATACCACCTCTGCCGAGTCGTTTATAATATGGCGCTGCGAGCCCTTGCACATATATATTATTTCAACATAATTATGGCTGTGCTTCGGGAAAGCGATAAACCTTGTATTGGGACGAATGGTGAACAGCTTGCCTGCTTCAAGCAGCTTTTGGCTGTCTACAACAGAGGGCATATTATCGGAATACACGCTCATATCAAGCCTGCCGCCCGCTAGTATATTTTTTTCCTCCTCGGTAATACGGGAAAGCTGCTTTAAAAGCTCCCTATCCATATATTCACCCCAATATACCCTTTAAATTATCCCTTTCGGTTTTAAGCGTATCAGAAAAAAAGAAATCGTATCTGAACATTATAAATCCACCGTAATTTGCGGCGGAACGTGCGTCTGATACCTGCCTTTTAAGTATATCGCCCGAATTCCATACGTCCCCGTTCCCCTGTGCTACGCGGTAAGGCGCCAAGCCGACTATAAGCTTAACATTACTGTTTTTAACCGTTTTCTTCCAATTTTCAAGCGCTTTTTCATACGGCAATGCACCCTGCCCGTAATCCCAATACAGCTGCGGCGCCAAATAATCCGCATACCCGTCGGCAGAGCCCCACAGCCTTACGTCTGCATAGCTTTTGTTTAAGCAGTTATCTATATTGCCTGCGGGCGAAATACCGAATACAATATTTTTTCTTGCCTTAATTTCACTGTAAACGCGCGATACAAGACGGTTCACACAGTCGGTTCTGAATTCGGCAACGGTTTTTCCGCCGCCGTATTTTTCATATGCTGCCGCGTCTGCCTCACCTATGCCGGCGGGGTAAAAATAATCGTCAAAATGTATACCGTCTATATCGTAGTTTTCAACGATCTCGGTTATGCCGTTCACCACATAATCCATAACCTCCGGCTCGCCGGGATTAAGATAATAGTATTCGCCGCAGGCAAAAACCTTATCAGTATCAAGCCAGTTTTTTATTATATCATTTTCGGCAAATTCTTCTGAAATTTTGTTGCCGCGGTATGGGTTTACCCACGCCTCTATTTTAAGGCCGCGCTTATGCGCCTCATCAACCATTATTTCAAGCGGATCAAACGGGAAAGTGTTTTTTCTTTTTTCGGTAAACCAAAGCGACGACGGAAAGTACGCGCTTTTATAATACGCGTCCGAATGGCTGCGCGCCTGAACTATAACCGTGTTAAGACCGTATTCCGCGCAGCTGTCAAAATATTTGCAAATACTGCTTTTAAACTGTTTTTCGGTTTTGCCGTTAAGTATTTTTTGGTATTCAAGAAACGATATCCACACCGCCCGCTTTTCGGGCGACTGCACCGCCTTTGCAGGCTCCGGCTCAGGCTGTGCCGGCGGCGCCTTTGCGGGTATGCTTTCGGCAGCGCTGCTTTGCGGAGCGCTTGCCGCTGTACTTACCGTCTCCTCCGCACCTTCCGCAGGCTGTTCAGTTGTATCAGCCTGTTTGGGAACGCTTACTTCGGGGCCGGCAGGCTCTGTATATAACGCCGTGTATACAAATTTATTTACATTATTTATCCCTGAGGCTCCGGCTGTAAATATTAAGCATACAAGCAGGCTTAACGCCGTTTTGAAAACAAGTAACGCCCTTTTCAATTTTAAAATAAACCTTTAAAAATATTATGCTTTTTAACTATCAGGTAAAAGGGTATTCCGAGAATGTAACACACCGCAAGCTCGCCTAAGCCCACCTGCAGACCTGAAATTACAAAGCCCCAAAACGTATACCCCTCAGGCAGAAAGAAGAACGCTATTTCAAGCCCTATAACCACCGCGTTTATTATAACGGGCGGCAGCATTGAAAGAAGCGGCAGACCTTTAAATTTAATATTGCGAAACGCATATGTAAGCAGTGCGGCTATAAGCGTTGCCGCCGTTCCGAATATCATATCAACCGCATTAAACGAGGCAATATTTGCAATAAAGCAGCCAAGCGTAACGCCGGGTATAGCCGCAGGGGTGAATATGGGAAGCAGCGTCAGCACCTCAGACACCCTTAACTGTATCGGTCCGAAGGCTAATGAAAAAATATTGCTTAAAAAGGTAAGCGCAACATAAGCCGCGGCTATAAGCGCCCCCGTTATTATAAAGTTTATTCTTTTTTTTGCTTTAGTCACTTGTATTTCCACTCTGATCCGTAAATTTTTTGTAATATTCCACCGCCAAGCGGTCGCAGCGTTCGTTTTCGGGGTGACCCGCGTGCCCCTTTACCCACTCTATATCAAGCCTATGAATATCCGAAAGCTGCAAAAGCCGCTCCCACAAATCGGAATTAAGCGCGGGCTTTTTATCCGCCTTGCGCCAGCCGTTTTTCTGCCACGAGCGCGCCCAGCCCTTTGAAAGCCCGTCCGCAACATATTTCGAATCGGTTACAAGGCGTACCTCGCACGGTTCCTTAAGCGCCTCTAACCCCTTTATTACCGCCGTAAGCTCCATACGGTTGTTTGTGGTGCTTTTTTCGCCGCCTGAAAGCTCCTTTTCCCGCGTGCCGTATCTAAGCACCGCGCCCCAGCCGCCGGGACCGGGGTTGCCCGAACAGGCTCCGTCTGTATACAATTCTATTCTTTTTGCCATAACTACCTGCTAATACTTTCTGAAGCTGCCTATAACCTTACCTATAACGTGCGGCTCTTCCGGATAAATAGGCGAAAAATCCGGATTTTCGGGCATAAAAATTATTTTCCCGTCCTTAATAAGCAGGCGCTTTACCGTTGCGTCGTCCCCGTCCATACCTATTACTATATCGCCGTTTCTGCAGGGCGCGTTTTTATCTGCAACGATTATATCTCCGTCAAGTATTCCTGCGTTTTTCATTGAAAGACCGGATACCTTAAGCGCGAAAAGCCCCTCGGCGTCCCCTTTAGGAAAGGGTATATAATCCTCTATATCCTCAACCGCAAGTATCGGCTGACCTGCGGTTATTTTTCCTATAACCGGTACCATTGAGGACTCATATTCGTTATCAAGCTTGATCGCGCGCGAGGATTTTGCGTCCCTTATTATGTAGCCCTCTTCCTCAAGCGCGTTTAAAACCGCATGTACGGTAGAGGTGGATCTTATTCCCGTGGCGGCGCATATTTCGCGCACCGTAGGCGGAAAGCCGGACGCCATTTCCTTTACAAGAAAATCATATACCTTTTTTTGCTTATCGCTTAGCGGAGCCTTAGGCATTTCATTATCTCCAATCGAACATTTATTCTTTTTTATTATAACAGCCGTTTTTCCTTTTCGCAACCCTTTTTTCGCTTTTTGTAAATATTTCGGAAATACCTATTATAACAAGCAGTCCGCCGAATACCTTTGCAGTAAGCTCTCCCCCTAAAATACGCGCAAAATACATACCTATTATTACGCCTATAAGTCCCCAAAGGGTTATTTTGAGCGTCATTTTCCATTTTATCTGCTTTTTTACGGCGTATACGGTTACCGCCGCTGCGGCTATGGGAATAAAAAACAGCAGATTTATGCCCTGAGCTTCAAGCTGCGGCGTATCTGTAAAAAGGGTAAGATAAATTATAAGCACCGCGCCGCCGCCAAGCCCCATAGCGCCAATAAGTCCCGAAAAAAGCCCTGCCAAAAGGGCGGCGATAATCACTTTAAAAGCAGGCGCACGCCTGCATATACCATAAAGGCGCCGAATATGCGCTTAAGCCACAGCGGCGATATTTTTTTAAGGCAATAGGTTCCCAAAAGCGCGCCCGCAACGCCCGTGGGGATAAATATAAGCGACGCCCTAACGGTAACATACCCCTTTATGATATAAAGCACCGCGCTGAGCAATGTTATAGGCAATATAACCGCAACGGCATTGGCGTGGGCTTCCTTTCTTTTAAGGCCCGATTTTAAAAGCAGCGGCACCGCTATCATACCGCCGCCCGCGCCGAGCAAGCCGTTTACGGCGCCTATTGCAAGACCCGCCGCCGCAGATAAAAGATTTTTTTTATTTAAGCGCAAAATAATCACCCTTTTTATTGTTTCCTGTTTTTGTGTTTTAAGTATAGCAATATTTGTCTATAAAATATAATACATTTTACTTGCTTTAAATAACCGATATTTGTAGAATAAGGATAGATAAATAATATTAAGGGGTGGCAGTGATATTATGATAAGAGTTACTGTTTACAATGAGTTTTTCCATGAAAAAACTCAGCCGGAAGTGAAAGCCATTTACCCGAACGGTATACATACCGCGCTTAAGGAACATTTAAGCGATGATGAAATAGCCGTACAAACCGTAACGCTTGATAATGTAAACGATATTACAGACGAGCTTCTTAAAAACACTGACGTTCTTATTTGGTGGGGGCATATGAAGCACGGCGACGTACCCGACGAGGTAGCGCAGCGCGTGCAAAATGCGGTGCTTTCGGGTATGGGAGCCGTTTTCCTTCATTCCGCGCACCACTCAAAGCCGTTTAAGCTGTTAATGGGCACGCCCTGCTCGCTCGGTTGGCGCGAGGACGGAGACCGTGAATATTTATGGGCGGTTGACCCCTCTCACCCGATAGCAGACGGCGTAGACAGATATATAAAGCTTGAACACGAAGAAACCTATGCCGAGCCATTCAGTATTCCCGAACCTGATAAGCTTATATTTATAGGCAGCTTTGAGGGCGGCGAGGTATTAAGGGCAGGCTGCTGTTACAGGCGCGGCTACGGCAAGATATTCTATTTCCAGCCGGGTCACGAAAGCTATCCCACATATCATAATCCGCAGATAATACGCGTTTTGAAAAACGCCGTACACTGGGCATACAACGGCTACCGCAAGGGAATAGACTGCCCGAACATTAAAAAACCGGAGGAATAATATTACCTATGAAAAAGAATTTTGCAGTTATAGGCTACGGTGGTCAGGGCGGCTGGCACACAAGGCAGATACTTGCAAGCGACGTTGCCGCGCTTACGGGTATTTACGATATTGACGAAAAGAAAGCCGAGCTTGCGGAGAAAAACGGCATACACGCTTACTCTTCATACGAAGAAGTACTGGCGGACGCGGCAGTTGATGCAGTTGTAATAGCCGTGCCGAACGATTGCCACAAGGAGCTTGTTATAAAGGCGCTGAGTGCCGGCAAAAACGTTATTTGCGAAAAACCGGTTGAAATGTCGGTTGCGGCGCTTGACGAAATGCTTGCCGCCGCAGATAAATCGGGCAAATTCTTCACCGTTCACCAAAACAGGCGGTGGGACGTTGATTTTCTTGCAATGAAACAGATAGTAAATTCCGGCGAGATAGGCGAGCTTATAAACATTGAATCAAGAATACACGGCTCGCGCGGAATACCGAGCGACTGGCGCTGCCACAAGCCCTACGGCGGCGGTATGATACTTGACTGGGGCGTGCATCTTATCGACCAGATACTGCAGATAATAAAGGAAAAAATCGTAAGCGTTTACTGCACTGTTACCAATATTACAACCGACGAGGTAGACGACGGCTTTAAGCTCACCCTTTATTTTGAAAGCGGAAAGACCGCCTATATTGAGGTAGGCACATACAACTTTATTGCAATGCCGCGTTTTTACTTACAGTGCAAAAACGGCAGCGCGATTATTGAAGACTGGCAGAAAAAGGCTCAGGTTGCACGTATGAAGGCATGGAACGAAAAGGAAGTTCTGCCTGTTCAAACTGCCGCGGGAATTACCAAAACAATGGCTCCGCGCGATGAGATCACCCTTGATATGTACGAGGTTGAACGTCCGTCAAGCGACGTACACGATTTTTACCGTAACTTCTGCGCCGTGCTTGATAAAAAAGCAGAGCCTGCAATTAAACACAGCGAGGTTCGCCGCGTTATGCAGGTTATGGAAGCGGCGTTCAGCTCGGCTGAACAAAAGCAGCGCATAATGGTGCAAATTTAATGGTACGCTTAGCTACGGTAGGCACAAGCGCCATTACCGAAAAGTTTTTATCCGCCGCGCGGAAAACAGGACGCTTTGAGCTTGTCACCTGCTATTCGCGAACCGGGGAAAAGGGCGAAGCGTTTGCAAAGGCACAGGGCTTTAAAGGCTGCTGCACCGATATAACCGAGCTTGCAAAAAGTCCCGATATAAACGCAGTATACATTGCCACGCCAAATTCGCTGCATTACGCGCAAAGCCGCCTTTTTTTGGAGAACGGCAAGCACGTTTTATGCGAAAAGCCCATAACGGCAAGCGCAAAGGAATACGACGCGCTTTTAAAGCTTGCGGACGAAAAGGGCGTTATATACGCCGAGGCTATAATGAGCCGCCACTTTAAAGGCAGAAAAATTCTTTTTAACGCGCTTTCGGAAATAGGCGATATTTCGGCAGCAAGAATAGATTATTGCCAGCGTTCAAGCCGCTACGACGCATTTAAGGGCGGCGAACACATAAATATATTTGATATGTCGCTCGGTGCGGGCACCCTTACCGATTTAGGCGTTTACTGCGTATACGCGGCGGTTGATATGTTCGGTATGCCGCAGTCGGTTAAGGCTTCCGCCGCATTTTTTGATAACGGCGCCGATAAATCGGGTTCGGCAATATTTGAATATGACGGCTTTACCGCGGCGCTTTCATACAGCAAGGCGGGGCAATCGGCAATAGGCTCGGAAATTATAGGAGACAGCGGCGCCGTGAAAATCGGCTCGGTCTCGCAATATGCGGATATTTCGCTTGTTAAAAACGGTAAGGAAACAAAGCTTTCGGGATTTCCCGAAAGAGATGAGATAATGGGCGACGAAGCAATAAAATTTGCCGATTATATTGAAAAAAGCAAGGAATTTAAAGCCGATTACAACGAGGTATCTACCCTTACGCACAATGTTCATACCTGTATGGACTTAATAAAGCAAAGCGCAGAAATAAAATATCCGATAAAGGAGTGCATTTTATGAAATTAGGAATTGTAAGCGCAATTTACGACGGCTTTACATTTGAAGAAGCCGTGGAAAACGCCGTAAAAAACGGCTGTGAATGTATGGAGGTTGCATGCTGGCCGCAGGGCAAGGCTGAAAGACGGTATGCAGGGGTAAGCCACATTGATGTTGATAACACCGCGCCCGAATATATTTCATACATAAAGGATTTTTGCAGGCAAAAGGGTATTGAAATTTCCTCGCTTGCGTTTTACCCCAACACAATGGACGGCAACCTTGAAAAGCGTAACGCCAACATTGCCCACCTTAAAAAGGTAATAAATATGAGCGCGCTTTTGGGCGTTAATATGGTTACTACCTTTATAGGCAGGGATCAGACAAAGACGGTGGAGGAAAACCTTGAATTATTTAAGGAAATATGGCCGCCTATAATAAAGCTTGCCGAGGAAAAGGGCGTTAAAATAGCAATTGAAAACTGCCCTATGCTTTTCGGTGCAGACCAATGGCCGGGCGGGCAGAACCTGTTTACCACACCGAGGCTTTGGCGCAAAATGTTTGAGCTGCTGCCCAGCGATAATTTCGGTATAAACTATGATCCGAGCCACTTTATTTGGCAGCAGATAGACTACATAAAGCCGCTTTATGAATTTAAAGATAAAATTTTCCACGTTCACTTTAAGGATATAAAGCTGTTTAAAGATAAACTTGACGACGTGGGCATAATGGGCTATCCGCTTGACTTTATGAGCCCGAAGCTTCCGGGACTCGGCGATGTTGACTGGGGCAAATACGTATCCGCTCTTACCGATATAGGATACGAGGGTTACGCCTGCATTGAGGTTGAGGATAAGGCCTTTGAAGGCTCAAAGCAGCGCGTTATGAATTCAGTAGCACTGAGCTGCCGCTATATGCGTCAGTTCGTAATATAAATAAACAAACGGAGGAATTATTTATGGCAAACGCAGCAGGACTGGACGCATTTAAGTCCAATCAGGAAACCGAGGTTATCGACGCCTCGAAAAAGGTTAAAATAGCGATTATAGGAACAGGCTGGATCGCGGAATCACACATTGCAAGCTATAAAAAAATGGCTGATGTTGAAATTGTGGCGCTGGCGGATCTTGTTCCCGGCAAGGCGGAAGCATTTGCAAAGAAATTTGAAATTGAAAACTGCCGCATTTACGAAAGCGACAAGGAGCTGCTTGACAACGAAAAGGAGCTTGACGGCGTAAGCATATGCACTTATAACTGCCAGCACGCTCCCTGCGCCATTCACGCCCTTAAGGCCGGTGTAAACGTAATGCTTGAAAAGCCGTTTACCGTAACGCTTGAAGAGGCAGTAGAGGTAATGAAAGCCGAAAAGGAATCGGGTAAAATCCTTACCATCGGTTTCCAGCCCCGTATGAGCGAAAATATGAAAATGATAAAGAAAATAGTTGAATCCGGCGAGCTCGGCAAGGTTTACTATATGCAGGCGGGCGGCGGACGCAGACGCGGTATTCCCACACCGTTCGGCACCACGTTTATTGAAAAGGATACCGGCGGCATAGGCGCTGTGGGCGATATAGGCTCTTATTCGCTTGATATGCTTATGGGCGCGGTAGGTTATCCGAAGCCGCTTACCGTATCGGGCTATACCTCTGCATTTTTCGGTAAGGATCCCGCTTATTACCCCAATCACCCCGAATATGCCGATAAATTCCAGGTTGACGATTTTGCGGCGGGCTTTATCCGTCTTGAGGGCGATATAATTCTTGATTTCCGCATTTCCTGGGCTATGAATATGGATACCTGCGGCGACGCGCTTATTTTAGGCACAAAGGGCGGTCTTCGTATTCCCTCTACCGAATGTTGGAACGGCGAGTTTGACAAGCCGCTTACAATTTACAAAACAATCGGCGATACAACTCTTGAATACAGCGTTCCGCTTAAGCCCGCAGGCGAGCTGTTCTATAAAAAGCTGCGCTCGTTTGTAGACGCTGTAAAGAACGGCGGAAAAGCAACCGTTCCCTCAAGCGAAATTCTTTACAACCAGGCTATTATAGACGGAATTGTACGCTCCGCAGAGCAGGGCAAGGAAATCACCGTTGATATACCCGAAATTTAATTAAAGGAGCAGATATTATGTACGACTTTCCGATAGCATTACAGCTTTATTCCGTAAGAACAGATATGGAAGCTGATTTTAAAGGCACTCTTAAAAAAGTAAAATCACTCGGCTATAACGGCGTAGAGTTTGCAGGTCTTTTCGGTCACAGTGCCGAAGAGGTGAAAAATATGTGCGATGAAATAGGTATTACGCCTATTTCGGCGCACGTACCGTATGCCGAGCTTTTAAAGGGCGACGAAACCTTTAAGACCTATTCGGATATCGGCTGCAAATACATTGTAATTCCGTGGATAAACGAGGAATACCTTGCAGGCGGCGAAAAAAACGCCGAATTTTACGAAAACGTAAAAAAATTCGGCGAGCTTGCTAATAAATACGGTATGAAGCTTTGCTACCATAACCACGATTTTGAATTTAAAAAGGTTGACGGCGAGTATAAGATCGATTTGCTTTATAAGGCAATTTCACCCGATTTGTTATCAACTCAGCTTGATACCTGCTGGGTAAACGTCGGCGGCGAAAATCCTGCGGATTTTATACGCAAGTATGCAGGCCGCATTGAAATTGTGCATTTAAAGGACTTTGCCGGCACCAAGGGCGGCAATATGTATGCTCTTATAGGAAACGACGACAGCAAAAAGGAAGCTGCCGCAGGCAGTTTTGAATTCCGTCCGTTAGGCTCAGGTCTTCAGGATTTCCCCTCTATACTTGAGTCCTCAAAGGAAGTCGGCGCCCATTGGGTTGTTGTAGAGCAGGACGAACCGAGTATGGGCAAATCCCGTATGGAATGTGCGGAAATGAGCATTAACTATCTTAAATCAATTTTTTAAGCACGGCGTTTTTTTCACGGTATACAGCCGGTGAAACACCCGTTATCTGCTTAAAGGCACGGTTAAACGACCGTATTGTCCCAAAGCCGACATCTTCTGAGATGTCGGCTATTTTTATGTTTGTTTCTCTTAACAGATTGCATGCCTCTGCAATGCGGAGATTATTTATGTATTCGTTAAAATTCTGGTTAAGCTTGCGGTTTATCATATGCGAAATATAGTATTTGCTGAGGTGCAGCTTTTCCGCTATACTGTCAAGCGTTATATCCTCTTTAAAATTATTTGTGCAATAATCGATCACATTATAAAGGGCGGTATTATTTTCCGCATTAACGGTTTTAAGCTGCAATATCGGCAAAATGCGGCTCATTAAAACATTTATATACCCGTTAAGCGCAAGCTCGGTATAATCGCCGGAAAGCGCGGTTACACGGTTAAAAATATAGTCAAAATCTTCAACCTCTCCGCAGGGAATATAATTTCTGTCAGGCACGCTTTTTGAAATAATATCACTGAATCCGTATATTATTTTTGAAGAGAAAATTATTACGGCGAAGCTTCCGTACTCTATTGTTTCATAATAGTGTATCTGATTGGGAAATGTAATAAAAACATCGCCTTTGTTTAAAATATAACTGTTTTTATCGGCATACGCGACAGCTTTGCCGCTTTCCACATAAATAAGCTCAAGCTCCTTATGCAAATGAATCATTCCGGAAAGCCCGCTGCCTATCTGCATAGTCAGCGCTTCCGTTTTGTTTTCATATACTATTTCCATATTACAGCACCCCTTACGGCTTATTATAGCATATCGGTATTTAAAAATCCACCTTAAAAGTAACCGCCCGTATGTAAGACGAGTATTATATATTAAAAACCATAAGGAGAATAAGCGTGAAATACCTAAGCTTTTTAAAACCGGGACAAACAGGTACGGTTAAAGAAATACTGCCTTGCGGCGAAATGCGCAGGCGTTTGCTTGATATAGGGCTTATACCCGATACAGGCGTTGAATGCGTAGGCAAAAGTCCGGCAGGCGATCCGAAAGCATATATGATACGCGGCGCCGTTATAGCAATACGCTCAGAGGACTGCCGAAATATACTGCTTTATTAAAAAAAGAGGCATTTTACCGCCTCTTTTAAGCCTGTCGAAAACGGACAAGCTTTCGGACGGGAATGCCGTTCGCTCGA
>DJET01000005.1:0-62375 GCA_002431945.1 Ruminococcaceae bacterium UBA5891 | reverse complement strand
GAAAATCAAAGATTTTCGGACTGTGCTCTATCCCCGCCGAAACCACCACTGTATTCTTGAAAAACAGTTTCAAAAACTATTTTTCGACCGCAAGGTGTTTTTCCGGCGCACCTGTTGCCGGAAAAACATAATTATAACATCAACAAAAGTATATTTTAAAATTTTACGGTAGATTTATTGCCTTTTTCTTTATACACTATAAAACTGTAATTACTGTTTTTACTTCGGTTTTTCATGGCTTCATACACGCGTCTGTGCAAAAAAGCGGCTTTTTCCCTTTCGGTTTCGCCCTCAGGGTAAAACGGACCGTCTAAAAACACCTCGGTTACGGGTCTTTTAAAAACACGCGATTTTTTATATGTTACCGTCATTGCAAACACCGGCGCGCCGAATTTAGCCGCAAACTTAAACGATGTGACCGGAAAAGGGCGTATGCCTGTATAATACTCCCAAACGTGCGCTTCGGGGTATATCACTATCGGGTTTCCGTTTTTAAGGCGGTGCTCCATCGCCCTGTTAAGCTCCTTTATGCCGTGAAGCGTATCGGCAATCGGCAGCGCACCCAAAAAGGGAAGTATTTTTCCTATAACAGGTATTGCGTAGTTGGCAGGGCTTACAACGGTATATATTCTTTTCGGAAAAACCGCGTGCGCCGGAATAAATACGTCGCCTACGGGCTGTGTATGGTTGCCGTAAATAAAAAAGCCGCCCTTTACACCCTTAAGATTCTTTCTGCCGCTTATTTTCATATGCAAAAAAAGCTTGCAGTATATATAGGAAAAAGCTATTGCAAGCGCATAAATTAAAGCCGATAACGCTCTTGATACTATATCGCCGCGCACCCATCTGTAATCTTCGGGCAATTTAAAATCCTGATCTGCGGTTGTGTTAAAATCGTCCGTAAAGCTGCCGTAATACCTTATTTCACGTTTTTTCACAGCGATTCCTTCCAACCCGCAATATCACCGTCTTCAAACCTGTAGGTAAGCTTTTTACCGTATACCCTTTCGTAGCACGCCTTTTTAAGCGAATAATCGGTAAGGGCTAAATAATCGGTATTTTCACGCACGGTTTTATTCTTATCGGGATACAGCACGTCAAGAATATGCAGCACATATTTCACTTTTTTAAATTCGGAATTATCGTCCTTATTTAAATCGATAATTTCAACAAAGCAGGAAACTATCGGCACGTTAAGCTTTGCCGCGTAAAAATATGCGCCGTTTTTCGGAGGACGGGGTTTTCTGTAATTAAACCACATTTCCTGTTCGGGGTATAAAAGCACGGCGTCCTTTTTATCAATAAGCCGCTCTTTAAGTATTGCGGGAAAATCCTTTGCAAGATAATGCGGCTCGGACGATATGGGTATTGTGTCGGCATAGTTCATAAGAAAACCCACTATACCCGTCATAGCAAAGTTAGAGGTCTGGCTTATTATGCCGAGCCTTTTTCTGCCGAGCGTATTTGTTAAATACCTTATAACCGTGTTTTCAAGCGGACTGAAATGGTTGCTTGTGATAAGGCAGCCGCCAAGGTTTTCGGGTATTTTTTCAAGACCTGTAATAACCGTATTTTTGTTAACTATTTTTGCGGCGCTTTTTGCAAGCGTCACGCCGAGGGCTGTTTTCGCCTTAAATGCGGGCTGTTTGCGGTTTTCTATATAATTTTCGGTAATTTTTTTGCTTTGCTCGGCTGTAAGCACCGGGTCGTTAAGCTCCACCTTGTTATGAAATTCGCCGCTTTCGGCACATAATTTTATATTTTCGATTACGGCTTTCCTGTTGTCACCTATAATCATAATCTGATTTTAACACCCTTTTCATAAAGCTTTTTAAAGGTTATCTCGTTTTCGGGAATTTCGGCGCCGCGGCGAACCAGCAGCTCCAAGCACTCGCTGTCCGCCTGCTTTTTATCATCTGAATAAGCCGCCTTATATTCCTTTATTTCATCTATAAAGCCCGAATCTGCGGCATATTTCCAAAAAATATCGCCGTACATAATATCATCGTAACACCACGGCTTTGAAAAAAGGTTATAATGGATAAGGCTAGTGCTTTTAAGCGGCGGCTTGTTATCGTTCGGCATAGCGTCCCACCTCTCGTTAAGATAATATATCCGCCCGTTGCAAATGGCGTTTATATAATCCTGATCGGGGGCCACGCTGTCGAAATGGTATTCGTTTAAAAGCCTTAAAAAATGTCCCTCGAAATCGTTTTCCCTTAATTTTTTAAGATTCATAAGCAGCACACCCGAATTTATATATTCGGTTTTTTTAACGCCTACCGCATTTTCGGTATACGCCACAAGCGGCGGAATATCCGCAATGGACAGATCGTTGCAGGCGCCTATTAGATTATCGCCTATATCGGTATCGTAAAGCTTTGCTATATCGTCGGTTAAAACCACGTCGCTGTCGATATATATTCCCTTATCGTACTGCGGGAACATAGCGGGTATAAAAAGCCTGAAATAAATTGTAAGGGTAAAATAATCGCAGCGCAGCCTGTTGCTCATTCTGTCGTCAAGCGCCTCGAAATTAGCCTTCATTGGGGTAAGCTCGATTTTAAAGCTATCGGTTTCAAGGCTTTTCAGCTTTTCGGCGTTTTCTTTGCTTAAGTCCTCGTGCAAAACCACGGCGCGGTACTTTCTGCTTTTATCGGCATTTTTTATAGCTGAATTAAGCGCGACCGCCAAAAACGGCGCATATGAGTTATCAATGGTAAAAAATATCGGTATTTCTTTATTCATTTTCGTTGCTCCTTAAATAATCGTTTAAAATATCGTCAAACTCAAATATTTTAAGTTTTTCGTGCATTTCCGTTATGTTCCACGGTTTTATTGTTACCGCCCTAAAATAAGGCAAAAATTTAAAATAGGTGGTAAAATGCTTAAACACGGTGTTTTCTCTTATCCTACCCTGCTCGTTAAATCGGCGCGGAAGCTTTTTCTTTACTGCAAGCTTATTTAATGCGGTCTGGTCGGGCATAAACATTTTTTTATCTCGGCACATTATGCGGCATTTTTCAAAAAGCCCGCTTTTCCTTATTTGCGCCGTATTCATAAGCAAAACGCCGGAATTTAAGTAATCGTGCTTTAATATATTTCCGAAAAACCATTTGCCGTATCTATCCGGCACGCCCGCTATTTCTGCGTCTGACATATCCGTGTTATAAAGGTCTTCAAAATCGGCTCTTGCCAAAACATCTGCGTCAAGGTATAAGATTCTATCGGGAATTTGCGGCAGTACGTCCGCAAAAAGCCTGAGCATACAAAGCGGCGTAAAGCGCGTATCCATATTGCTAAACGGCAGGCAGGATAAAAACTTATCCGTTATATCAAGCAAATGCACGTTTATTTCCCTGCCGACGGTATAAAGCGCCGAACTAAGCCTTTCGGCAAATTCGGCGGGTATTGCCCTATGCTCATCTTTTAACGAAGCGGTTAAAATATAAAAATCAAGCCTGCCGCAGGTATTCTTGCGAACCGACACAGCGGATAAATATATTCCGCCGCATACGTTTTCATCGCCGCAATAAAGTATGTTCAAACGTTCCCACCCCTTTTAGTATAGTATTATACAGTATTTTTTAAACCGTATAAATAAAAACATTTTAGAACCTTGTCTACTGTATAAATCAAAGCGTTAGAATATCTCTACCGCCGCTCTACACACCGTAGAATATAAAAAAACAGCGCCTTACGGCGCTGCTACTACCTTACGTTCCTATATTCCTTTTTCACCTTAAGCCTTGCCATAGCTCGCGCAAGGGTTATTTCGTTATGCCTGTGCTCGCGCACGTTTTGCTCGTGCAGCATAAGCTCTGCCGCCTTCCTGCGCGATTCTTCAGCCTTAGCCTCGTCTATTTCTTCAGGCCATTCACAGCAGTTTGAAAAAACCAAAACCTCGTCGTTTCTTACTTCCATAAATCCGCCCGAAATATATGCGTTTTTCCATTCGCCGCCGGTTTTAATTCTGATCTCGCCTATGGTAAGCGTAGCCACCATAGTACCGTGGCCCTTTAAAATACCCATTTCACCGTCGGTGGTTTGGCAGATAACCTGCTCTGCCTGACCTTTGAAAAACTGTTTGGACGGCGTTATGATCTCAAATAAAAACTCACTCATAACAGTCTCCCGTTAAAGCGTTTTTGCCTTTTCGCGCGCCTCTTCTATATTACCAACCATTGAAAAGGCAAGTTCGGGAATATCGTCCGCCTCGCCGTCTACTATCTGGCGGAAGCCCTCGATAGTATCGCTAAGCGGAACAAAGCGCCCCTCAGCGCCGGTATACGCTTTTGCAACGCTCATAGGCTGCGACAAAAAGTTTTGTATCTTCCTTGCGCGGTAAACGGTAAGCCTGTCGTCTGCCGACAGCTCCTCCATACCGAGTATTGCAATTATATCCTTCAAATCGTCGTAACGCTGCAGGCATTCCTGCACGCGGCGCGCAACAGTGTAATGCTTTTCGCCCACAATTTCAGGCTCTAACACGCGGCTTGAGGATTCAAGCGGATCAACCGCGGGGTAAATGCCCTGCTCGGCAATGCTTCTTGAAAGAACGGTTGTAGCGTCAAGGTGAGTAAATATTGTTGCCGGCGCAGGATCGGTAAGGTCGTCTGCCGGAACATATACCGCCTGTACCGAGGTAATAGAGCCTTTATCGGTAGAGGCAATTCTCTCCTCAATAGAGCCAAGCTCCTGCGCCAATGTTGGCTGATAGCCGACGGCGCTCGGCAGTCTGCCAAGCAGGGCGCTTACCTCGTTGCCTGCCTGAACGAAACGGTAAATATTATCTATAAACAAAAGAACGTCCTGATTTTTTTCGTCCCTTAAGTATTCCGCCATTGTAAGCCCTGTCATAGCAACGCGCATACGGCTGCCCGAAGGCTCGTTCATCTGCCCGAAAGCCAATATGGATTTATCTATAACACCGCTGTTTTCCATATCGTGTATAAGCTCGTTGCCCTCGCGGCTGCGCTCGCCCACGCCCGTAAACACCGAATAGCCGCCGTGATTAACGGCAATGTTGTGTATCATTTCCATTATAAGCACGGTTTTGCCTACGCCCGCACCGCCGAAAAGACCGATCTTGCCGCCCTTGGCATAAGGCACCAACAGATCTATTACCTTAATGCCCGTTTCAAGCAGCTCGGTAGCCGGCTTTTGCTCTGAAAGGCGCGGCGCATTTCTGTGAATAGGCAGATAATGATCTGCCTTTATGGGACCCTTTTCATCTATCGGTCTGCCGAGTACGTCTACCACGCGGCCTATAACGCCGTCTCCTACCGGTACCTCTATACCCTTTCCGTCCGATGTAACCGCAAGGTTGCAGCGAAGCCCCTCGGTAGCCTCTAAGGCTATTGCGCGCACAAGACCGTTTTCAAGGTGCGCCGCAACCTCGGCGTGCTTGCCGTATTCGGTTACCGTAAGCAAAGAATTTATGGGCGGAACTGCATTGTCCTCAAATCGAACGTCTATTACAGGACCCGATATCTTAACAACTTTTCCCTTATATTCCATTCGGCTCACCCTTTCTATACTCCGTTTTCCTGAACCTGTGTTGCCGCCGCTATTTCGGTTATCTCATTGGTAATAACAAGCTGTCTTACAGCGTTGATCTGCTCTGAAAGCTTTGCCGTCATTTTATCGGCGTTTTTGGTTGCGTTTTGCATTGCCGTCATTCTTGCGGCGTTTTCGCTTGCGGCGGACTGCATTATTACATCGTACATCATTCCCACGATATACTGCGGCACCATCTGATCAAACACGGTTTGAATATCCGGCTCGTAAATAACCTCGGTTTCGTATTTGTTTTCATATTCAACATCGTCAAAATCGCGGCGCAGCAGCGGCAAAACGCGCCTGCACACAGGCTTTTGCACGGCTGAATTAACATACTCGGTATAAACTATATATACCTCGCTTACCTCTTTGTTATCGTAAAGCTCAACCATTTTCTCGCCAAGCTCGCTTGCAAGATGAAGCGAAGGCAGCTGCGAAGCGCCGTACCAAGAGCCGTCAGGCTTAATACCGTGCGCGGTAAACATTTCGGTACCCTTGAGCCCTAACGAATAAAGCACCGGCTTTTCAAAATCACGCATTTTTTCAAGCGCAGAATTAACAACCGCGGAATTATAGCCTCCGCAAAGTCCTTTATCCGAGGTTATTACAAAGAAAAGCGCCTTGCCGCCCTCTGTAAGCTCTATAAACGGGTCTGTAAGCATATTGTGCTTTGTTTTTGATATAATGTCCTTCATAGTCGAGCGAAGCCGGCGCATATAAGAAAGATTGTATTCAATGTTCTGCATCGACTTTTTCATACGCGAGGTGGAAAGCAGATACATAGCGTTTGATATCTGCCTTGTTTGCTCCACTGCGTGCAGATGCTGCTTTAATTCACTTATGTTCTCCATTTAAATAGCTTTCCTTAAAAAGATTAAGCGCCTCTTTAAGCCTTTCGGCGCTTTCGTCGCTAAGGTCGCCCGTTGCTTTAACGGCGTTTTCGGCGGCGGTGCAGTTTGTATGAAGATAATCAAGCATTTTTTCGGCGCAGGGCTTTATATCGCTTTCGGGAATACCGTCGAATATGCTGTTACGGTAAGCAAAAAGCAATGCGACCTCTTCAAAAAGCGAATAGGGCTTGCTTTTTTTCTGCTTTAAAAGCTCGGTCAATATATGACCTCTGTTCAAAAGCCTTGCGGTGGAATCGTCCACATCGCTGCCGAAGCGTGTAAACACCGCCATTTCGCGGTACTGCGAAAGCTCTATTCTAAGCGAACCCGAAACCTTTTGCATAGCCTTATGCTGGGCGGATCTGCCCACACGCGAAACCGAAAGACCTGTGTTTACGGCAGGTCTTACGCCGCTGTGGAACAGCTCTGTTTCAAGGTATATCTGACCGTCGGTTATGGAAATAACGTTTGTAGGTATATAAGCCGAAATATTTCCGCCCATAGTTTCTATAACAGGCATAGCCGTAATACTGCCGCCGCCCAATTCCTTACTCATACATGCGCTGCGTTCAAGTAAACGGCTGTGAAGGTAAAATACGTCGCCGGGGTACGCCTCGCGTCCGGGCGGTCTGTGTAAAAGCAGCGACATGGTACGGTAAGCCACGGCGTGCTTTGAAAGATCGTCGTATATGACAAGCACGTCCCTGCCGTCCTTCATAAAGCCCTCTGCAACCGCGCAGGCGGCATACGGCGCCAAATACTGCATGGCGGGACTGTCCGAAGCGGTAGCCGCAACAACAAGGCTGTATTCCATAGCCCCTGCTTTTTGCAGCGTTTCGGTTATCTGCGCTATGTTAGAAGCCTTTTGTCCTATTGCGCAGTAAATGCATATTACGTCTGAATTTTTTTGGTTTATAACCGTATCAAGCGCTATCGAGGTTTTACCTGTCTGTCTGTCGCCTATAATAAGCTCGCGCTGACCCCTGCCTATCGGTATCATACTGTCAATAGCCATAATACCCGTCTCAAGCGGCTTGTCAACAGGTCTTCTTTGCATAATGGTAGGCGCGCTGTTCTCGCACGGCATATGCTTTTTAGCTTCAAGCGGCTTGCCATCAAGCGGTCTGCCTATCGGGTCTATAACCCTGCCTATAAGCTCGCCGCCTACAGGCACGTCCGCTACAACGCCCGTACCCTTAACGCCGTCCCCTACATTTACGGTATCAGCGTTATCCATAAGCACGGCGCCTACGCCGTCCTCGCTTAAATCAAGCGCCATACCGTATACGCCGCCGTCAAACTCCAAAAGCTCGCCGTAAAGACGGTCGGGCAGTCCGCTTATGCGTACAACGCCGTCGCCTACGCTGTCTACCCTGCCGCGGCGGTAAACAATAGGCTTAACCTCAAACTCGGATATTCTTTTTTTAAGAAAGCTGCTTACCTTTTCAAGCTCGGTATCCTGCAACCCTGTCACCGCCTTATCAGTTTATCTGTTTTTGCATTTCGCTAAGCTGCGAGGAAATGCTTAAATCGTATATTTCACCGTCAACGTCGGCAATAAATCCTCCGATTATGCCGTTATCGGTAACACGCTCAAACCGAGCCTCGCCGCCTATTTTTTTCTTAAAGCCGTCGCAAATCAATTTATACGTTGCGTCTGAAAGATTATCAGCCGCCGTAATTATAACCGTTTTCATTAAATCACCTTATAAACGCTCGTTAAAAAAGCCTTCGGCAATGCGCTTATTGTCTTCGTCGCTTACCTCGCGCGATAATACCTGCCTTGAAATATCAAAGGCAAGCTCGGTAATATCGTCCTTTACCGAGGCTATTTTTGCGTCGTGCTCGCGCTGTGCGTCCTCGCGCGCCTTGGCGGTTATATTATCTGCGTCCGCCTTGGCGTTTGCCAAAATGGCGTCTGCGCTTTCCTTGGCCTCGCGCTCGGCTTTTACCTTAAGCTCGGCACATTCTTTCTTGCTGTCTGAAATAAGGCCCTCATACCTCTGCGCCTTTTCGTCAGCCTGCTTTTGAGCCTCGGCTGCGTCGTTTAACTGCTTCTCGATTTTTGCCTTTCTGTCGTCAAGAAACTTTTTAACCGGCTTATACGCAAGGGTTTTTACAATAACAAACAAAACAACAATGTTTACAATATTTATTATCAGGTCCTTAACGGCGTCTGATATTACAAGACCTTCCATAGCTTAATCTCCGTTCAATCAAACTTTAGACGCCAAAATAAGCGCTACAACGAACGCATATATAGCCGTTGACTCAGCCAATGCGCAGCCCAAAAGCAGTATAGCGTTTATTTTACCCGAAGCTTCGGGCTGACGCGCCACCGCTTCAACCGCCTTGCCTGTTGCAATGCCCATTCCGAGACCTGCGCCTATTGCCGTTAAAATTGCCAAACCTGCACCTATTGCTGTCATTTAAAATTCCTCCTACTCAATTGCCTCGTTAATAAACGTAAGCGATAATATAATGAAAATGTATGTTTGTATAAGCGGGTGGAAGAGGTTGAAATAAAGCCCTGCCACTGCCGGTATACCCGAAGCGTAACCGCCTAAAACCGATTTTAAAAGGTCCATAACTATCATACCGCCGAGCATATTACCGAAAAGACGGCACGCAAGCGATACCGGAACCGCAACGTCGCTTAATATCTTCATCGGAAGTATAAGCGGCGTAGGACTTGAAAGATATTTTATTCTGCCCGCAAGCCCCTTTTTCTTTACTCCGTAAAAATTTATAAGCGCAAAGGTTATAAGACCCATTGCAAGCGTTATTATAAGGTCCGATGTCGGCGGTCTGTACCCAAGCAGCTCGCTTGCCGCCGAAAAAATCATAAATACCGCAAGCGAGAACATATACGGCGCCAGCGCCCCTGAATAATCCCCCACCGTGTTTTTTGTAAAGCTGTCCATAGCCTCAACCGCAAGCTCCGTTACGTTTTGAAAGGCGTTTTTCGGCTTTTCCGGGTCAAAGCGCGGAAAAACCAAAAACCTGAAAACAAGGCACAGCACCAAAACAATTGCTATAATCGCCCAGGAAAGCACCGTGGTCTTTGCAAATGAAAAGCCGAATATTTCGGTGCGCTCGCTGAACATTTCAAACTCAACGTTAAGACCGCCCTTGCCGTTCCAAACAGAGGTTATTGCCGTGCCTATAAAAAACCACCCTGCAATAACAGCCGTTGCCAACAAAAGCTTTGAACGCTTTTTAAGCTGCTTTGTTTCGCCGTGGTGCTTAACATAGGAATGTACGGCGCAGTAGCCTATAATTCCAAGCGCAAGAAGCACCGCGGAAAACGCAAACTCAATTATTGTTACCGCTTTCGTTTTTACCATCTCCCGAAGACGCCTTGCCGGCGTTTATTGTATTTAATATAAAGAAAAACATAACCGATAGGGGTAAACCGACCGCATAGCCTATAACACATTCTATAATATGCGCCGGAAACAAAAACACCAGTACGGGAAGCGCAGCGCCGTAAAGCAAAAGCTTTATTAAGGCAAACGCAACCGCCGCGGTATATTCGCCAGAAGTAAAAAAGCCAAGCGTTTTTTTAAGCAAAACCGCCTCGGCCGCGCCGAAAACCGCCGCTATTATACCTGCCGCCAAAAAGCATACCCCCTACCTAATTTTATTGTCTAATTTTAGTGCTTTTATATAATAAAGTCAAGCATTTTTTTATACAAATATCATTCTTTTTAAAACAACAAAATTGTTAAACTTTTCACACAGCAGATCAGGGCTTTTTTTCGGGCACAAACATCATAAAAAAGCTTACCGAAAGCAGCGCACAGCAAACCAAAACCGCCCTGTAATTTAAAATAAGCGTTACAATACTGCCAAGCGCCGCGCCTATTGCAAAAACAAAGATAACACCGAAATATGTAAGCGATTTTTTAAGTATTTCCTTATCTCTTGTTCTTATATACGCGCACATAGCCTCTGTTCCCGCACGCATATTTCCTATGCACATCGTGCTGGCATAGGCGTGCCCCCTTACCTTATGAAAGGTCTGCACCTGCAGCGCGCAAACAAAAGAAACCAACGCGTTTGCAAGCGGCTCTGCGGCTTTGGGTATAAAGCCTACGGCGAAAAGCAGCACGATCTCGCAAAACAGAATTATTTGCCGCCAATGTATTTTTTCATAGCATTTAAGCTTAATGTGTATAAATTCAGCCGCCGCCGTTCCTATAAGAAAAGAAACAACCGGAACAAGATATTTTAATACGGTGCCCCATTCCGAACGGAAAAACGCCGTGCTTAAAAGCACAATATTACCCGTTTGGGCATTGGCAAAAACCTCGCCGCGGCAGGTGTAGGTATATGCGTCCTGAAAGCCGCCCGACAGTATTATAAAAACAGCGGCGCGAAAGCTGTCCGACATTTGCCCCTTAAAGGGCTTAACGGCAATCATTGCGTTTCCTCTTTTCCGGAACCGAAAAAACAAACGCCGCATACGAAAGCATAAAACCAAGCGCGTAAAGGCATATAATAACAGCGCTGCCGCCCGAAATGAATTTTGCCGCAAGCCCTGTTAAAAAGCCCGTGCCGAAGGTCAATGCCGCAAGACGCCCGAACGCCTCATTTTTGCCGTTATTCTTAATTACATTAAGCATTATAAAGAATACGGCCGTATCAAGCATAACGCACATTGCGGCTTCAAAACAATCCGCCATAAAAATCGTCCCCTTTTAAGCGTTCATACATATTGACTTTTCCAAGCCTTAATATTATAATTGTTTTACAAATATATGTAAAATACATAATACATATATTTGCGATACGATAATAATATAGCAAAGAGGGATAATGTGAATATCAGCTACGATTATTACAAAGTATTCTATTATATTGCAAAATACGGTAACATAACCAAAGCGGCAAAGCTGCTTATAAATAACCAGCCGAACCTTACACGGATAATAAAGAATTTGGAAAATTCGCTCGGCTGCTCGCTTTTCACGCGGAATAACCGCGGAATGAAGCTTACGCCTGAGGGGGAAAAGCTTTACAGGCATATAAGCGCCGCATTTGAGCATATTGAGGCGGCGGAGGAGGAAATATCCGAAAGCCGTAGCTTAAACGGCGGCAGCGTATACATTGCCGCAAGCGAGGTGGCTCTGAGATGCCTGCTGCTGCCCATTTTGAAAAAATACCGCACGCTGTACCCGCATATACACATAAGGGTAAGCAATCACACAACGCCGCAGGCCGTTGCCGCCTTAAAGGACGGCGCCGCCGATATTGCGGTAGTAACCGCGCCCGCCGCGGGCTCGCCGTCGCTCACGGCAAAAAAGGTCGGCTCCGTAAACGAGGTTGCGGTATGCTCGCCGTTTTTTTCAGAGCTTTTAGGCAAAAAGGTCTCGCTTGCCGAATTGGTGAAATTCCCCTTAATTTCATTAGGGCGCGATACCATGTCGTTTTCCTTTTATTCGGGTCTTTTTGCCGATTACGGGCTTGCCTTCAAGCCCGATATTGAAGCCTTTACCGCCGACCAGATACTGCCCCTTGTAGAGGCGGACCTCGGTATAGGCTTTGTACCGAAGGAATTTGTGAAAGACAGCAATAACGCCGCAATTATAGACCTTAAGGAAACAATACCCGAACGCAGTATAGCGGTTATTAAAAGAAAGGATAAACCGCTTAGCATAGCGGCAAAGGAGCTTGAACGTATGATATGCGGATTATAGGGTATAAAAAATTGCCGTCATTTCAAGGCGGCAAATTTTTTATTTTCAACCCGTATTATGCGGTCGCATACCTTAAGGCTTGTATTGCGGTGGGTTATAAATACAACCGTTTTAGCGCTCATAGCCTTAATATTTTCAAGCACGCGCGTTTCGGTAGTCTCGTCAAGGGCGCTTGTCGCCTCGTCGAGCAGTAAGACCGGCGCTTCGGTAAGCAGTGCGCGCGCTATCGATATGCGCTGTATCTGCCCCTCCGAAAGGCCTGCGCCGCGCTCGGAAAGCACCGTATCAAACCCATCGGGCAGCGACGAAATATAGTCGTATATTTCTGCCGCCTTTGCCGCGCTTATAAGCCTTTCTTCGTCAACCTCAGGGTTACAAAGGGTTATGTTATCCCTAACCGTGCCCGAAAGCACCATATTACCCTGCGGAACATATGCAAAAAGCCCGCGGACAGAAGCGTCGACAGGGATTTTGCCGTTTACGGTAATACTGCCGGCAGTGGGCGAATAAAGCCCTAAAATAAGCTTAAACAAAGTACTTTTGCCGCTGCCGGATTCTCCGGTTACAGCGGTTATTTTATTTTTTTCTATTTTAAAGCTGCAATCTTCAATCACAGCCTCTCTGCCGTAGCCGAAGCAAAGCCCGTTTATTTCAAGGCTTTCAAAATTATCCTTAAGCCTGTCAGCGCTTTCCTTTTCAAGCGGCGGCTTTTCGTCTTCGGGTTTTTCAAGCTCAATAAGCCTTTCCGCAGAGGCTAAGGCGGAATAATACTGCGGCAGTATTCCCGAAACGTTTTGCAGCGGCGCCCTGAGCTGCGAAATAAGCTGCAAAAACGCCATAAGCGTACCGTATGTAAGCGTGCCTGCGGCAAGACCGCCCGCTCCCCACAAAAGCACCGCATAATAGCCCGCGGTAAAAAACGTATACAGGCATATAGAAGCCAAAACAGAAATTCCCGTTCTTTTTATTTTAAGGCGGAAATTATCCTCCATAAACACAGTAAGCCTTTTAACAAACGGCTTTTCGCTTGCAAAGGATTTAATAACCACTATGTTTTCAAAGCATTCCTGCATAAACGAGCGCGTTTTACCCTCGGTTCGCTGACACTCCTTATGCATATATTTATACTTTTTGTTTATTGCCCTGCCTATTGCGGGAACGGTAATTCCCAAAACCAATATCACCGCCGCGATTATCGGATTCATAAAAATCATTGCGCCGATGCCCGCCGTTATTTTTGCAACGGTTGAAACAACGCTCGGTATAATCGAGACCGAGCTTGATACAACCACGTCGACATCGGAGGTAAGGCGGTTTAATATATCGCCTGAGTGATAGCGTGAAATCTGCGAATACCTTTTGCGGCATATCAGTGTAAAAAGATAGCTGCGAAGCGAAAGCGTAAGCCTTCCGTTTACATATGCGTTTAAAAGCGACTGACAGGCGCTTAATATCACCTGCACCGCAATTACGGCAAAAAGCGCGGTTCCCGCCGCCGCAAGACAGCCGGCGGCGTCCTTTGTTGCAATGTCGAGCACACGCTTTGTAATAAGCGCAAGCAACACATAGCTTACCGCCGTAAACGCGGAAATTAAAGATGTTACCGCAACCGCGGGCAAGAACCTTTTTGTGCGCGCATATATCCATTTTAAGGTTGCCTTATTGTTTTCCTTTTTCATTCCTCAATTATTCCGTTTTCCCTCATCGTTCTTAAAAATACGTCTATATCTCCGAGCGCCAATACCGTTGAAATTTCAAAATTATCGAGCAGCGCGTTTAACATCTCGCTTTTTGTGGGGTTTCCGTTTTCAAGCATTTTCCATAAAAACAACGCCGTTTCGGTTAACACAATGGTATTGTCAATTCCCTTTTCCGCAACAACCGTCATCTGACCCTGCAGGTTTTTAACCGTAAATCCGTCTTTAATATGCAATTTAAGCACCTCACTTGTTAATAAAAGGTAAATTTATTATATAACAAAACAAAAAATATTGCAAGTACAATACATTTTGGTATATAATGTATGTGTAATTATATTACTTTATTTGAGGAGATATGACATGGATACGTTTTTTGAACAAATAACAGCGGTAAAAAAATCAGGCAAGGATATTGCCGCAATAACCGGCATTTGGCTGCTTGCATTTATAATATGCTTTTTGCTTGTGCTGTTTATGGGATATTTAGGTTCTTTTTCATTTTTACTTATAGCGGGCGCGCTTTTCGGAGCCTTTAAGCTAAGCTGCCGCTTTAATGTAGAGTATGAATATATTGTAACCAACGGAACCATGGATATTGATAAAATTATAAATAAAAGCTCAAGAAAGCGCGTGCTTTCGTTTGAACTTGCCACCGTTTCAAGGCTTGAAAAATTTAATCAAGGTCTTCTTTCCTCGGTCAATTCAAAGGAAATTGTTACCGCCTGCAATTTAAACGACCCTGAGGCGTATCTTATGGTTTCCTCTACCGAGGGTAAGGGCACTTCTTATCTTATCTTTGCACCGGACGAGCGTGTGCGCGGCGCAATTGTAAAGTTTGTGCCTAAATTTATAGCAAACAGCGCCTTTAAGTAAGGGAGTTTTAAGGTATGATACTTAATGCCGAGCTTATAAGAGAATCGGAGGAAAACGCCGTTAAAAGCGGCGCTTTTTCTTTAAAAGAGCTTATGCTTAACACAGGCCGCGCCGCCGCCGAAATTATAATGCAAAAATACAGCGTTTTAAATAAGCGCATAACCGTGCTTTGCGGCAGCGGAAACAATGGGGGCGACGGCTTTGTTATCGCAAAGGAATTAAGCGAAAACGGCGCCGCCGTAAACGTTGTAACGCCGTTCGGCACGCCCAAAACGGAAAACGCCGCCTTTTATTACGGGAAATTGGGTACGGTTAACGTAAGTGAGCGCCTTGAAACGGAAAACTGCGATATTGTTATAGACGCGCTTTTCGGAATAGGTCTTAACAGGAGGCTTAACGAAAACGCCGAAGAGCTTATAAATAAAGTTAACTCCCTAAACGCCGTAAAAATTGCCGTAGATATTCCGTCGGGCGTAGAGGCGGATACGGGCAGGGTTTTAGGCGCGGCGTTTTGCGCCGACCTTACCGTTACGTTTATAGCCCTTAAACCATGCTTTGTTCTGCCAGAGGGCTCGGACTACTGCGGCGAGGTATCGGTTGCGGATATAGGCGTAAAGCCTATCGACAGCACATTTTCAACAACGCAAAAGCCCGAATTTAAAAAACGAAGGCATAATTCCCATAAGGGAACCTACGGTACGGCTTTGCTGTTTTGCGGCAGCTACGGCTATGCGGGAGCTGCTGTGCTTGCGGCGCGCGCCGCGCTTAGAAGCGGCGCAGGAATAACAAAGGCTGTATTAAGCGAAAGCATATACGCACCGTTTACCGCCGCCGTACCTGAGGCAGTGTGCGTTCCGATAAAGCAAAACGGCACTGCGGATTTAAATATAAAAGCATTGCTTAACAAAGCCGACGCCGTGCTTGCAGGTCCCGGCAGCGGCAATAACAGCGAAACAGAATATTTGGTTAAAGAGCTGCTTAAAACCGCCGAAATTCCTATTGTGATAGACGCCGATGGCATAAACGCGATTGCAAACAGCATAGATATTATTAAAAACACAAAAGCTCCCGTTATATTAACGCCGCACCCCGGTGAAATGGCAAGGCTTTTGGGCGTTACCGCCAAAGAGGTTGAAGCAGACCGTGTAAGCATTGCACGCGGCTTTGCAAAAGAATACGGCTGCATATTGGTGCTTAAGGGCGCAAACACGATAATAGCCTTGCCGAACGGTGAAATCACATTTAATCTTACGGGAAACCCCGGTATGGCTTGCGGCGGCAGCGGCGACGTGCTTTCGGGAATTACGGTTTCGCTTTTAGCCCAAGGCTTTTCGCCCGAAAGCGCCGCAAAGTACGCCGTTTATCTGCACGGCGAAGCAGGCGATAAGGCGGCGCTTCGCCGCGGCGAACGCGCTATGCTGCCGACCGATATTATCGAGGAGCTTTAAAAGGAGCGCTTCTGTTTGAAAAAAACTTTTTTGCTTATTACGGTTTTAAGCGTTATTGCCGTATTCTGCTCTTGCAGTAAAGCCGCGCATATTACCCCCGTAACAAGGGGAATAAGCTTTACGGCAGAGCTTACATACTATAACGAAAGCTATACCGCGCTTGTAACAGTAAGCAAAAACGGCGATACTGTTATTGCCTTTACCGCACCCGACGCATTAAACGGTCTTATGCTGCATTTCAGTGAAAGCGGCGTTACGGCAAAATATAACGGGCTTGAATATAAGTACGATATTTCTTCGGTTCCCGACGGAATTGCCTGCTCTTACCTTTATAAAATATTAAACGACGCCGCCGGTGAAAACGCCGAGGTTACAGCCGAAAACGACTGCTATTATACCGAAAGCAACGGCGAAAAATTAAAATACCGTATGTATTTGGGCGCTACGGGGCTTCCTATATCCGCAAAGGACGAGAGAACGGGATTTTGCGTTTTATTTAAAAATGTTACGGTTTTGCAATAGAATAAGAGCGAAAGGCTTAGTTTTTTGTTTGCTTATATAGCTGTCATTGCGAGTGCCGAAAGGCGCGCGGAATAAGTTTTCCACACCCCTGTCATTGCGAAGCCGTGTAAACGGCTGCGGCAATCCGTTCCTCTTTTAAGGAAATACGGGTTCTTCGCGCTTTGCGCCCGAAACAACATATATAAATATGCTTAAATAAAATAAGAGCGGCGAACGCCGCTCTTATTTTATTGCAATTTTTATCGTTTCGCCGCTTTTAACGCAATATTCGGTTTCGTCTATATCAAACCAAACGTCACAAAGCGTAGGATTATATACCACGCTGCCGTCCGCACTGTGAATCAGCGAATTATATGCGTTAACATAATCATAAATTTCTATATTGGTAGCATACCAAACGTCATCACGGTTTGATAGCTTTTTACATATATTCTCTAAATGCTCCCAATTGCCGGCATTTCCGAACTCATAGCTGTGCCCCCATAAATAAAAGAGCCATGGCGTTCTTGCGGCGCAGTAGCTGCCCTGCTTACCTATGAATTTATCAATATACGCCATAATATTTTCGTTATTGTGATGCGCGGTGGGTATCCAGTTATACCAATCCGTCGGTAAGGCGAAGCTGTTGTTATCTGCCCCTAAGGATCTTGAATATACAATTCCGAGATCCTTAAGATAGCCCCTTATATTTTCATAGCTTGCATTATTATGAAAATCGCGGATACCCGTATCGGGGTATGCCATACCCCTTATTATACCGCCGAACAAGTCTTCCAACCCGATACGGCAATTTAGAACGTCCTTTATTCCCTCAATTGCCCTTTGCTTGCCGGGCGCTCTGTGATATTCGCCGTGCACGGCAATTTCATTGCCCGCGTCAATAATGTATTTTTTAATTTCATCGGCAGTTAAATGCCATTCGTTCGGATTTTTCGCAATAAACCCGCTGTTTATGTTAAAGGTACATTTTATTCCGTAAGAGTTGGCGATTTGCGCTAACCTAATATCATCTCTGCAGCCGTCGTCATAACTGAAGGTTACGGCCTTCGGCTTTCCGCCCGGAAACCTTAAAAACTCATATCGCATAATTATATTCCCCCTCGACATTTTAAAACAGACCTGTTATTTTTCCGTTTTCGTCAACATCTATATTTTCCGCCGCAGGGCGTTTCGGCAGCCCCGGCATTGTCATAATATCGCCGGTAAGCACCACAATAAATCCCGCGCCGGCAGATATTTTAACGTTTTTAACCGTAACGGTAAAGCCGCTCGGCGCGCCGAGCAGCGAGGGGTTATCCGAAAAGCTGTACTGCGTTTTTGCAATGCACACGGGCAATCCCCCAAAGCCTAAAGCGGTAAGCCTATCTATCTGCTTTTGCGCCGCCGGAAGCACGGTTATTCCGTCGCCGCCGTAAACCTTTTTAACCACCGCTTCAATTTTTTCCTTTATTGTGTATTCAAGCGGATAGGCGAATGTAAAGTTGCTTTTTTCTTCGTTGCAAAGCCGCACAACCTCGCGCGCCAATTCCTCGCCGCCCTTACCGCCTTCTGCCCAAACGGTGGAAAGAACCGTGTTTACGTGAAGCTCCTTACACTTTTTAATTACAAAATCTATTTCCCTGTCGGTATCGGTCGGGAAACGGTTTAACGCCACAACGCACGGCAAGCCGTAAACGTTTTTAATATTGCCTATATGCCTTAACAGGTTGGGTATGCCGTTTTCAAGCGCCGTAATATTCTCGGTATCAAGGCTTTTTTTATCAAGTCCGCCGTGCATTTTAAGCGCGCGGACCGTTGCAACCATAACAACGGCGTCGGGCTTTAGCCCTGCCGCCCTGCATTTGATATCAAGGAATTTTTCCGCTCCGAGGTCGGCGCCGAAGCCGGCCTCGGTTACAGCGTAATCGCCGAGTTTTAACGCAAGCCTTGTAGCCGTTACGGAATTACAGCCGTGCGCTATATTTGCAAACGGTCCGCCGTGAACAAGCGCAGGCGTTCCCTCTAAGGTCTGCACAAGATTAGGCTTTACGGCGTCCTTTAAAAGCGCCGCCATAGCGCCCTGCGCCTTAAGGTCGGCACAGGTTACGGGCTTATCGTCATAAGTATAGCCTACAATAATACGCGAAAGGCGTTCCTTTAGGTCTGTTATATTATCCGAAAGACAAAGCACCGCCATAATTTCACTGGCAACGGTTATATCAAAGCCGTCCTCGCGCGGTACGCCGTTTGCCACGCCGCCAAGCCCGTCTGTTATATACCTTAACTGGCGGTCGTTCATATCCACACAGCGCTTCCAGGTTATTTTGCGCACGTCTATGTTAAGCTCGTTCCCCTGCTTTATGTGGTTATCAAGCATTGCGGCGAGCAGGTTATTTGCCGCACCTATTGCATGAAAGTCGCCCGTAAAATGAAGATTTATATCCTCCATAGGCACAACCTGGGCATAACCGCCGCCGGCGGCTCCTCCCTTTATGCCGAATACTGGTCCCAAAGACGGCTCGCGCAATGCCGCAACAACATTTTTACCGATACGGCTCAGCCCGTCTGCAAGGCCTATGGTGGTTGTGGTCTTGCCCTCGCCTGCGGGTGTGGGTGTTATTGCGGTTACAAGTATAAGCTTGCCGTTTTCGCGGCTGCCGTCCTTCATAACCGAAGTGTCGACTTTAGCCTTGTATCTTCCGTATTGCTCGATATATTTTTCGTCTATCCCCGCCCGTTTTGCTATTTCGGTTATGGGCTTTAATTTACAGCTTGCCGCAATTTCAATATCAGATAAATATGCCATTAAATAACACCCCGACTTTTTATTTATAAGCTTATTTTCTTATATACGGTATCATTTGTCAAGCTTTATTTTTACTGCTTTTTCATTTGCCTTAAAAACAGCAGAACCGCTGCCGCCGCTGTAACGGCGGTATAACCGAGAACCCAAATAAAATGCGGAAGTATATGCGAATATTCGCCTGCCGTTACCGCCCTTTCAAGCTCCGTTGCGTGCACAAACGGCAGTAAATAAGCAATCCTTTTAAACGCTCCGCCCACAAGGTCAAGGTCAAACCACACACCCGAAAGCCACGCGCTTAAATTCGTAAGCAGCGCGCCGCAAATTCCGCCTGCCTGTTTTACGCTTAACACACTGCCGCAAAGAAGTCCGAGCGCAATATAAAATAAAGAAACCGGAATTATAAACAGCACCGCATATATAACCGCGCCGCTTAACCTAAGCCCCATAAAAAGCGCAGCCGTATAGCAAACCGCGCTTTGCACCGCGGCAATCGGAATTATGGGTAAGGCATATCCTAAAATAAAATCGGCGGCGGTAAGCGGAGTGGTATACAGCCGCCATAAAAAAGCCGTTTCACGGTCTCTTGAAATAAGAGTTGCGGAAAATAAGGTAACAAACGACAGCCCGAAAACTGCAATTCCCGGCGTTAAACGCTCGATTTCAAACAGGCTTACCGGTACGTTCGCCTGTATTGCCGTAAGCAAGCAAAGCAATATAAGCGGAAAGCCAAGCCCGAAAAACAGCGTCAGCGGATCCCTTAATATTTCCCTTGCCGTTCTTGAAGAAAAAGCCCACATTCTCATCTCATAGCTCCTTTACGGTTTTTATAAACGCTTCTTCAAGGGTTTCGGCACCTGCTGCCGCTTTAATCTCCGCAGCCGTACCTACTCTTAAAAGCCTGCCGCCTTTCATTATGCCTATACGGTCCGAAAGCGCTTCTGCCTCTTCTAAATAATGGGTTGTAAGTATAACTGTTTTCTCACCCTTAAAGCTTCGTACAAGCTCCCACAATTCGCTTCTTGCAATCACGTCAAGACCGAGTGTAGGTTCGTCCAAAAACAGTATTTCGGGCTCGCTTATAAGCGCCATTGCAATACTAAGGCGCCTTTGCCAGCCGCCCGAAAGCTTTGACGCCCTTTTGCCCGCCGTATCGCTTAATCCGAAGCTTTTTAAAAGCTCGCGCACCTTTTGTTTTTTTACGTTTCCCGAAAAACCGTGCACACCGCACATAAGCTCTAAATTCTCTTTAACGGTAAGGTTCGGCGCCACCGCCGTTTCCTGCGGCGAAACGCCTATTATACCTTTAACCGCCCTAAGCTCGGTTACTATGCTTTTGCCCGAAAGCCATGCGTTTCCGCCTGTCGGTTCCGTAATTCCGCAAAGCATTTTAACTGCGGTTGTTTTGCCTGCGCCGTTAACCCCCAAAAGCGCAAAAAGCTCGCCCTTTTTTACCGAAAGGCTAAGCCCGTCTACGGCGGTTACATCTTTATACCGTTTAGTAAGCTTTTCTGTTACTATTGCGTTCATAAGGCTTAAAATTCCCCCTTTAAAGCAGCCTCAAGTCCCTTATATGCGTCGGTTAAAATACGGCTTATAAGCTCTTCGTCAAGCTTTAAATACGAGGTTGCCGCCATTGCCGCGATCCCGTGCACGTAAACCCACATTTCAAGGTGAAATATATATGCTCTTTCCTCGTCTGCTCCGGTATTTTGCATTATCAGCTCTATAAGCGGTTTTATTTCTTCCCTGTTTTCCGTTATTGTTTCATTTGTTCTGTCCCGCATAAAAAGCAACTTAAAAAGCTCCTTTTCTTCCCTTGCAAAGCTTATATATGCCATACCGCTTGCCTTATAGGGCGGGTATTTACCGCTTTTCATAATTTTTTCAATATACCCCTGATACTCACGGTTTGCCGCATCTAAAACGGCGTTTTGCACGTCGCCCATATTATCAAATATACTGAAAACGGGCTTTGAAGAAGATCCAAGCTCATTTCCGAGCGCCCTTGCGGTAAGCGCAGGCATACCGTTTTTACGCACGATATTAAGCGCGGCAGAAATTATTTCATCTTTGGTAAACATAAATTTACGCGGCATTTTATCACTCCGTTTTTTTAAAGAAACATATGTTGCGCTACATATGTTTCTTATTATAATACATATTTTTAATTTTGTCAACAGGCGCAAAAAAGCACGGGCGTTACAGTCCGTGCTTAAAACAATTCTTACATTTCGGTTTATATTTAAAATAGTGAGTCGGTCGGTAAGCCGAGTTCTGTCGTGGACGATCATCTATCTCGACGCAGGATTGCTCCTTACGCTCAAGCCGCTTTTCGTAACACGCCGGGCAAGCGTACAGTTACAGTCAGCGTTGCTCCGAATAGGGTTTACAGGGTTTCGACGTTCCCGTGAAACCGGTGAGCTCTTACCTCGCCTTTCCACCCTTACCGCAAACGGGCGGTGCATAAGCACGCTCTGAGAAAAAATCTCAGCCTTTTGCGGCGGTATATCTCTGTTGCACTTTCCCTAAGGTCACCCTCGGCGGCCGTTAGCCGCTATTCTGCCCTGCGGGGCTCGGACTTTCCTCGGATATTGCTACCCGCGACCGTCTGACCGACTCTTACATATTTTAACACATTTAACGTTCTGTGTCAAAAGTATTTTAAGGGGAATAATATATAATGTTTGGAGGGTGATTTATGAAACAGAAAAAATTAACTTATTTCTTAGCCGCAAATTCCTGCGAGGGGTTTTACTCGGTTTTCGATAAAAGCTATCTGCCCGACGGCGAATGGCGCGCGTTTATAATTAAAGGTGGTCCCGGAACGGGTAAATCCTCGTTTATGAAAAAGCTTGCCGCTTATGCGGAAAGCGCCGGAATAAAAACGGTTTTATGCCCGTGCAGCTCGGATCCCGATTCGCTTGACGCGGTAATTCTTCCCGATAAAAAACGCGTTATTATGGATGGCACCGCGCCGCATACGGTCGATCCGTCTTTCCCCGGCGTATGTGAAAAAATACTTAATTTCGGCGAATACTGGAATGACTCTCTTTTTTCGGGCAATGAAAAAGAGGTTATACGCGCAACACTTTGCAACAAGGCGCTTCACGCCACCGCCGCGCGCTATATCAAAGCGGCGGGCGAGCTTAAGGCAGACAATTACAAAACTGCCCTTGCCTGCACCGATAAAGCTAAGACCGCGCAGTTCGCCCAGCGCCTTTGCCGCCGTTTGATACCCGCAAAGCAGGGCACCGCCGCAGGCAGCGAATGGATAAGATTTTTAGGCGGTATAACCCCAAAAGGAATAATTACCTTTAACGGAACGGTAGGCTGCGAGGCTTCAAAAAAAATTATAATAAGCGACCCCTACGGCAGCGCTTCCGATATAATAATGAACAGGATAAGGGAGCACGCACTTAAAAACGGTTACGAAATAATAACGGTTAAAAATCCCTTTTTGCCGAGCCTTATTACCGACCATATTATAATTCCAGAACTTGACATTGCCTTTGTGACCGAAAATGAATACAACAGCTTTGAAAGCGGCGAAAGACGTATTCATGCGCGAAGGTTTATTTCATACTCTTCACTGCATTTAAGCCGCGAAAGAATTAAGTTTAACAATAAGACCGCTAAGGAGCTTTTATCCTCTGCCTGCAAAACGCTTGAGCGCGCAAAGGCTATGCACGACGAACTTGAAAAATACTATATTAAAGCAATGGATTTTACCGCGCTTAATTCCTATGCCGACGAATTTGCAAAAAAATTTGTTGAATAGAGATGAATTGTCAAACTAAGTGCAACAATTTTTAAGGCGAGCATCAAATTAAATCAGACGGTTTGCGGTTATCACATTATGCCTTGGATTTATATGGGCTGCTCTTTTTATTAAACTTTTGCACTTGACAGCATAACCCAACAATGCAAAAAAACCTGTAAACAATTACTTGTTTACAGGTTTAAGTGTTGGCATCTACTTATCTTTCCGGGCAGCTTCCCGCCGAGTATTTTCAGCGCAAGCGAGCTTAACTTCCGTGTTCGGTATGGGAACGGGTGGACCCTCGCCGCAATCAACACCAACTATTGTCAAGACATTACAATAGATACAAGCCGGATTTTAAAAACTTAACTCGAACCAACCATAATCTCTTGGTGTGAAGATATTCTAACATAAATGAATATGTTTGTCAATAGTAAATTTAAGTTTTTTTATTTTTTCTTTTCCCCTTATATCATAAACATCCAATAGAGTCTGATTGTTATTATACATAGCGCTCGGCTCGAAAAAAGGCGCTTCGGAAATCCGAAACGCCTTAACCGCATTGCCTTGAGTCATAGCCGAAGTCAAGCTGCCCTCCACTCACAAACCATCGTAAGCCCCCGCATACACTTTTTCCCCCACCCATTGTGGGAACATTTTCTTCCTTCAGCCGTTTAGCTATTTCAAAATAAGTCGCCCCTGCTAAGTTTCGTACAGTTATTTATGATTGTGTTCTATTGTCAAAACTACCTTTCCGACATTTTCTCCCCTGTAAAGAATATCCTGCGCCGCCTCAGCCTCGGTTATCGGCAAAACCTTGTATATAGTCGGTCGCACTTCTCCCGCCGATACTTTAGGCCATACGTCGCGCACCAAGTCCGCAAGAATTTCCGCTTTAACGGCGGGTGTTCTTGACCGCAGGGTACTGCCGACTATTCTTACGTTTCTTACATATATGTTTTTAAGGTCAATTTCGGTTTTTTGCCCTGCGAGAGCCGCTATCATTATCCAGCGTGCGCCGTGGGTGAGGTAGTGTATGCACTTGCCCATTATCTCACCGCCCAGGCAGTCTATCGCAACGTCAACGCCGTGACCGTTTTCAAGCTCTTCTTTAAGCACATCTACAATGTCCTCTTTTGTTGTAACCACAACGCGGTCGGCTTTCAGGTGCTTAATGTTATTCGCAATTTCTTCCGTAAGCACGGTTGTTATTACCCTTACGCCGAAAGCTTTTGCCATAGGTATTATAACGCTGGCAAGACCGCTCGCGCCCGCGTTCATTAAAAGGGTGTTTCCCGCCTTTATTTTACCCTCAATAAACAGGTTTAAATATGCCGTGGCGAACGCTTCGGGCATTGCCGCCGCCTCCACCATAGTGCAGTTTTCGGGTACGGGCATAAGCATATCGTACTTAACGTTTGCGTATTCGGCATAACCGCCGCCGCCTAACAGCGCGCAGACCTTATCCCCTATTTTCCAATTAGATTTTTCCTTCGCACCGTCGGCTATTTCAACTATTGTGCCGGCTATTTCAAGTCCCATCCAGTCGGGGCAGCCGGGAGGGGACGGATAATCGCCCTCGCGCTGCATTAAGTCTGCGCGGTTGAGCGCCGCCGCCTCAATTTTTATAAGGCAGTCGTCCTCGCCCAAAATCGGGTTGGGTACGTTATCCCATCTTAATGACCTGTCGTCATTTACGAGTATTGCTTTCATATATATTCTCCTTGCTGTTTAAAATACAGTCCTAAAACAGGCTAACCATTTCTTTTGCCGTTTTCAACAGCGGCTGTGCCGGAGTTGATAATTCATCCTGACAAACTACGCACAAAAACATACCGTTTGTTAAAAACGGTGCGATTCGGCGGTGCTTAGCACAGCACTTTCCGACCGAAAGGAACAAGAACGGATGCCCAAGTTTTTCTTTCAATAAAAGGCTTGCACTGTAATTGCTGTCAAGCTCTTTCTCACTGTCTGCCACCGTAACAACCTTTGCAATATCCGCACCGCGCGAAACCTGTGTTTCGGCAATTTTTAACACCGTTTCGGGCGCTAAGAATTTTGCTGTATGCGACGACATCAGAACCTCCGCTCCCGTAGCGTGAATTTTGCCAATCAGTTTCCTTTGCCTTTCTGCCGCATTTTCATCATATGCAATTTCCAGTTCGGAGGGACAGTATAAGTCTCCCATCACATCAATCAACGCCGCGCCGCAGCCAGCCGCCTTAAGCAATTCCGCCGCACGTTCTTCGTCTGTCATATTTGTGTTCAGGTTAGTGCGGTAGTTGGTAACATATGCCGGCTTACCGTTCATCGCCTTGAAAAAACTTTTAAAATTATCTTCTGTACGGTATTTGTGCTCAAGCTGTTCAAGCTGCAAGCCAAATGCGTCCGCGCCGCCGTCAAGCCCTTTTTCAATCAGTTCAAATACGCGTTCCGGCGTTCTTGCCTGAATCATTACGGTTAAAGTAGGTCTTCCGTCTACTAAAAAATTTGCATTCATACGCCTACTCCTTGTTACGCATAATATTTCTTCCGCCGTCCGAAAGAATATTTATTCCGTCCAGAAATGCGCCTTTATCCGATACCGCAAACAGCACCAAATCAACTATTTCCTGCGGCTCGGCGGCCCGGCCGAGCATGGTTTTCATACCCGACATCGCCTTTCTTGTAAGTACCGGTCCCGGAGAAATGCAGCAGCATCTTATTCCGTACCGCGAGCCGTACTGTGCAATAGATTTTGTCAGCCCGTTCATGGCGGCGCTTTTTGAAGCAGAGTAAGCAACGTTTCTGGCACAGCCCTCTTCGCCCGTGATAGAGCCTATGTGAATAATCACACCGCTTTTTTGCTCGCGCATTTGTTTTAATACCGCATGGTCAAAATAGAATTGACCTTTCAGGTTTACGTCAATTCCCCAGTCGTAAACATCAATCGGAATATCAACAAATTCCTTGTTTCCGGTGCCTAACATTCTGGTTTCTGCTCCCCCGGCAAAATTCACAAGCACATCAATACTTCCGAATTTTGCAACCGCGAGATCGCGCGCGGCACAAACCTGACCGTAATTACGCACATCACAAACCGCATATGCCGCTTTTTCGGGATAATCGGCGTTTATCTGCTCTGTGCAGTAAGATAACTGTTCCTCGTTAATATCAACTAATACCGCATTCCCTCCCGCTTTTACAAAACATTGACAGAACAAAAGTCCCATTCCCGAAGCCGCGCCCGTCACGAGTGCGGTTTTTCCTGAAAAATCCATAAAAATCCTCCTAATATATACTCGGTACAATTAAAATGACCGTGTTTTTATTTCTTGCCGCCCTGCCGATTATTTGCAAATATCGGCATTTCTGTCTTCGGCGGCTTGTATGGTATAAAGTAAAATTCAGGTCAAATACATCACCGAAATCAAAGCTATGTTTTGTTGTAATGCTGACTGTTGCCTCTTTCCACCCGGCATTTGTGCCGAATTTGTTTTCACCGCTATAGTTCAGATAGCCAAGGAATTTGCCGAGGCATAGATTCCCTTAATACTGTAATTTCCGCAGATACCCCGTTCGGGAGATTATTTAAGCTGTAATCTATTGTCTTATCCATAGCTTCACTCCAAATGCGCCGCTATATATTCGGCAAGCTTCTTATAGCCCGCCGCGCCGAAATGCAGTCCGTCGTTCGGCTGCATCACACTTTCGTTTTCCGCAGTGAAATCGGGGCATTTCGCCGTATCTATCAGCTTAAAGCCGTTCTTTAGAGCAAAATCTCTTACAAATATCACTGCCTTTTCAACCTGATTCGCGTAACCGCAATTTGAATACTCGGTGTTTTTTGTGACATGCGGCGGCGTACAAAGTATTATTTCGGCTTCGGGCGCGTCCTCACAGCACTTTTTCACCAAGTATTCATAATCGTGATTACCCTTAATATCCTCTTCCGGGTCAAGACAGCCGTTTGTTCCGAGCATAATTATGATAATATCGGAGCCTTTGACATCAACCTTGCCCTCGTCATAATATTTTTTATAGCTCATAGGGTTAAAACCGCATTTGCCGAAATTACGGACTGTCGCTCCCGTTATTTCGGATAAATAAAAAGGATAATTTTCCTTATGAACATTTGCTATTCCCGTTTTACCCTTTACGCCGTAATCTCCCTCGGTCAGGCTGTCGCCGATGCACGAAATAATCATTTTAATTTTCCTTTCCCTGTTTTGATAAAGAAACCAGACTGTCAAGTATGTACCGCGCGGTCATTTCGGCTCCGAGCGGTGTCGGGTGACAGGAATCATATTTACTGTCGCTCAGCCAATCACGCTGTCCGAAATGCTCGCTTCCGGGTATCAGGTGGTTCATCCAAAGAGAATGTACATCAATAAGCGGTAACGAGTATTCCTCCGCTGTGCAGTGTATAAGCCCGTAGGTTATACTGTCCCCGATACAGCAAAGTACGGCATCTTTTCCTGTTTCAATTCTTTCAAAAAAATCGGTTACAGTCATATTCTTACAAGCTCCTTAATCAGGCTTCTGATATTATTCGGCGGAAAACAGCGGTCTTCAAATTATCGCTTTGCGCCATAAGCATAATTTCTTCCTGCTTATAAGCCGGCCTTACCGCTATTGAGATCTTGCCCATATACATATGCCTTTCCGTAGCTCCTACACGGTTATGGTCGCAGTTATCAGAGCCTGTGCCCACAATCACCGCAGGGTCGGCAACCGAGAAACGGACATATTCCGACGCGTCGGGAACGACATTTCCGTTCTTATCGGTACACTCGCAGGTAAATATCGCCAAATCACTGCCGTTTGCTTCAAAGCTGTTTTCAAGCGTAAGCCTTAAAGCATCGGGCTTTCCCGATGTACGCTTAACCTCCTCTGCCGCAAGGGCGCCTTTTATATATCCCTTTGCCGTCAGCTCCCCCTTTTCATAGGCTACGGTCCATTCGCCGTGACCGTACTTTTCTATTTGCTTTACGCCTAACGACCTGCCGTTTAGAATAAGCTCCGATTCCTCGCAATTCGTATAAACCGTTACTGTAATAGGAGTTCCCTCCTGTCCCTCAAAATTCCAGTGAGGAACGATATGCACCATAGGCTTATCTGTCCAAAGCGATTTGTTCTGATAAAACGCGCCCTTTTTTTGTAAGAATAAATCAAGCGCTCCCGATTTTGAGCAAATGGCGGGCCAAGCCGCCTCGCCCCTATGCTCTACGCCTATCCACTGGTACGCTCCGAAAACATACGGACGGCTCATAAGGAATTTCCAGGTATCCTCTCTGCCCTTAAACCAAGAATTTGTCTCTCTGTCCTTATCTGTAAGGCGCATATTTCCGAAAGGCGGATAATTCCAGTCCCTTGTTGTGCCCGTAGCACAGCACTCTGAGGAGAACACCGGCTTTTCGGGACACATTTCGTGAACCTTATCGTAAATATCCAAATTGTAGTTAATGCCTATAATATCGCAGTAATCGTATATCGTTGATCTGTCGGGAGTTTTATCCTCCGCGGCGGTTATCGGTCTTGTATAATCCAGCTTGCGTATAAAAGCCGCCATAGCCCTTTGCGTCAAGGCTCCGTTTTGTGTTATATGGCTCGGCTCTTCGTTACCTGTTGACCACATTATAACGCTCGGTCTGTTTCTGTCCCTCTTTATTAAATATTCAAGCTGTTCGTTTGTCTCCTCTGTCGTTTGGAACCATCTGGTCTCGTCCATAACAAGAAAGCCCATCTCGTCAAGGGCGTCCATATAATACTCCGTCTGCTGATAGTGGCTTGTCCTGTAACCGTTTGCCCCCATTTCTTTTAAAAGACCTATTTTGTATTCAGCAACATTCCTCGGTACGGCAAGCCCCGTAAGACCGTAATCCTGATGACTGCAAACACCCTTTATTACAGTTTTTTTGCCGTTAAGCAACAGTCCTCGGTCTACAGTAAATTCCACGGTTCTGAAGCCTATCCTTGTAAAGCAGACATCCGTAGGCTCTCCGCCGCAAAATACACGGGTTTCGACGGTGTAAAGGTTTGGACTGTCGCAATCCCATAAAAGCGGATTTTCCACCAAAGCCGAATATTTGATTACACCCTTTTCACGAAGCGGAACAAGACCGTTTCCGATACCCTTTGCAACAGCATTACCGTTTGCGTCGCAAACCGTGCTTTCCACCCGCACCTCTTCGTCGGAATAAAGACTGTTTACAACAGTTGTTTCAAAATCTATCTGCCAATTATTGTTGTCAAGTTTCTTATAGGGAGCGTAAACGCCCCACAGATCGACCGCAACAGGCTCGGTAACGGTCAAATGAACATCTCTGTATATTCCGCCGCCCTGATACCACCAGCCTTCGAATTCCTCGGTATTTACATAAACCGCCAAGACATTTTCCTTATTGTAATAAACATTATTTGTAATATCGATTTCAAAGGTGTTGTACCTTGAAAAATTATGCTTCATAATACAGCCGTTCAAATAAATCACCGAGCTGCCCGCAATGCCGTCGAACCTTAAAAGTATTCGCTTGCCGAGACTGTTTTCGGGCAAACAAAATCTTTTTCTGTACCATGCGTTATCGTAATGAAGATAGCCGAGAGAGTTATTCTCATTCTCGCTTAAATCCTGGTCGACGATATAATCGTGGTGAATATTCACCTTTTCCCATTTTTCGTGGGTCAGGATACCCGTTTTTGAATAAAACTGATCCGGCGCATCCTGATATGAATAAGCCGCGGGGCCCGATTTCTTGCGTTCCGTTTTGCTTTGGCTGTATACAGGACCCTTCCAGTACGGGGTTTCCACCTTAATATCGCCCTTGTGAAAATTCCAATCGTTATTTAATAAAATCTCAGTTCTCATTTGATAACACCGTCCGCAGCACATTAAACATTATTTACCGTAAAGGTTTTTGCCCAATTATTGAATACTACCGCCTCGTTTGCGGTGGTATCGTTTTCTCCGTAAAAATTAAGGACAGGAGCCTCCAGCTCTTCTATGCGGTCTGTCTCGCCGTTTAAATAAGCACCTATTCGCTTTGCACAATGCCTTATGCGCATTATAAGCCCGCCTATCCGCACATCCTGCACTTCAAAGCCGAAGGGCTTGTTTTCATGCATCCACTGCTTTTCGAAGGATTCATAAAACCGTTCGATTTTTAAAATAAGACCGTCATAATCGGAAAGCAGCCTTGCCAAATCGTCCTTTTTGCCCTCGGTGTACGCCTTGCGTGTTCTTACGCCCAAATCGTACTTGACCGCCAATACCTCGCACAAATTCGCAATGTTTTCAAATATGTACGAATACTCGTTCCCCGTACTTATCCTTCGGAGCCGTTCGGCGGATTCGCGGTATTTTTCAGGCTGACCGTCTCTTACCTTGCAGTCAAACACGCCCGAAAAGCAATCGTTATAAAGCATATATTTATCGGGATTGTTGTACTTTACAATATTATCGGTAAGCGGTAGCTCTATAAACGAAAACTCGTCAAAATCAACTCCGAACATCTCTTTAAAGCCCTTTTTTACCGAGTCCATATCAAAATTGCCTTTTGCAAACTGAGCGCCCGCGTACATTGCGGGCAAAGCGGAAAATTTAGAGCATTCCGCTCCGTTATCGCCCCACATTGTAAAAAACATATCCTTTATTCCGTATTTATTACAGCTTTTAACCGCCGCCTCTGTTGCCTCTAACGACCACTTGATATGCGGCGCAAACCCCGTCCAAGTCCAATAGCCGCCGGCGAACCAAGCCGTATCCTGAACGGATTTTATAAGCGATATATTCTCGTCATACGGGGGCTGTTCGTTAAAATAGTAGGTCCAGTATACAAGCGTTACATTTTTCGGTATTTTTTCCTTTATGGACGGGTCTATTTTACCGTCCTTGCAATATTCGGAGTTATTGGCAAAACGGAAAAACATATCGTGCCATATAAGTAATTGCAAGCCGTACTTCTCGGCAATTTCGGAAATACGGTTCAAATGCTCAAGGTAAATATCAATTCTGTTTCTGTAACCGTTCCTTCTTAAATATCTGCCGAGCCCCATATTGTCCGCCTCGTCCATACCTATATGAACGATATTGCTTGAAAAACAGCTCTTTATGGTTGAAAACATATCGTCTATAAGCTCATATACCTTTTCCTCGCCTATGCAGACAATATTATCTATATCCGATATTGCTTTGTAATTGTCCCAGCGTATTATGCCCTCAAGGTGAGCCAGAGTCTGAATACAGGGCATAAGCTCAATATTATGCTGCATTGCAAAGGAGTCTATTTCTTTTATTTCCTCCTTTGAGTATCTTCCGCGAAGATGTCCGAAATACGGTTGATTATCAACCTCATAGGTATCCTCGGTATAAAGCATAAGGCTGTTATATCCCATTTTTTCAAGATTTACAATGAACTTTTTTAAGGTGTTTATGTTCATTACCGCATTGCGCGAGCAATCAATCATCACGCCCAAACAGTTGTCTCTATTCATAGCTGTATCTCCTCACGCTAAGCAATCGATCCAATTTATGTATGAAAGCCAGTTTATAACCAAATTTTTCCACTGGGCAACATGCGGCGTGTCCTCCGCCAACGCAAGCCCGTGCCGACCGTCGGGGAAAATATGCATTTCCACTGGAACTCGGTTTCTTTTCAGATGCTCGGCATATCTGTAACTGTTAATAACATTAACGCCGTCGTCGCCTGCCGTGTGCCATATAAACGCCTGCGGTGTGTCCTTGCGCATCAATAAATACGGGTCAACCGAACATTCAAATCCGCTTTTTTCACTGCCTATAAGATTTTTGTAGCTGTCCTTATGCGAAATATCCGAAAATTCGGGATTGCATATTACAGGATAGCAAAGGATTTGTGCGTTGGGCATATATTCCGTTTTACTTATATTATCGGTTACCTCATCGGCAAGCTCCGCGCTGCTAGTGGAAAGAAGCGCCGCCAAATGTCCGCCCGCCGAAGAACCGACAACGGCTATTTTATCCGTATCAATATCGTATTTTTCCGCATTTGCGCGTACATACTGAACAGCCCGTCTCGCGTCGTACAGTGCGTCTGGGTATCTGTGGGGAGTGACCCTGTAATCAACGGAAAATGAGGTGATTCCGTGCCCCGCAAAAAATTCGGCGTAGTCTATTCCCTCGTAAGAGGCATGACCCCAATACGCTCCGCCCGGAAACACTATCATCGCGCAGCGGGAGGTTTTATTCTGCGGTATGACCTCGCTCATCGGTACCTCGTCACGGTATCCGTCAGGCCATATATTAAATACTCTTTTGCTGAAATTACAGTCTGCCATAATAATTTCCTCCGGAAAAAATCATTGTAAATATCAAAACCCTTACGGTATTATTCTTTGTTTTTCGGAAATAACAAAATCACATATTGCCGAACCGTAGCTCGCCACAGAAACGGCAATATGTGATTTTATCAGTCAAATAATAATTAAGAAATTAAAAATTCAAGCTTTTTACCTAACAAGGTGTACGAACCGTCCTTATTCTCCGCTACGCCCTTTGCTTTGAGCTTATAAGAGAAATTATTGTTCTTAAATGTAAGTGTGGAATTATCGGAAGCGCTTACCGTTGTGTTTTCGGCTATATTCGCCTGCCAACGCCACGCAAGCTCAATATCGGGGCAGATAACCTCAATAGAATTTTCAGAGAAAACAATTTTTCCGGTCTTGTCATTAAGCATAACGCTTAAAACCAAGCTTTCACCGTCTTTTTTAGAATCTGTTATTTTGCACTTAATATCCTCGCCGTTTAATGCGTCGAGCATATATATTCCGGCTCTTTTTCCGTCACTGCTCCATAAATAGCCGTCTATTATCGGCAATGCATAGTAGCCTGTTGTAGCCTCGGTAGCCGGAACTATAAAGTGCGAATCCATATAATTTTCATTAAACAGCTGAATATCTCTTATCCAGGTTTTATCGCTTGAAACCATCAGATTTATACGGTAATTGCTATTGTAGTACCACGCTGTCTGATGACCCTCGTTTTTCCAGTCCTTAAGTGCCACCATTGATGTTGCAGGCGATTTACTGTATTCTTCCCTGAACCTTCTGCCTGTGGCGCTCAGGCTCTCGATTTTAACAATGCCCTCTTCGCTGTACTGCTTCAGCTTCTCCATCTGCATAAAATAGCCGTCCTTCATGCTATCCCAACCGAAGCTGTTTTCCTGCCCTATTTGAACATAAGACATAGACATACATTCATTTTTAACAACATCGTTAAAATACCAGTCTACCCATTCGGGACTTTTACCCGTTTTCCAAATAGGTTCAAAGGTGTATATCTGTTTCCTGTAATCATCGTGCGAAAGGTCTTCCTTAAGTCCCGAATCGTATTCATATATCGGGTCTACGCCCAACATTCTGAATGTCGGAGTGGAAAGCTGCATTGTGTCGCTCTGTGCCGGATGGAGCATATTGTACTTGCTTGGGAAATAACCTTGGTTATAATATCCGCCCCAAAGTGTGTAGCCGTCCGTGCCGTACTGCTCACGGCATATGCAGAATGCGTCTATTTTATAAGCAGATGAAAGATAATTCATTGAATAGCTGTCAAGCAGCCAGGAGCCAACCACCTTCGGGAAATGCCCGAAAACTCTGAAGAACTGCATCATAGCCTCATCAATGAGACGCTTTCTCTGCTCCTTATGATATGCGATCAAAAAGTCGGGGTCCACATGGTAATCCCACGAAAATCCGGGTCTTCCTTTCCACTTGATTCCTACCTTCTCTACAAGAGACTGAACCATTTCAAGCCACAGACCGAGTTCGATATTTTCCTTTTCACCCTCAAACAAGTTCACAAATTCCTTTGTGGTAAGAGTATCATATTGCAGTAAGAACGTAAAGGGAAAGTTGTATTTTTTCTGAAGCTTCAGCTGCTCCTTTACCGGCTTTAGCAAATCTAAGCTCTTATTCCGCGGTTCAACGGCTCTGACAAAATTGATAATGTTAACTACACAAGGTTTCATTAAAGTAATCTCCTATAACTAAAATCACGGTTTATCCTACTATACCGGTTCTTTCTATACTCTCGGTGAAATACCGTTGGGTGAATACATATATAAAGAGCGGCGGGAATACAACCAGACAGGCACCTGCCTGCAAGTAGGTTCTCATTCCGTAGGTATCAAGTCCGCTTGCTACTATCTTGCTGTTTTCAAGCAAGGTCTTTAAACCGCTCAGCTCAACTGTCAACGGTTTTAAATTCGAATTGAAATACATGGTGGAATTATAATAATCGTTCCAATGCCATATAAAAGAGAACAACATAACCGTGATTATTGTAGGTACAGCCAAAGGAATAATAATTTTCACATAAGTCCCGAACGGGCCGCATCCGTCAATGGCGGCAGCTTCTTCCAAATCCTTAGGCATCCCCTTAAAGGCCTGGATAAATATGAATATGAACAGTCCCGACCGCAGACCCGAAGCGAAAAACGCAGGTAAAATAAATGTCCACGGGGTATTTATCAGATTTATTGTTTTTCCGAACAGAGACAAAATACCGCCGAAATCAAAATAGCTGTAATTTATATACGAGGCGGAAAGCAATGCCGGCGGCGGAACAACAATTGTTATTAAAACAATAAAGTAAAGTATCTTATTCTCAAAATACTTGAACCTTGCAATGCTGTACCCGACCATCGAGCAGGAAATAAGCGTTCCGAGCGTACTTAAAACGGATATTGTCAATGTCAGAATTAACGAATCCTTATAATTGATGAATTTGCTGACAGCCTTAATGGATTTAAGAGAAATGGTTTTCGGAATCCACAAAACCGTAGGATCGTTAACTGCCGACGGATCCTGAAAAGCCACAGAAAACATATAGAAAATAGGAAACAGGAACAAATAGCACAGTCCTATTATAAACAGCGTTCTGAAAAGCTTAAACACAAAAGAAGAAAATTTTCTTTTGTATACAGCGGCAAAGGCTGTATTCTTGCTCAAAATATTAAGTCTTTTCATATCGCTTTTTCCCCTTTGGCTTATCGGCTTCAAGCGCCGAGAAGATCTTAATAACTATCAGTATTACAGCAAAAATAATAAGGAAATAAACCCACGCCATTGCGGCGGACCAACCGTATTTCAGCTGCGCCGCCGTATTCAGAACCTGTTTCATTACCGCGTTGGTATTCAGCGTAAAGCAGTCCACCACCGAGTAAATAAAGTTGGTTAGTATCATCGGAGAGATCATAGGTAAGGTTATTTTCCAAAAGATTTCCCACGATGAAGCGCCCTCAACCATTGCCGCTTCATACAGCGACCCCGATATGCTTTGAACAGCCGCCAGGAATATAACCGTTTGTATACCCGTAAGCCACGCCAAATTAAACAGGTTATCCGATATGTTAGTGGCAAAATTTATCACTTTGCTTGAAAGTCCCAAATCGGTCAACAGCGTCGCCAAAGCGTCGCTTTGCGTTATTTCGCCGCCTGCCACGGCATTGCCGGACATTATCTGGTTTGCGGCTACATCCGAATTGATAAGCTCAAGTATTATACCCGAAGCCAAAATAACCGGAAGAAAGAATACCGCCCTTACAAAGGTTCTGCCGTGGAATTTTTGATTTAAAATGAGGGCAAAGAACAATGAAAGAACCAATATTACGGGCACCTGCCACAGCATTTTAACAACCGAGCTTACAAGGTTGGTTGTATAATATGTATCCTCGGTAAAAATGTATTTTAAGTTACTTAAGCCCACAAATACACGCTTGTAACCGAATTCCTGCATTGTAACCCTTTGGAATACAAACATAATTGATTGAAACATCGGTTTCAGAAAAAAGAACAAAAAACCCAAATAGAACGGAATTGCAAATATTCTGCCTGATTTTGCCTGTTGTTTTCTTAAGCTGTAAGACTTCTTATTCAATTTGCTATCCCCTTTCTATTACGGCATAGCTTTTTGCCTTAATAACCGTATCCTTGTATAAATAATCGCTGTCCGAATAATTTACCGCAACTTCTATATTATTATCGTAAACGGTGCTGTCGACATTTTCGGCAATTTCGGAATGTGCAGCTATCGTGGCATTTGCAATGCGTTTAAGAAGCGGTAAATAGTCCTTCATAGCTTCCTTTGCCTCACTGCTCCACAGCGAATAGGTCGATGAATACAGACTGTCGTATCTCGTATCGGTAAGTACATCCGCATCCTTGTAAATTGCCGCGTAAAGCGGTTCTATTCCGCCCTCTACGGAATTAAGCATTGTCACATCCGGCTCCTGCGTCTGATATATTTCAGGCGAAGTCATCGGAATATATCCGTGGAAGACTATCTGATAAAACGGTATTTCCTTATCAAACAGCTCATATCCGCTTGAATATACCGGAGTCTGATAGATTATGCTCATATACGGAGCGGCATATGCGTTTGCCGTCTTTCCCGCAAGCGAAACACTGCCCGAATAGTTCTTAATCACAGCGGATATTTTATCCTGCGACTGATTTCTGTAAACTCTGCTGTCCTTGTTATAATCGCTGTAAAGCGTATTTGTTATACCGCTAAGGCAAATTCCCGAAATCTTATTTTTCTTTGCGGAACTGAGGAATTTATCAGAAACCTGCTTTAGCCTGTTCGGTGACAACAGATAATACGGGTCGCAGTCAAGCTTTGAAGAATATACCGAACGGAGATATTCCTTTTGTTTGGGAATTTCATTAAACACCGTCTTTATAGAGTATTTGCCGCTGCTTTTTCTGAAGGTTGTAAAATCAACATCCAAATAAAGCTCAATATCATTCTTTGAAAGATATTCGGCAAATTGGCAGTAACCTTTGTTACCGCCTATTTTCCCGCTTATTTTAAGCTTACTCGGTACTGCTTTATTTAAAATATCGCCGGACCAACCGAGCAATCTTACGGATGAAAGATAATCGCCGAAATCCTTTGCGATTTCCTGCGCCTGAGCGAAAGTGGTCAACGGAACCGTTTTTGTGTAAGGAATACCGAAGAAAGCCGAATTTACGGTTACCGCACCGTATAAATTCAAATGCGCGCCGGCCTCCGAGGTCTTTTTTGTAAGTCCTTTTTCTTTTATCAGGTAGTCCCTGTATATTTCGGCGGCTCCCGCATAATTTGCTTTGTCGCCCGAATGGGTATAATATTTAACCTGATAATCGGATTTAAAATCGCTTATATCATCTGTGCTGTAAATTTCCTTTCGGCTGTTAGTTTGTGCAAAAAGGATTTTTTCGGTAATGTTCCTTAAATTAACCTTGCTGCTTACCGCAGTATACGCACAATCGCTGTTGCCGTTTATAAGGGTTATCGAAGCATTGGAGTCGCCCTCTGTAATAATTCCCGTTAAAGCGTTGTTTCCGTTTTTAACGGTTGAAATTACCGGCAGATAAACTGATTCGTACCTTGACATTTGGGTTTCCGGCGTATCCGTAACCTCTTTGCCGTAAAGCATTTTATCATATTTAAGACTGCTCTTTTTCCCGTTATTGAACTCTACCAACGCTCCGCAGCCGTCGGGCACAAACACATACCCGCTATCGGTCGAATTTCCTGCTCCGAACATAGGCAAAACATTAACGGCGGTAATTCTGTAATCCTTTGTTTCCTTAATTTCGGGCACGGCAACGGTTACAACAAAGCAATCGTCGTCAATTTTATATTCCACCGGAATTTCAAAGCCGAATTCATCAAAGTAATATACTGCCCTGAATCCGCCGTCTACCTTTTCGGTTTCAATCCTTCCGTTCAAAAGACAGCCGACATGACTGTTAACGAACTTTGAGGCAGAGGTTGAAGCCTCGTCCGGATCGTATATGTAATCCACTATAAGTTGTGACCTTACATTCATCTTGTTTTGAAGCTTCGTGACCTCATCACTCAAAAAATCGTTCGGAACACTGTACCAAATATAACCGTTTTCGTTTTCGCGCAGTGCAAACCACGCATTTTTCTTATCATAGAAAAGCGTATATTTGCGGTTTTGAGCCGCAGTTTCATATTCCGCAATCAAATTGCTGTCGGTATCGTCGGAAACGCCGAGCTGTGTCGGAACGGACGCCTGTTCAGGCGTATTTTCCGCGTTAATAAGAACAGCACCGGTCTGAAACACTAAGCAGAGGGTAAGTAAAACAACAAATATACTTTTAATTTTTGCGTTCATTTATTATTTCTCCCCCTTAGCGCAGCTGCAACTCGCTTACGATTGACATTGCAAAATTGTAAGCCTGTTTAAGCAATGTATAGAATAAAACTATAAGCAATGCAATTACAGCCATACCTATTGCTGAAACTATAATCAGCAATATTGTTTTTGAAACGGAATAATGGTGTATTGACGAAAGTCCTATTATCAGTATCAATGCAAACCATATTATACCGACCGTTGAGATCATACTCATTATAACAGCTTCTTCGGCTGTGAGTACATTTGAAAGTATAACGGTAATCGCTTTTGTAATAATCATCGGCAGTATTGCATATGCGGTAACCGAAAGTATTTCATTAAAGGTGCCTTTACCGTCAAAAATAGTACAAACAGACCAGTTTGCGACAACAAACATAATGTAAATTCCTATTGTCTTAACAAGCATAGTCGCAAGACTGTAATCTATTGCGCGGTTATTGTTAAAAATAAAGCCCTGATTGAAATACTCTAACGAGCAAAGCAAAAACCACACCGCAAATATTACACCGATAATTTTGTATGAGAACAAATTTCGGGTTTTAAATTGGTCAAATCCGTCAGCCGGATGAAACAGCGTGTAAAACGGGAAGCTGTATTTGCTTTCAAGCGGTGAATAAACCTCGCCGTCCGCCTTTGCCAATGCCTTACCGAGAACCTTTTTAATAACCGCAACCGCGATTATCAATACCGCAGCCGATAAAATTACCCAGTAATAATTATTTGCGATAAAATCTTTTCTGTACTGTCTGAATGATTTTGAATAGCTTTCGTGGTCTCCCGCAAGCTTAAAATTGTGCATTGCCTTAAGGTAATCACCCTGCGCGTCGTAGCAAATTCCAAGACCGTAATACACATATTGCGTATTTGTGTTGCTTTTAAGCAAATCATTCAGAACGGTTATCGAGGATGTAATCTCATTATTATCAATAAGAGTAAATGCCGTGCGTATCTTCTCGCCGTAGTCTGTCGGCGCAAAAATCGTAACGGTGTTATTGAGTGCGTCCAGCACCGCAACCCTGTCGCCTATTGACTCAACCGCCACGGGTGAGCTGAACATACCGTGCTGATTTCCGAAGCCGCCGAATGATGCGACAAGCTTTGCTTCCTTTGTATACTGCATTACCTTGCCGCGGTCGGTATCAAGAAGATTTAAAAAGCCCTTGTCGTCAACATCTACATCCGTAAACTTTGTGACCTTGCTTTCCGACCATATAAGTCTGTCCCATTCAAGATCCCCGAAAGGCTGTTTTGCGGAAAGTATATCGGAGCCCTTGAAATTAAGGCATCTTACAGTACCCTCCTCGGCAACGGTACCCTCGCCCTGAGTTACAACATAAAGAAGTCCGCTGCTGTCCATATCAAAATTATCTATACTGATAGGTGTTGCGCTTGAAAGGCCCTTAATCTGCGAGCGGGTCAGGAAGCGCTTTAAAATATTGTTTAAAACGACCTCGGCGGTAACCTTGACCTCGTTACTTCCGGAGAAGTGCGAAAAGCTTCCGTTCTTTTCAAATACAAATACGCCCTGATCTATACCCTCGGCAATTACGAATATGTTTCCGTCCGAATTAAATGCGACCTTTGTAGCCCTAAATGCCGCGTCGGTGTTGACAAGCACGCTGTCAGGCCGTTCTATTATCAAATCAACTGTGTTGTTATATACAGAGACCACACGGTTATGCTCTGTATCGGCAATGTAAAATCTGCCGTCCTCCGCAACCGCAAAGCCCTGCGCGCCGGAAAAATCAAGCGGATAGCCGTCCTCTGTTTTAAAGCCGGAAAACTCCTCTATCAATTTGCCGTCTTCGCTTATAAGCACAATTCGCGAATTTCCGCTGTCAAGGATATAAAGTCCCTTATTCTTATCATAATACATATCGGCAGGGGCATTAAAGTCCTCTTCAAGTCCCAAAGTATGCGCCGATATAACTTCGCTTTCCCTGTAACCCTCCGGCGCCGCGACGGATTCCTCGTAATCGTTATACTCATATCCCTCATACGGAATATTCTGTACCGAATGAGCCGAAGCAGCAACCGAAAACATAAGTGCCGACATTACAAATAGAGAAATTATTTTAAAACCTTTAATCTTCAACTCATAATCCCCCTTATTTTAAACCGGAATGCGACATTGTTTCCATAACGGAGCTTTGCGAATAAATAAAAATCAAAATCGGAGGGATCATCATCATAACGCTTACCGCCGATGCGGCGCCGGCTCTTACAATACCTCCTGCCGAGATGGTAGACAGCACCGAGGGGAGCTGCTTTAATTCCTCGCTGAAAATGTACTGCGTTCCCGTGCCGTTCCAAAAGGTCTGAAATGTAAATATAAGCAATGTCATCATTGCCGGCTTTACGCTCGGCATTACGATGTTGAAAAGTATTCTGAATTCACCGGCTCCGTCGATTCTCGCCGCCTCAAGAGTAGCGTCGGGAATTGAGGAAATTATAAACTGCTTCATAAGGTAAAGCCCCATAGTGCTTGCAAGCGCCGGCAAGATCATAGCGCCGTATGTATCTACAAGCTTCAGCTTTGAAATAACAAGATACTGCGGTATTGCGGTTACCTCTCCCTGGAACATCATAGCTATAACTACCATACTTGTATAGGCGTTTCTGAATCTGATTTTTGATTTAGAAAGCGAATACGCCGCCATTGTAGCGATAATTATATTTAAAAATGTTCCTATTGCCGAAACAATAACGCTGTTAAGCAAATATCTTGAAAAGGGCACCCACAAATTGTCCGAAAGCTGAAATATCTGAGCAAAGTTGCTTAATGTCGGGTTCTTAACAAAAAACCTCGGCGGAAACGCGAAAATCTCATCTATCGGCTTTAATGACTGTATTACCGAATAAAACATCGGCAAAATCATAAAAGAACAAAAGAGCAATAAAAACAAAAACAATACAAAGGTTCCGAATTTTGACCTTGAAAGGACTACCTGCTTTTTCGCTTTATGTTCCAATATCAGCTTTTTAAAGAAGCCTTTTATTCTATGCATATCAACAGCAATCCTTTCTGTCAGGCGTTAAATCTTCTCAGCAGTTTGTTTACCAGCAGCCACGAAACAAGCATAAGGATAAACAATATCATAGACAATGCGGAGGCGTAACCCATTTCGTATCTGATGCTTCCGTAATCGCTTATATGAAGCACCATAGTGTGCGTCGAATATCCGGGGCTTGGGAAGCCGGTCAGGGTTCTGCTTATCGCGCCCGCCGAAAAAGCGTTTGTTATCGTCATAACGGCGCCGAACAACAGCTGCGGTCCTATCTGCGGAAGAGTTACATAGTAAAGCTCCTGCCAGCGATTTTTAAGACCGTCTATCGCAGCCGCCTCGTAATACGATCTGTCAAGCGACTGAAGTCCCGAAATGAAAGACAAAAAGCCTACGCCGAAACCCGACCATATCGTAACTATAATTACGATAAGCATTGCATACTTAGTGTCAGAAAGCCAAGCAATCGGGTCTGAGAGAATTCCCAGATTGATAAGCAGGTTGTTTAAGAAGCCTCTTCGATCCGACGAGAATATGTAAAGCCAAATGAAATATATATTACCTGCCAAAACCGGAGAATAAACTATAAGCGTTACAATGCTTCTCATGGTTCGGCTCAGTTCATTGATAAGCCATGCCAGCACAAAGCTGAGAATGTATCCTATCGGTCCGCTTATCAACGCCAGAACAATAGTATTTTTGAACGCAATCATAAATACATCGTCCTCGGTGAAAATGCGTATGTAGTTTTTAAGTCCGATAAATATCGGCGTCTGAACCATATCAAACTGTGTAAAGCTTAAATAAACGGAGAAGCCCACCGGTATCAATATGAATAAAAAGAAAAGTATTGAAAAGGGCACCAGCATCACATAATGGGGAAGATCCCTTTTTAGTTCATTTTTAAAAGATAACCTTCTGTTTGTCATTTGACTACCCTTTCCGTCTATTTAAACTCTTGCTGCTTTCTTTCAATCTCATCGTTTATAACGTCGTTATAAATCGAGAGACTTCTGAAAGCGTTGTTCTTTCCTGAAATCGTATCTCTCAAGGCGTTTGTAAGCGAACGGGAAATCATATAGTTTCCGGGTATTTCTCTTACATTGCGGGAGCTTTCCCACTGCTTCATAAGCAACGCTTTTTCGCTGTCTGTCCAGGAAATAGAAGAAAATGCCTCAATGTTTGCGGGGGTATACCTTGCCGCTATACCCATTGTGGTTTCAAGCTCCTTAGCATACGCTCCCTGAATTTCTGCGCCTGACCACCATTTTACAAACTCAACGGCTTCATCCGCTATGCCCTTTTCCTTAGCGGAATTCAAAACAATGCTTGCGCTTATGCTTGTTGCCTGAGTACGGTCGATTTCGCCGTTTTCCTTTCTTGTACCGGGAACCGGCGCAAAGCTCCACAAGCCCCGTATTTCGGGCGCCGCCTGTTCTAATTGGTTATACATAGCGTACCCTTGTATACCCATAGGCATATCGCCGCTTCTGAAACGGCTGTAAAAATCAAAGGATCTTTCCATACCGTAAACGGTGTAAAGCTCGGTCCATGACTTAAATACCTGATTGGAGACCTTTGAATCGAAATTTGTTTTGGTGTAATCAGTATTATAATATGTTTCGCCGTTTTGGAAGAGGAACTTGTTGAACAGACCTATTCCGAGCGACACACCCTGATTTGCGCTGTCGATTTCCGACATACCCACCTCAAAATTTTTACTTTGCAGCTTTTTAACCACATCGTAAAACTCATCCCAGGTTTCGGGAACCTCAATACCCAATTCACTGAAAATATCGGTACGGTAGAAAAGCATATCAAAGCTTTCCGTTTGCGGAACGGCGTAAAGACCGTTTTTATAGTAAAACGGAGTCCAGGCGGATTCATGCGTACTGTTTTTCAAATCCGTAAGGTCATACTCCGACAAATCCAAAAGTGCGTTACGCATTGCGAGGTTTACCGGCTTATCCTGCGGAATGGATAAAGCAACATCGGGTCCTTTGCCCGCAAGCGCGGCTTTAATGAGCGTATCGCCGGTATCCACCAAATTAAGCTTTATACTGCACTTGGCGTTCGGCATATATTTTTCCGTAATCAAACGCCAGATTATCTGCGACTGGTCTCTGCCCGTTGCCACCCAAACAACAAGCTCCTGCTTTTTAGCGTCGGGATTATAGTCGCCGTTGTTTGAAAACGAGGCGGCAAGTCTTCTTACAGAATACCAGAAGCTTTTAAAGATATTGACCTTTCCGCTCGGAACCTCCTGATTTTCAGGCGAAAATACAATATAATCAAGCTCCAGCGGCTGCTCCTGCAAAAGCAGAATAAGTGAGCCGAGACTCTCGATATTTGATTTAAAAGAATCAAATCTGAGGGTTATGTCCGTCGGCTTTGCCGCAAACTCCTTAAGCATTACCGACATTTCCTTAATAGTAGACGCCTGCGAGCCGGAGGACTGCATTGTTTTTTCAATTTGTTTATAAAGGGCATCCGCCTCCTTGCTTAAAGCAAGCATATTCTTTTCAAGGTCGGGTATCTGCATTTCCAAATTGTAATCACGGTTCACATCGGGCGATGAGCCTGTCAGAACCATAATTTCTCTGTAAAGCGAGTTAAGCTTGTTTGTAAGAACCTGAAGCTCTCTCATAATGGAGCTGGTAGGTCCGGGTATACATTCAAGCGAGATAATATCACCCGATTTTATGTATATATACATCGGCTCGTCGTCGCCCAATGTTTTCATATACCAATCCGTTTTATACTTAAAGTCCAGATATTCCGCTTCCTTGAACGGAATTTCGCCGTTTATGCGAAGCGTCCTGAAGGAGATCATACCGTACTGCATATTCTGCCTTGAGCGAAACGAAATCTTATAAAGTCCTTCCTTGCACTCAGGAACCTCCCAATAAAGGGTGTCTCCCGCTTTTTTCCAGTTTGACTGACCTATCGTATTAAGCCTGATGTGCTTAAAATCATTAGGCATTGTAGCGGCGGAGGCGTTATCATAGGTACGGTAAATGGTAGCCTTGCTTTTTTTAAGCGAATCCTCCGCCTGTAAAATTACGCTGTCGGACTCAACATAAGCAGATTTATCAAATTCGGAAATATAGTCCTTGTAATTCGGCGCTGTTTTTTCGTTTCCCAGCACCAATCTTGTGATTGCAAAGGGTTCCTGTAAAAAACTTATTTTTAATGTGTGCGTTCCCTCTCCGAGATATATCTGATACGGCTCCGCATATAAGCCCTGAGCATTCCATACCTTTGCGGTATTCCATTCATATATTTCTACCTGCGAGGGCCTGAGATCATTACCGTCTGCGTCGGTTAAAACCTCGCCGTCTTCCTTCCAAAATCGCGGAATTTCAAGCGAGCCCGCCTCGGTATAGGGCAGTTCCCCGTCCAAACACAGGGAAAAAGTTATATCCTTATCACTGCCCTTATAGCACAAATATTCGGGTGTGAAGGCATAAAAGCCGGCTTTTTTTACATCGAAAGAAAATTCTGCAAAGGAATTTTCAGCATTTAGCTTTACAGCCTGCCTGTCAAGTTCCGAGGAAACAGCAGCGCTGTTTTCAAGACCCGAAAGCTTATCTATGCCAAGCGTAATGCTGTCGGTAGCTCTCTCGGCGTCCCCATATTTATTGTAATATGCCAAATAGCTGTTATCAGTATCCGAAGTCTCTGCAACCGCGGCAGAGCCCGACTGTGTGTTCGCTTGCTCTGCGGTTGCGGAGAACGGTGACAACAGATAAACAGCCGTTACTGCCGCACACGCAAGAGCTGCTGTCTTTTTAAATTTGTTAAGCACTGATATTTCCTCTCTTTCGGTCTAATCTGCCGGATAGAAATCATCTGTTACCGAAATTTCCGCGTTTTCCTTGTAATTGGGAACGCCGAACGCAAATTCACCCATACTGTTTGCGGTGAAAATGAATTTTCCGTCTTTATAATCCGCCGACAGCTCTTCCGCTATGCCGTCTACCGCCAAAAGCTTGAGACCGTCGATATTTTTAAGCTTTTCGGGAACCTCGACCGTTACCGTATACGGTTGGTTGCGGTTATCCGTCGTTCCGTCCGCGGAATATACGTCCACAAAAAATGATTCATAGATTTTATAGGCATAATTTGCCTTTTCAAATGCGGCTTTTCTTTCGTCCGCGCCTAAAATGTCCACGGTGACCTTGTTTGGTACGCCTTCTCCGCTTTTCAAATTCCATACGGTATCAAGAGTCACCTTAACAGAATTTCCGCCCGATACCTTGACGTCTTGAGATGCAGGCCTTACGCTCTGATCCTTTGAAAGCCTTCCGAAAACCTCAAGCTCGCTTATTCTTACGCTTGTGACATCGGACAGCCTTCTTATTGAGAAAGTGACATACCTCACCTTGCGGTATACAAGCGCTACCTGATAATCAAGCTTTTTATTTTCCTCGGTCTTTCCTACGGTTTTATTAGCCGCCTTGGTATAATCCTCAATGGTTTCCCCTGCGTAGAAATCCCAACCGTCTACCGCATAGCTCTTATCCTCAACATTTGAATAAAGCGCGGCGGAGGTCAAATCATAATAGGCCCCCAAATCATAAACGATAAAATATACGGCGCCGTTTTTACGGTAATCGGGCACGCCGTGTACTATTGCGGTCTGACGCCTGCCGTTTACGGAAAGTATGCCGTCGTTCAACTGATCTATATTGGTAATACCGTTCCATTCCGCAAAATCGTAGTTGTTTACGGTTCCGCCCGCCATTGCAACTTCTTTGCCGGCAAGCAGGTTTTTGGAATGTAAGGGTGTGTATACCGTTTCATCCTCCGCGCTTACGGCGGTAGTTAAAACGGCGGCAACAGCCAAGACCAGAGAAAATATTTTAATGTATAATTTCATATTATTTTACCTCCGGCAGGCTTAACGCCTTTTTTCGTTTTTTCTTAATCAGAAGAATAACAGTAACCGTGATTGCTGCCGCGGCAACCACCGAAGCGGCTATTATAATTATTGTCGCAGTCCAATCGTTAAGGTATACAAGCCTCCTGTTTCTTACAACCCTATCCTTACCGTTTTTACGGGTTTCCGACTTAATTATATCCTCAGAGCCGTCGAACGGCGGATCAAGCTCGTCGTAGCTGAAATCCCCATCCCCGAAATCATCGCCCGTTTTTATGTAGGAAAACGGTACCGGGGACGTGAGTGCTCCGTTATATTCAGCACCTATGGCAGTCATTTCAACTATGGTTGCCTCATCGCTGTCAAGGCGGCAGCCCTTGTTAATTGTTATTTTAAGATACTTTGTAATAATGCCCTCGTAGTTGTTCAGCTTTTCGGTTCTGTCGCTGTTCACAATTTCCGCAAGCCGCTTATAGTTTGTACCGTTTGTGCTGACGGAAATATTGTAATCGGAAAGTACATAGTCCGTTCCCATTGCAGAGGATTTTAAGCCCGTTGACAGCAATAAATAGGGCTTATCAAGCTCGAAAATCACGGTTTTAACACCGGGTGTGCTGTCCTGCCAGAAATCATCGGTTCCGTCAACCAACGCCTTTGTAAGGTTGGTTGCGCCGCTTGCTTTTATTGTACTGTTTTTAAGTATGTTTTCCCCGCCGACCTGTGTTACCGATACAGCCTCCGGAGCAAAATCAAGTCCGATGCTCTTCAAATCACTGCATTTATTGTAGAACTCTACGGTTTTGCCCGAAAAATCGCTCTTTTCATAAAGGCATATCTTATAGTTAAAATATGTGTTTGATTTTGTTACACTGCCGATCTTTTCCAAATCAAAGCCTTGCTTATTAAGCTCTGCCTTTGTGAATTTTCCGTGATAGAGAGCCGCCGAGCCGTTTTCTGATATTAGCTGTACGGCTTTGGTGGCTTCTATCTTTTTAAAGTTATCTCTGAAGCAATTACCGATATTGGTATAAGTCATACTTTCAATATCGCCGGATTTTCCGAGCTTCAGCATACCCCATGAGTTGCCCTCTAAGGCGAATACCCACGGGCATATGCCGAACTGATATTCCTCCGCTGTTTTAAAGAAGTCGTCAAAGAAATCAAAATCCGCCTGCGCCACCATATTAACATGGCCCATTCTTGAGTTGACCTCGCCGACTACTACGGGGTATATTTTAGAAAGCTCAATAATATTTTGATGATTGTCGCTGACCTCGGTATATATGTGCGGATCGTATATTACTCCGTTGCCGTTCGGGTCCTTAAGGGCATATTCGCCGCTTAAAATTCCGTCAAACATACTGCTCCATGCGGGAGTATCGACAATAACGGCATTTTTAGCTCCCAGCTCTCTTATCATATTCACAAGATACTGCATACCGTTTGAGCTTACCATCGTACCGGTGTGTCCCTCTACCTTATCACTTCCCGTTCCGTTGTACCATTGATTCCAATCGCAGTTTACGGGTTCGTTGAAAAGACCGAACAGAATATTGGGCTGATTTTTATAAAGAGCAACCATCTCACGCCAAAATTCTTCGGTTTCGGCATCGGGCAAGCCGCCGTATCTGCCGGAATGATTGTCTATCCATACATACTTGCCTGCTTTTGTGGTCTCGGCAATCACTTTTTTAACAAGACTTCTGTAATATTTTTCGTCCCCCGGATTGGCGCTGTCGTACCATTTTCTTTGCGCCACTACCACGCGGACGATATTTGAGCTGAAATCGTTAAGTAATAAATCAAGCCTTTTAAATGTGGTTTTTTCAAGTTCGGGAGAAATAATCATTCCGCTGCCGGAGGGATTAAGCTCATCCAGTGAAAAATTGGCGCCTATAAGTCTTACCGCATTGCCGTTTCCGTCTATAAGCAGATTGTTCTCGGCATGAAGAGTCATAGACTCGTCTGCCGTTTGTGCAAAAAGCTGATATGATCCAAAAGATGAAAGAATTAACGCAATAAGTAAAACCAAACTGACTGTAATTTGCGTTTTTTTCACATATATACCCCCTCGGCGGTTTTTATCCTTGTTGTTTCATTGATACATTTATGCAGTTTCTTACCTGTGTGCGATATCTGTTAAGAACAGAGGTTATATCCGAACCGAGATAAACCTTAGATTCAATATCCAAAATAATTCCGTTCATTGTGGTGCTTGATGTGGCAAATCCGCCGTAAGGACGGGGAAGAGATTTCTTTAAAGGCTCTTCCATAAACATATTCCACTCTGCGTCATTTACATTCCAGCTGCTCATATATCTTGCCTTTGTATTCTTTCCGACAAGCTTAGCCCAAAGTATGGCTGCTTCGGGATGCTGGCTTCCTATACTGCTGCCGAATGCCTCGATGCCTGCGGTAGTCGGTACATTGTCGGTGTTGTTAGGACCTGTGGGCAATAAAACTCTGCCCACATTATCCGCGTTTTTGCCGAATGCTTCGGCAGAAGCGGCTCTCTTTCTTAAAACGCTTGAATCTGACATATAATCCTTATATGCTACGGTCTTACCCTTTAAGAATGCTTCTCTTGCGTCGTCTCCGACATCGCCGAGCACCTTATTTTGACCGACAGCCATATTGCGAACCAATTTCAAAGCGTCAAATACCGCCGGATCTGACATATTTTCCGTAGGTACGCCGTTTACATATTTTATGTAGCCGGTGTTGTTGCTCTGGAGCCAGCCGCTGTACATAGCCGTAGCACCGAAATAAATTCCCGAATTGGTATCGGTAACCGAGCGCGCAAATGAAAGCAGATTTTCGTAATTCCATGTGCCCGCGTTATAATAATCCATCGGGTCCTTTGCGCCGAAATCCTTAACAAGCTTTTTATTGTAGAAAAGCACGCCCGTATATGTGCTGTAATAATAGGTGACTCCGTACAGGTTCTTGTTCCACGAGAACTGCTTTGATTTTTCAAGGTCGATGCCTTTTTTATCGGAGCTGTTTGTATTTACCAGATCCGCAGTGGTGAAATGATCCTGAAGCGGCTGCCACAGACCTGAAATAAGCACCTGCGGATAATGACCGGAGAATATGTAGCCTATATCTATTTTTGTTCCGCTGTTAACAAGCGCCGCCGCCTGCTGAGCATAAAGGTTAAAGTTTACTTTTCTGACATCAAGCTTACAATTATAAGTTTTTTCAAACTCCTTGACATCGTCGCTGTTAGGATCCCAAGCGGAAAGGTAAACAAGGGTTTTACCGCCGTAATTTACGCCGTTTTCTACCGGAGTGCTGCCTTCCTTGATTTTAATGTTGTCATCGATCTTTGCGGTGTTCTGAGCGCCGGAGCCGCTGTCGCCGCCCTTATTGCCGGAATCGATTTTTGTTCCCTTGCTGCTGTTGCTTTTTGTGCTTGTGCTTCCGCTTTGAGTATCATTGCCGGTTTCTCCGGAAACATCCGCGCCGGTTTCGTCATCTGTTCCCGCAACAATCGAGCTTTCGTCTATATATGCGGTCTTTTTACAGGCGCTCATCGGTGCGACAGCCAACAAGCCCGCCAACAGAACCAATACAAATTTTCTCATATTTTTCATTGTTGTACCTCCGTTTAAATCATATACTTCGAAAGAAGGGCGGTCATTTCGGATTTGTGCGATACTCCGAGCAGCTCCTTCAATCGTTTGATGCGATATTTTAAGGTGTTTTCCGTAATAAACAGAAGCTCGGAAATATTTTGGTAAGAAATATTTCCCTGCAATACATAGGTTAAAATATCAAAATCCAATGTATCGCAGCTTCGCATAAATGTTTCTATTCTTATCAGTTCACCTTCCTCTGTATCGTCGGTTTTCTTTTCACATATCATAGATTCGAATTTTCCTACATTTAATCTCTTTTTTGAGTCGTCATAGCTTGTGCATGTATTGAGTTTAAAGACTATTGACGATTCAACATTGCTCTTATAAATAAAAGACGCCAATACAACTGCCTGTGTTCCCAAGAAATACAAGTCGTTATCTATTGAAGACACCGGAGTTTGTAAGAAGCTTGTAAGCTTGTATCTCTCAAGACTTAATATGGGAATTTCACCCAACAAATGTTCTGATTTTAAATGATGAACCAACGAAGTAGCGATGATATCATCCGTGCATATTACAGCGTCGAAATCCTTTAAATGCCCCGAAAACTCTTTGTATAACTCCCGAAATCCCGAATCGTTGTAAAATACTCTGCCCTTGGGATGATTGGAAAGAAAACAACGCTCCTTATTGCAGTCAAGGTAATTATCCCGCTTGACGCCGTATAAAGCGAATCTGTCAATTCTGTATAAGCTTTTTTTAATTAAATCATTGACCGCAATTTCGTAATCGCTTAAAACATAATTGATATTAAAGTCTTCGTAAAAATTGTTTATTAAAATAATTTTGTCATAATTGACCTTAAGGGTTTTTATCTTTGAATCAAGCCATGCCTTGTCATCGGCAATAATAATACAAATTGATTCCTTGTCATGACTGTTTTTTTGCATAAAAAGCCGATAGCGCTTTTTGTAAGATTCATCAACAATTCCCTCAATTATTTTTTTACAATCAAATGCATACCTGAATTTCGGCTGTACAAATAAGGCGATTTCCATACATCCCTCCTCCATTTACGAATATATTATATCAAACAAAATAAGCAGCAACAATAAGATAAGTATAGTAATATTTACTATAAAATTTATACTTTTCGGAGACGAGAATGCTTAAATGGATTACTGATCTTTATTTCCTTTGATAAGCCTTTTACAGCTTAAATAAACTCCTGCGGTCCACCCTATCATAGGCGGCATTTTAAAGATTTCATTGTTAGTGTTTACCGTGCCCTCGACAACATTGTATTTTTCCCATAAATTATTTGTTGCTTCAAAGTTTTTCTCTACAAGGGCTGCATATTTTTCGGCAATCCGTAGCGCGTCCGCTTTAAATCCGTATTTATAAAGTCCCCACACCGTAATATATTGAAGCGGTGCCCAGCCGTTGGGGTAATTCCACTGATACTTTCCCGGAAAATTATTTTTGGCGCAGGCTAAAACACCGTAGTCGGTTTCAAGCTCGGAAACCAATTTGTCTTTAAGACTGGCAGCCTCCTCGTTTGAAGCCAAACCGCAAAACAGAGGGTACGCCGACGCCGCCGAAAAAATAGGACTGAATTTTTTGTCCGCAAAGTTATAATCTAAGAATATGCCGTCTTTATCAAGCATTAACTCTCTCATAAGCTTTGCGCGGTTTTCCGCAAGTCTCTTCCACAGCTGCGCCTCGGCATTTCCAAGCTCGCTGTTAAAGTACGCCATATTGCTTTCAAGCGCGTACATAAGGCTGTTAAGGCATATCGGAAGATACTCAAAGGCTTTAAATTCAAAGCGGGGCGTCATATCCCAGCCGCTCTCGCAGCACGCTATAAAATGTTCTGCCTTTTCCTCGTCGGTTTTAAGCCCCGTTTTTACTCCTATTCTGCCCTCAAGCGCATCCGCCATACCGTCATAGCCCGGTTGTTCCGGATTGCATCCGTAACGGTTAAGACCCGTAACGGTGCCTCTGCGGTTCATCCAGAAGGAGTATTCTTTTTCAAGCGTCGATACCGCGCCGCTCAGCCACTCCTTATCACCGATTTCCTTGTAAATATCAAGTACCATAAGCGACAAAAACGGCGGCTGTGAGGATTTGAGATAATGAGTTCGGTTGCCGTTTGGCATATATCCGAATTTTTCTACCATATAAATGACATTATCAACATTGTTTTTTGCCTGCTCGGTCTTATTGCAAATAATCAGACCCTTGTTTGCAAAATAAGTGTCCCAATAATACATTTCCTGAAACCGATCCGCCACGGACGGAACAGTATACGGAAAAGGAAGTCCGATAAGAGAGCCGTTGTCCTCCTCATTCGTTCTCACACATTCGTCGAATTTATTGCTAATATATTCATCAAGCATAGTAATCTCCATTCTGACTGACCATTATAATAAATCGGTAATTTTCTTATATTAAGTACAATACGGGAACGGCGCTCCATCCGTGGCAAAGGCTGCCTGCTTTATCAAATGCGGCGGCGCCTCCGGCAACCTCCCAAACGGTTGTCGCACCATTATCCAGCATTTTCCCGTAGGTTTCGCGTATCTCCGCCAAAACCTCTTTACGGTATCCGCCGTCCACGGAAAGCATAGCGTCATATTTAAAGCACTTCATACTGAGAGAACATTCAAGCAGCTTCCCGCTCGCAAGCGCTTCGGCTATATGCTTTGATTCGTTTTCATCGGTAATTCCCGCAAGAACAGCCATAGCATTAGCCAATTCCGTGTACTCGCTGTTATGCTTATCCATAAAGAACAAACCGTCCTTTTCTCTGAAAAAGACCGATTTCACCTTAGCGCGTATGTTTTTCAGTATCTCGTCATAAACAAATTCTCTGCCTGTTTTTTTACATATGTATTTAAGGCTGTCAAGCGCCCTTATGAACAAACAGTTAATCATCAGATCGGGTCTTGAGTCCGTTTTCCCGAAGCCCTCGTCCATATAAGGAGACCAATCGTAAAAATTCCATGCGTTTTTGTCCTCAAATGTGAAAATCAAATCGCCGTACATATTTTTAAGGAATGTTTCCGTAAGGGAGATAAGCTTGTCGAACACCTCATCCGCAAGCGTTATGTCGCCCGTGTTTTCAACATATTCCTTAACCGCAATAAAGTAATAAAGAGAGAACGACGGTATCGCAAGCCTTCCGCCGCTCGGATAGGTTATCGAAAGAAGTCCGTCGTCCTTTTCATCCTTGCTGATTAAAAGGAGATTTGCTCTGGCATATTCTTTGTTTCCGTTTTCAAAAACCCTGTAGCCGCAAAGCATTTGATTTCTCGAATCGAATGAATAAAACGACTGCTCTCTCCACGGCGTATCGACATAATGCTCCATCATACAAAGCTTTAGTGTGTATACACAGGTATCATAAATTTTTCTGTCAAGCTTTTCGCCTATATAGATTTCCTTTTCCCTTACCGGGAAAATCTGCGGAACAAAAGCAAGCTTATTGATTTTTACGGGCGCTTCCGTATGAATTTCGAGATAACGGCAGCCGAGTCTCAGCATATGATTGCAGAATGTGTTGTCGCCTGCCTCAGTGACATACTCAAAGGTGAAATCTCTGTGCTTTTCCTTTGAAATCCTTACGCAACCGTCCAAAATATGCTCGCCCCAGGCAACCGTGATTTTTTGATTGCTTTCAGAGAACAGATTAAATGAAACAACTCCTAAAGACTCGCGTCCCAAATCGTAAAGATAATAGTTTTCTTGCTGTTTTATTAAAGCCGGCAGAATTTCCTCGGCAAATTCAAGCTTTTTTACGGGTCTTCCGAACAAATTGCATTTTTTGTCCGTAACGACACTTTTTGTATAGAGCGTATTGCCGCCGCGGCTGTTGTCATACAAAAAGCTTATTCCGATTTGACCGGTTATAATTTTACAATAACCCGATTTGTAATTCGGATTTTCCCTCGAAAGCGTTTCCGCACTGCTGTAAAGCACGGTTTTTCCGTCTATATCAAGCTGATATATAAGACCCGGCTCGGCTGATTTATATCTTGAGGAATCAACGCCTATGTGCCACACAAGAATATAAACATCATTTTTCCCCGTTTTTAAAAAGCCGGTAATATCAATATCGTCATAAATTTTATAATGCTCAAAGTCTCCGTACTGATTGGAGGAAACGAATTCACCGTTTATGTAAAGCTCATAATCGCCGTCAACCGATATGCTGAAAACAGCTTTTCCGCCGTTATATTCAAACGAATCCGTAAAATCACCGTAGGAGTCGGCTTTTTTATCCTCGGTATACCAAATCCAAGAGGATTTTTGAAACTTTTCCATTTAATCACCAATCCTTATTTGGGCAGAATTTTGGGCAAGGCTGCTGTCGCCTATATACACCCTGAAATTTCCGGCTTCGACCGTATATTCGCCGTTTTCAATATAATATCCAAGCTCGGCATAGCCTAATTCAAAATCAACCGTTGCCTTTTCGCCGGGCTTGATATAAACCTTTTTAAAGCCCTTTAATTCTCTTAAGGGGCGCACACGGGAGGCAACGACATCATGAATGTAAAGCTGAACTACCTCGGTGCCGGGACGGTCTCCGATATTTTTAACCTCAACCGTAAATTTGAATTTCCTGCCGTTTTTTATATCCTCTAAGGAAATTTCGGAATTTTCCGCAGTTATATCCGAATACTCAAATTCGGTATATGAAAGACCGTATCCGAACGGATACATCGGCGTGCCGGAGCAATCCTCATAATTACGCATATATTTGCCGTCGTCGCCGTAATAGCCGTTTACATCTCTGCCGGCTGGCAATGCGTTATAATAAATCGGTATCTGACCTGTAACCCGCGGGAATGTAACAGGCAGTCTGCCGGACGGCTCCGCGTCGCCGAACAAAACCTTTGCCGCGGTTTTTGTGGCTGAAACGCCGCCGTGCCACATATACAGTATTGCGTCCATAAACGGCTCGACCGACTGCAAAGCCACGGGGCGGCCGAAGAATAACAGCCCCACAATTTTTTTGCCCTGCTTTTTAAGGTCAATAAGCAGTTGCTTTTGTGCATCGGGTATTTCTATGCTTGATACGCTGTGCATTTCCCCCGTTACATACGGCGGTTCACCCAACGCGCATATCACAACATCGGAATTTCTTGCCGCAAGGTAAGAAGATGCCAGGTTGTCTTTATACTCTATACGAGTGTTCGGTGCATAAGCCCTTATTGCGTCTATAAAAGATTGGGGCTTGTAAGCCTCGGTAAGTATTACCCATGAGCCGGAATGTTCGCCGCCAACGCCCGCAAACGGTCCCGTTACGGTTATTTTTTGTCCTTTGTCAAGCGGCAGTAAATTGCCCTCGTTTTTAAGCAAGACTGCCGTCTGAGCACACATTTTGCCGGCAAGCCTTGCGTTTTCTTTAATATCGGGTCTGTTAAAGCTTCGTATCGGCTTTTCGAAAAGACCCATTTTATCCTTGATTTTAAGCACTCTTTCAACCGAAAGGTTTATAAGCTCCTCTGAAATCCTGCCCGAAGCGACAAGCTCCTCAAGGTGGTTGAAATAGCAATCGTCCACCATATCCATATCAATGCCGGCTTTCAGCGCAAGCTCTGCCGCATCGGCGTCGTTTTCCGCCATACAATGATTTTTAAGCTGGGAGATTGCACCCCAGTCGCTTATAACAAAGCCGTCAAAGCCAAGCCTTCCGCGCAGAATATCGGTAAGCAAACGCCTGCTTGCCGCAACCGGTATGCCGTTCATTTCGTTAAATGAATTCATTACGGTTGCTGCTCCGCTGTCGACAGCGCTTTTGAAAGCGGGAATGTAATTATTCCAAAGCGCATAATCCGATATTTCGGTATGATTGTAGTCTCTGCCGCCCTCGCTTGCTCCGTAGCCTATATAATGCTTGGCGCAAGCCGCAACCGCACCCTCGTTTGAAAGCGAGTCGGTCTGAAATCCCTTGACTATCGCCTCAGCCAATTTTGACGCAAGATATGGGTCCTCGCCCTGACATTCTATAATTCTTCCCCAACGGGGATCGTGACAAAAATCAAGCATCGGGCAAAAGGTCCAGTTTATACCGTCGTATGCCGCTTCTTCCCTTATCTTATCGTAGCATAATCTTAAAAGCTCCGGATTAAAGGAAGCCGCCATTGCGAGGTTTACGGGAAAAATCGTTTCGTGACCGTGAATTACATCTCTGCCGAAAAGAAGCGGTATACCGAGTCTTGTATTTTCGGTTGCGGCTTTTTGCAGCTCCCTTATTTTATGCTTTTCAACCGCCGCCTCGTCACCGTCGCCTACAAACGCGGTTCCGCCCAAAATAAGCGAACCGACCTGATAATTCTCGATTTTTTCCTTAACCTCTTCAAAGTTCTTGAAATTAAAAGAAATTTGCGTAAGCTGTGCAATTTTTTCCTTTAATGTCATTTCTTTTATAAGCTTATATATATCCATTTTCTAAACCTTTCCCCCGAAAATTGTCGAAAAAAGGGGCGGCAATACAAATCGTACTGCCGCCCTAAGCTTTTGTAAGCTATGATAAGATTAAAATTGCATACGATTTACCGTTTGTAAAATTGTTTGTATCAAAAACCAATTTGTCTTCATAATAAACGCAGTTTACAAGTTTAAAATTATCTCCGTCTATTTCCAATAAGTTCACTTCATTTGCATTAACGCCGTCAGTCAGATTAAAGGAAATCTCCGTGCTTCTCTCGCCGATGTCCACCGGCTTTGCCTTTCCGTCAACCAAATCAACCGAAAACGAATTGCCGATTGCGGCGAAGCCTTTATCCGAGATCCAATTTGCAATTTCATCGCTTATAGGCACTTTGCCTACCTTGATACCCGAAACGGAAATTTCATCGACCTTATTAAGCCTTTTTATATTGATTCTCATATCGGCTTCACTGTTACTGAAATCAAGCAAAGGCAAATTAGGCAGGTCTCTGCCGTTGATTGCTTTGTACAATGAATTTAATGCGGTGTCAAAGTCCTCTGTGCCGAGATAACCGTCTGTGTCAAGCTCCAAAGCGGCGGTTAAAAGCTGTTTCGGGCTTAAGCTGCCGTCGGGCAGCTCTGCATAGCTTCTTCCCGCAACCATACCTACCGTCATTCCGTCGGCTTCAAGAGTGCCGTCGGTATGTAAATTAAGCAGGCTCGGAATTTGTTTTTCGTCCTCCCGCTCAACAAATTCCTTCATATTGCCAAAGCCCAAAGAGGTAAGCACATCAATTTCAATCCATTTGTTTGAATCCTCAGGCTTCAGGTTTATCGGTATTTTTGTTGCTTTCCAGGCATGGTCCACAACGCACACGTCAACCGTGCCCGCATTTTTAACGGTACCCGTATAAATACTTACGGTTATGGTATCGTATTTTTCTATTTTTTCATAAAGACCAAGACACTGATATTTACCGCCTCTGTCATAAAACGTCAGTGTAAAATCAACGCCCTTGGGCTTGTTAAAGCTGAAAATTTCATCACCGGTCGCGTAAAGCATACCTGCGTCCGCGGCGGCGTTACTGTTTACGGTAACACCCTTTTCACCGCTTATTTTCAGGTTATCAGGGCTGTAAAGCGTAGCAAAAAACGTATTTGTATACATTTTGCTCCATGCCGCTTTCAAATCCTGTACCGCAATCTCTTCGGAAGTGAAGAGCTTGTTCTTTAAATTCTTAACACATTCCGCAAACGGCTCTGTGTTCTTATATACGGCAGTATTGAATTTAACCGCCGCGTTATACCAATCAAGCAGGCTGAAATTATCGCTGTTTTCGGGCAGCTGTGCATATTTCAATGCGTTCAATTCCGAAACTGCGGAATTTTCGAAGCCCAAATTCTTGGAAAAGCCCACTTTAATTATTTTCAAAGTTATATCTTTGTTGTCCTTATCCTTGCCTTTTGTAAGCAGTTCGGAGAGCTTTTTACCGAAAAGCTTTTGAGTATCAAGGGTTATTTCTTTACCGCTGTCATCCGTGCCGATTTCAATTTCCTGCGATTTTACCGAATTATAATCGCTGTATGTGCAAAGAAGATAAGCCTTACCTGCCGCTGTTACGGTTCCTGCCTTGAATGTAACCCTTAAGGTATCGTAATTAGCGTCATTAAATACATCGGCATATTTTGGACCGCGGTTATTGGTGCCGTTATCAAACCAAAAGCTTCCCCAGTTATCCGAATTTTTAAATATCATACCTGTGTTTAGGTCGTCATATCCTGCAGGGGTTTTGGTTAAGGTATTGTCCTCATTTAAAACAATGCTCATTGCCGAAAGATCGGCGGATGTCGCAAAATTAGATACGACCTTGCTTGTATTCAAATCGGCTGTTTTGGTTTCCGTATACATAGCGCGCCATGAATTGATAAGCTCATTTTTTATAAAGTCGTCGTCATTTTCCGCAAGATAATCACCTAACGCTTTAAGCGCTGCGGTGAAATTCTCGGTATTCTTGTATACTGCGGTATTAACCGCCAAAGCGGCGTTATACCAGTCAATAGCGCTGAATTTGTCCGAGCCTTCGGGCAATTTTACATAGTTCAGTGCATCCAGCTCCGAAATATTTGCGCTCTCAAACGCCAAATTTTTCGAAAACCCTATTTTAATTATTTTAAGATCGCTTGTTCCCTTTTTAAGCAGCTCGGAAAGCTTTTTACCAAAGAGAGCTTTTGCGTCAAGAGTTATGGTCTTGCCGCTGTCCTCGGTGCTTATATTTATTTCCTGCGACTTTAAGGAGTTGTAGTCGCTGTATGTGCAGAGCAAATACGCTTTGCCTGCCGCTGTTACGGTTCCTGCTTTGAATGTAACCCTTAAAGTATCGTAATTAGCGTCATTAAATACATCGGCATATTTCGGACCGCGGTTATTGGTGCCGTTATCAAACCAAAAGCTTCCCCATTTATCCGAGTTTTTAAATATCATACCTGTATTTAAGTCGTCATATTCCGCTGGGGCTTTGGTAAAGGTATTGTCCTCATTTAAGACAATGCTCATTGCCGAAAGATCGGCGGATGTCGCAAAATTAGATACGACCTTGCTTGTATTCAAATCGGCCGTTTTGGTTTCGGTGTACATTTCCGTCCATGCGTCTTTTAAGTCCGAAACATAATCGTCTGCCAAAGTATTGCTTGCGAAAGAAGCAATTTGACATGTCACGAAAAGTGTCGCCGCACAAAGTAAAACGGCAACGCATTTTTTTAAAGGATTGTACATAAATTTCTCCATTCCGCCGCTAAGCTTTAAATAATACACGGAAGGAATATACTCCGCTTACGGGGTATATTCCCCCCTGAACTTACAGTTTTATACTGCTTTTGAAATTTGCTTTGCTTTTACTTTAAAAGCTTTGCTCTGAGAAGCGCTGTATCCGCGGCTGTAATATAACCGTCGGTATTCATATCGCCTGTTATGCTGTAGGTTGTATCTTCGTTATAGTCTTTTGAGGTTACTAAATCGTTAAGAGCAACAAGGTCGCATATGTTATTGGTATCGCCGAGTCCGTTTACATCGCCGAGAGTTTTACCGGTCATAAGGTAATTGCAATATTCGGTTCTCTTTATGTCAAATTCATCTGTATTTTCAAATGTCGAAACCTTTACACGGCGTGCTTGACCCGCAAGTAATTCATCATTGGTTACATCACTCGGAGCAACGGCATTTTTCTTCGTTGTCAAAGCGCCGAAAATCATATCCTCGCCCACAAGCTCATCACTCAATTGATAGCAGACATTCATAACCTTATGTTCCTTACCGTCGGCAAATTCTTCGGTACAATCAAAACAGTCTGCGAGTGTTACTTTTTGGTTATATTTATCTGTTACTATTTCTTTTAAGCTCACCGTAATAAGCTGATTGGATGTATCAATAGTGTAAATCTTGTCTACCTTTTTCCAATTGGTATAGAAAATCCTGACTGTAAGTTTTCCTGATGTAGTAACATTTCCGGTGTAGAATTTAAACTGTATATCGTCGTTATCTGTAAACAACGCAGCGTCATTACTAAAATTATAATTATCATAGTTTCCGTTTGAATCCGGTTTTAAATATCTAAATGCAGATGTGTTTATATCAAAACTGGAACCAACGCTGCAAGCTGATTTGTTAAATACAAAACAATTTTCTGTAAATTCATATTTAATATCATCGGGAACATTTGATGTCGATGCCGACATTGCTAACTCGCTATTTCTGTAACCATGTTCCGCAGAACCGATTTCTGTCGAAAAATACATTGAACCCCATGCTGTTGTCAATTCATTCTTTAAAATTTGCGGTCTTAAATACTCTCCCAAAGCAGTGCGTGCGGCTACGAAATCATCCGAATTTATGTAGTCATTAGCAGGGATTTTATTAGCCTCGTTGTAAAGTTCAAGTGCTGTTGTTGTATTCGGAAGAGTAGCATTGGTTTTTCCGATAACCTGACCTAATACCATTCCCTCGGCTTTTAATCCATCTTGAATGTATAAATACATTCTGCTCAAAGTACCACCGTTTACAGTAGCTTTTTCTTTTAAGAGTTTTTCCATATTCTCACATTCAAGTGACTGAAGAACATCAATATCAATCCATTGATTGGATGATTCATTGACAGTTAAAGTATAGTTATAAGCACCAATTGTTTTATAAGCAGTATCTTGAAGAACTAATCGAATTGTTCCATTGTTTACAACATTACCCGTATAAAGGCTGAAAGTTACATTGTCATAATTTTCAAACACTTTCTCCAAACCTGTATACTCGTTTGATGCTGCGTTCTTAGAAATGAATAAAGCAAAGTTATTGCCGGTTATATCAAAACCTAATAAATCATCGCCGATATAATCGGGCTTGCCGTCAGGTACGCTATCATTCGTTGTAATTGAAGCCGAATTTTTATTTACATCATTATTGAAAGTCGCAAAATAATCGTTTTTGTACATCTTAGTCCATGAAGTTTTTAACGCGTTTACGAGCTCGGCCTCGGTATTTGCTTCATTTTCTGCCGAAGTAACAAAACCCGAAACAGCTGATAAAGAACAAACTAACATAACCAATGCCAAAACACCGCTTATGATTTTTGCTGTCTTTTTGGTTTTCATAATATCACTCCATAATTTTTATTTGCCGATTTAATTAAGCCTGAAAGTCCGTTATCGGCTAAACGGGATTTCTTAGTGCTTTATTCAGCTCCACTGCGGTCAGCCGGACATCATGGTGTTCTCACTCCCGCCGGTTTCCTTGTCGGAGTTGCTTTCGTCTTTCTTTGTGCCGCTTGAGGTCGCCGATGAACTGCCCTTACTGCCGCTTACCGCTATTATCGCTATCGCGCTTACTGCGGCTCCGTTATTGATTGCATAGTCTGCCGCCGCATATTCTTCATTCTTAGCATTTGTTATCTGAAGTGAGAACTGGCGGGCAGTCTCTAATGACCGCATCTGCTTTTGGTTCTCTACCGCATATACACTTATTGTATTTGTTTTGTTGTTGCAGGTCATCATTACATATTTGTGTTCGCCGATTTTTTCCCTGTATGCTTTGTATGTAGCGCTGAGCATTTCGCCTTCGGTCATATTCTTTTTATCCTTGAAATACTCGACGAACGCTTCCCAATCACCTGCTATACACATTATTCAGAACTCTTTGCTGTCGCTTGCACTCTCAAGCGCATAGGTTCCGAACTGATAAGATGTTCCTTTTCTGCTCCGTCCGCAAACGCGTTTATACCAATTACCAAAATCATTAACGCGCCCGCTATTATGCTGCTGTTAGTTTTTTCATATTCATAGTTTTTCCTCCCAATTTATAATATTTTAAAGATTATAGATTGTTTTGCCGTATTTTCACCCCTTTTCAGCTTGTTGTAAAGCTAATTTACTATACTTCACTAATAATTTAACATTTTATTGCAAGGCAAACAATACAAAAATTATTGTATTTTTTACTGTTTATTTCACCTTTTGTTGCCATTGTTCCCATTTAATTCGGATAAAACAGAAAATTTATCCGTTTTCTTCCGTTAAATAAATATAAAAATCAGCCCCGCTAAAAAGCAGGGCTGATTTCGTTTTGTTTCGTTTATTTAATTTCTTCAGCGAAGCACTCTACCCTCTGCATAGTACCATGTACCATAGAAATTCGTAAGACTTATATATTCCCGGTTAAGTGCGCCGTTTTCCACATAGTACCAGGTGCCGTAGCGGCTTATACATCCGCAGTAATTGAAATTTTGCTTTCCAATTAGAAACGGAATTAAGCGATATTGAAAGCAGCTCGTGATCTATAAACGGGTTATCAAACCTTTCATACAGATAATAAAAACATATATAATTCGTGAAAAAATGTCGGCAAAAGGGCTTTCGTAGGTTCGAGTCGAAAAAATGCTGAAAAAGTGCTGTTTGCATCTATAAAACTATCATTAAAAAATCTTTCCAAAAAACGCAAAAAACCCCGAATTTATCGGGGTTTCACGGCATGCATCTTTTTCATCATGCTTAGATGGCGCCTATTGTAGGACTCGA
>DJET01000059.1 GCA_002431945.1 Ruminococcaceae bacterium UBA5891 | reverse complement strand
TTTTTCGACAGACTGAAACGGGCTGCAAATGCAGCCCGTTTAATAATTTATTTTCCCACGCAAAAGCGGCGGAATATTTCATCTGTTACCTCGTTTGTAACGCGCCTGCCGGTAAGCTCAAGCAGGGCGGCCAACGCGTCGTCCACGCAAACGCCCACCGCGTCTAACGTACAGCCTGAATTTATTGCGTTTACAGCCTCTATTACTCCGTCAAGCGCGCGAACCGCGCAGGCGCGCTGGCGCTCGTTCATAAGCACGGCGCTGTCGGGGTCAAGGCTTGCCGTGCCCGAAATTTCGGCTATTGCGCGGCAAAGCTCGGTATAGCCATTTCCGCTTTGCGCGGCGGTTTCTACGGTTATAAAGCCGTTAAATACCGTTTTGTCTATTTTGCTTTCAAGGTCTGATTTATTAAGTATAATTATGGCGCTGCGGTTTTTAATACCGTTTATAAGCTTAATATCGTCGTCAGTCAGCGGTTCGGCGCTGTTAAACACGGCTAAAATAAGCTCCGCCGCCTCAATGCGCGCCTTTGCGCGCTCCACACCTATTTTTTCCACCGTATCCTCGGTGGTGTGTATGCCGGCGGTATCTGCAAGGCGCAGTAATATACCGCCTGCGGTTACGGTTTCCTCAATAACGTCGCGCGTGGTGCCTGCAACCTCGGTTACTATTGAGCGCTCGGCGCCGCTTAGCATATTCATAAGCGTGGATTTGCCGACATTCGGCTTGCCCACGATTACGGTTTCAATGCCCTCCCTTAAAACCCTGCCGGCGTCGTAGGTTGAAAGCATTGACGTTATGCTTTCCTTTGCGGCGGTAAGCATTTTTAAAAAGCTTTCGCGGTCAAGACCTTCTATATCCTCGTCGGGGTAATCCGAATATGCGGCGACAGAAGCCGCCGCCGCTGTAAGGTCGGCGATAATTTTATCGGTCTTTTCGCTTAATTTGCCTATATGGGCGGCTCTTGAAAGCCTTAATTCCGATTCGGATTTTGCAGATATAAGCCCCATAATGCTTTCGGCTTTTGTAAGGTCGGTTTTTCCGTTTAAAAAGGCACGTTTTGTAAATTCGCCGGGTTCGGCAGGGGCGGCACCGTTTTCTAAAATAAGGCGCAGAATATCACGCAAAAGTATTCTGCCGCCGTGAACAGATATTTCAACCACGTCTTCGCCCGTGTAGCTTTTAGGCGCTTTAAAAACAAGGGCTACGCCGTCGTCAAGCGTTTTGCCACTTTGCTTTATTTCGCCGTATGCGGCGCGGTAGCCCGCGAGCGATGAAAGCGGCTTGCCCGAAAAGGGGAAAAACACCTTATCGGCAATGCTTACGGCGTTTTCGCCCGATATTCTTATAACGCCTATCGAGCTTTCGCCGAGGGGCGTTGCAATCGCCGCTATTGTGCGGTTGTAGAGCATATATGTACACTTCCTTTAAATTAAGCTTCGGCACGCTTTTTGAGCGTGCCGAAAACGGGTAATTTCAGTCGCAGCTGCGGCAGTGCCTTAACCAAAGCGCAATAACGGTGGCTATAAGCAGAATTATTGCAAATATGGCAATAGGAACAATTGCCGAGGTTACAAATTCAGCAGCATAAGCGCCTGCAATCGCGCCGGCCAAGAAGAAAAACAGTGCCGCAAGCACGCATACAACCGCGGCTGAGCAACGGGTGGTTCTTCTTATACGGCAGGAGTTATTTCTTAATTCTTCATTGCAATACATATTTCACTTGTCCTTTCGTTTTTGTAAGATCCGGATCAATACATTATATGAAAGGGCAAAAGGACAGGTGACTGTTTGCTTACTTCATAAACTCATACATAGCGCGATAGCACATATATACATCGAATTTAGCGGTGGTTTCAAACGGCGCGTGCATTGAAAGCACCGGAACGCCGAGGTCTACAACGTCTACGCCCATATTGGCGATAAACATAGCAACCGTTCCGCCGCCGCCGATATCAACCTTGCCAAGCTCGCCTGTTTGCCATATAATACCTGCGTTATCAAGCATATTGCGTATTTGCGCAACATATTCGGCAGAGGCGTCCGACGTGCCGGATTTGCCCCTTGCACCCGTATATTTTGTAACAACAACGCCGTAATTTAAGAAAGAGGCGTTCTTTTTTTCCATAACGTCCTGAAAAGTGGGGTCAAGACCGGCGTTAACGTCTGCCGAAAGGCATTTTGAGTTTCTTAATGCCACGGTCGGGTCGCCGTTTTGCATTTTTGCAAGGTCGCCTATAACAAAGCGCAGAAAATCGGATTCAAGCCCCGTGTTTCCGCAGGAGCCGATCTCCTCTTTATCGGTAAGAATGGCAAGCGCGGTTTTTTCGGGCTTTTCAACCTCTAAAACAGCGGTTAAGGCAGGGTAGGCGCAAACGCGGTCGTCCTGACCGTAGGAGCCGATAAGCGAGCGGTCAAAGCCGATATCCGTAGATTTTGCGGCAGGCACCATTTCAAGCTCGGCTGAAAGGAAATCCTCTTCGGTTACGCCGTATTTTTCGTTTAAAAGCTTTAAAATGTTAAGCTTTACAAGCTCGCTGCCCTTATCGTCCTTAAACGGGTGGCTGCCTACAAGCACGTTAAGCTCTTCGCCCTTTACGCCCTCGTTTAACGGGCGCTTTATCTGCTCGGAAGCCAGATGCGGCAACAGGTCGTTTATAACAAATTTAGGTTCGTTTTCGTTTTCGCCTATCGATACTTCCTTTACGGTGCCGTCTTTAAGCACAAAAACACCGTGAAGCGAAAGCGGAACCGCCGTCCACTGGTATTTTTTAATACCGCCGTAATAATGGGTTTTAAAAAGGGCTAAATCGGTATCCTCATAAAGGGGATTGGGTTTTAAATCAAGGCGCGGCGAGTCGATATGCGCGGCGGTAATGTTAACGCCCTGTTCTACGGGCTGTTCGCCTATAACCGCCAATGCAAGTGTCTTTCCGCGGTTGTTTATATATACCTTATCGCCCGCTTTATAGGCCTTGCCGCGGCAAAATTCGCTAAAGCCGTTTGCTTTTGCCATTTCGGTAGCGGCCTTTACAGCCTCGCGTTCGGTTTTTGCTTTGTTTAAAAAGCTTTTATAGCCCTCGCAGTATTCGTCCGCCTTATTAAGCGTTTCGTCGCTTGATACAAGTCTTCCGTTTTTGCGCTTGTAATAAAGCCTGTCCTTTAACTGTTCTGCGGTTAATTCACTCATTTGTAATTTCCTCCGTTATTTCTTTAAGTATATTTGAAAAGCGTGTTATTACCGCGTTTTCGTCGCCGTTATTATATATTATGCAGTCTGCGTGCGTTTTATAAAAATCGTCCGATTTTCCCGCGTTTATGCGAAGAAGCGCCTGCTGTTTGGTTATATTATCGCGCGCGGTTATTCTTTCCTCACGCAGCTTTTTATCAGCCAAAACCGCTATTGTTTTAACACATTCACTGTTAAGCCCGCTTTCAAACAGGGTTGGGGCGTCAAGCAGGGCGTTTTTCGAATTTGTTTCTTCTTTTACAAGCTTTACAATATGCGGTAAAAGCGTTTTGTTTAAAAGCTCGGTGTTTTCGGGCGTTTTAAAAGCCACGGCCGCCAGTTCCTTTCGGTTAAGGCTGCCGTCTTTTTCTAAAATACCGTTTCCGAATACGGCGGTTAACGCCTTTAAACCCTCCGTACCCTTTTCCACCGCTTTTCTTGCAAGCAGGTCGCAGTTTACAACCCTTAGCCCAAACTGCTCAGCAGCGGCTGAAACCATGCTTTTGCCGGCGCCCGTGGGCCCTGTAAGACCGATAATAAAGCTCATACCTTTATCACCCTGAACGCTGCCGCACGGATAAGGCGGTTATAAACCGCAAGCCCTACGCCGTTTTTTGACGGAGCGTGTATATAAATTGCCTGCACGTTTAGTTCGTCTGCCTTGCGTAATGCCGTAAAAACGCCGTGCGCTAATGTGTATTCATCAAGGGAGCTGCCGTAGGTTAATTTAGGCGCGGTTATTTTTTCGCTGTCTTCCTTAAAGCAGACTGCGGCGCAGCAGGGCTTACCGTTTACAAGCTTTGCAAACCCTTCGCTTGAGCCTTCTACAAGAAAAGCCTCGGTTTTAGGCGCGTAATGCTTGTATTTCATACCCGGCGAAGCTACCTTTGCGCCCTTTTCGGGTTCTGCAAGCACCGCCTTGTCAACAACCATATCGGGGAAAATTTCCCGCAGCTGTTCCGCGGTAACGGCGCCAGGCCTTAAAAGACGCGGCGGATCCGTTACAAGCGTAATAACGGTGGACTCAACCCCCACGCCGCAATCGCCGCCCATAACAACGGCGTCTATTTTGCCGTCAAGGTCTTCTAAAACGTATTTCGCCTTTGTGGGGCTTGGTTTGCCGGACGTATTGGCGGAAGGGGCGGCAAGCGGCAGACCGCTTGCATTTATAATATCGCGCGCCGTTTTATCGGACGGCATTCTTACAGCCACCGTATCAAGCCCTGCCGAAACTAAGGCGGGTATTTTATCAGTGCGTTTAAGCACCATTGTAAGCGGACCCGGCCAAAACCGCCTTGCGCACTCAAACGCGCCGTTTGGTATATCTGCGGCTATTCTGCCAAGCTCTTTAATATCTGCAATATGAACTATAAGCGGATTATCCTGCGGTCTGCCCTTTGCCGCAAACACCTTTTTTACGGCGTTTTCATCAAGCGCAGAGGTGGCAAGCCCGTATACCGTTTCGGTTGGAATTGCAACAATTCCGCCGTTTTTTAATATAGCCGCCGCCTCGTTCACACTGCTTTTATAGCTTTTTTCATCTGTTTTAAGCCTTTTTGTAAGCATTAACGTCCCTCGTTTTCAGCCTTAAGCGCCTCGGTGCGGTAGTAGGTTATAAGCGCGTCGATCACCTCGTCAAGGTCGCCGTTTAATATCTGTTCAAGCTTGTAAAGCGTAAGACCTATGCGGTGGTCTGTAACGCGGCCCTGAGGATAATTGTATGTGCGTATACGCTCGCTGCGGTCGCCGGTGCCCACCTGCGAGCGGCGGTCTGAAGCAATCGCTTCGTCATGCTCCTTCTGCGCTTTATCAAGCAGGCGCGAGCGCAGAATTTTAAGCGCCTTATCCTTGTTTTTAAACTGACTGCGTTCGTCCTGACATTCAACAACGGTGCCCGTGGGGATATGCGTTACGCGTATTGCCGATGAGGTTTTATTGATGTGCTGACCGCCGGCGCCCGATGAACGGAACGTATCGATCTTAAGGTCGGCGGGGTTGATTTCAAGCTCTACGTCCTCAGCTTCGGGCAGCACGGCAACGGTTACGGTTGAGGTGTGTATGCGGCCCTGAGTTTCGGTATCGGGCACGCGCTGAACGCGGTGAACGCCGCTTTCGTATTTAAGGCGTGAGTAAGCGCCTGCGCCCTCTATCATAAATACAATTTCCTTAAAACCGCCAAGCTCGGTTTCGTTGGCGCTTATTATTTCTGTATTCCAGCGGCGGCTTTCGGAATACATGGTATACATTCTGTAAAGCGTTCCTGCAAACAGCGCCGCCTCTTCTCCGCCGGCGCCGCCGCGTATTTCCACTATTACGTTTTTTTCATCGTTGGGGTCTTTAGGTAAAAGGAGTATTTTAAGCTCGTCCGAGCAAGCCGATATTTTTTCCTTTGACTCTTTAAGCTCTTCCTCGGCAAGCTCCTTCATTTCCTTATCAAGCCCGCTTTCCGAAAGGATCTGCAGCGCGTCCTCTTCAGCCGCTTTTGCCGCTTTGTATTCGCGGTATTTTTCAACTATCGGGGTCATTTCGGCGTATTCCTTCATAAGGCGCGTAAACTGCCCGTTATCCGCCGCGGTTTCGGGGCGTGAGAGCTCTGCCGATATCTGATCGTAGCGGTTGGCGACCGCCTCTATCTTTTCAAACATATTTATTCTCCGTCTTGTCTTATTATTTTTTTAAGGCTCTTTTCAGCCTTAACGCGCGGCACCATTACCTCTCTGCCGCAGCCGGTGCATTTCAATCTGAAGTCCATACCAACGCGCAGTACCGAAAACGTATCCGCTCCGCAGGGGTGCTTTTTTTTCATTAAAAGCTTGTCGCCTACCCTGATATCCATGCGTTTTCCTCCAAAATATACTTTCCGTACTATTATATACCAAATTTATAAGGAAAGCAAGTGCTAAGACCTTTAAACAAAACTTCCGTTTTTATTCAAATTTTATTTATTGTTTTTTCGACAAAATTATTGTATAATATAATGAAACTGCCTTTAAGGAGTATTATATTATGTGTGAAACAAACAGCGCGGTATACTCGCTTGGTATTGACATCGGTTCTACCACTGCCAAAATAGTTCTGCGCAGGGGCGACAGTATTATACTTGAACGCTATGAACGCCATTTTTCGCAGGTGCGTGAAAAAACGGCGGAGCTGTTGCGGCTTGTTAAGGAAAATACCGCAGACGGCGGTATTAAAGCGGCAATATCAGGCTCTGCGGGCTTAGGTCTTGCAGAGGCGGCGCACATACCGTTTGTGCAGGAGGTTTTTGCAACGGCGCAGGTGGTAAAGCTGCGCGAGCCGGATACCTCCTGCGTTATTGAGCTTGGCGGGGAAGACGCGAAAATAATCTTTTTTAAAGGCGGTATAGACGAACGTATGAACGGCAGCTGTGCGGGCGGCACGGGCGCGTTTATTGACCAAATGGCAACGCTGCTTAACATAACGGTAGACGAGCTTGATAAACTAAGCCTTAACGCGGGCAGGCTGTACCCCATAGCCTCGCGCTGCGGCGTTTTTGCAAAAACGGATATTCAGCCGCTTTTAAATCAAGGCGCCAGAAAGGAAGACGTTGCGGCAAGCATTTATCAGGCGGTTGTAAACCAAACCATTGCGGGGCTGGCGCAGGGCAGAAAAATTGACGGTAAGGTGCTGTTTTTAGGCGGTCCGCTTTATTATTGCAAGGGCTTGGGGCAGAGATTTAAGGAAACCCTTAAATTAGACGATGAACACGCGGTATTCCCGGAATATGCGCGGTTTGCGGTGGCGCTCGGCGCATCGTATTATGCGGAACAGCAGGCAGATGTTTTTACTGCCGACGAGCTTTTAAGCCTTGTTGAAAACGCGGCGAATATGTCTGCGGGAAAGGGACGTTTAAAGCCGCTTTTTGCAAATGATGATGAGTATAACGAGTTTAAGCGCCGCCACGCCGAATCGTCGGTTAAAAACGCGGATATAGAAAAATACAGTGGCAAGGCGTATCTCGGTATAGACTGCGGCTCTACCACCACAAAGCTGTGCCTGCTTAATGAAAATAACGAAATACTCTATTCGTACTATGCTTCAAACCAAGGCAACCCCGTTGAAATTGTGCGCGAGCAGCTGACCGAGATTTATAAAAGGTGCGGCGACCGCATAACAATTGCAGGCTCGGCGGTTACAGGCTATGGCGAGGAGCTTATAAAGCACGCCTTTTCGGTTGATTTAGGGCTTGTTGAAACCATTGCGCACTATACTGCCGCAAAGTATTTTGAGCCTGACGTGGGCTTTATACTCGATATAGGCGGGCAGGATATTAAGTGCTTTAAAATAAGAAACGGCGCTATTGACAGCATAATGTTAAACGAGGCTTGCTCTTCGGGCTGCGGCTCGTTCCTTGAAACCTTTGCAAAGGCTATGGATTACTCAATAGCGGATTTCGCGGCAAAGGGGCTTAAAGGCACGGCGCCCGTTGACCTCGGCAGCCGCTGCACGGTGTTTATGAACTCATCTGTTAAGCAGTCGCAAAAGGACGGCGCAACGGTTGAGGATATATCGGCAGGGCTTTCGATAAGCGTTGTTAAAAATGCGCTTTACAAGGTTATTCGCGCCTCGTCCGCTGCGGAATTAGGCGAAAAAATAGTGGTTCAGGGCGGCACGTTTTATAACGACGCGGTTTTGCGCGCCTTTGAAAGGGAAATAGGGCATAACGTTATCCGTCCCTCGATAGCGGGGCTTATGGGGGCTTACGGTGCGGCGCTTTATTCCAAAAAATGCGAAAAATCGGGTATTATTTCGCCCGAAGCTTTAAAAAGCTTTACGCACACGGCAAAGTCTGCGGTATGTCAGGGCTGCACCAACCACTGCAGGCTTACGGTGAACTCGTTTGGTGACGGCAAGAGATTTATTTCGGGCAATCAATGCGAAAAGGGACTCGGAAAAGCAACAGCTGGCGAACAGCTGCCTAATCTTTATGAATTTAAGAGGAATTATCTTACAAGTCTTAAATCGGAAAACGGCACGCGAGGTACGGTGGGTATGCCGTTGGCTCTCGGAATGTACGAGCTTTTGCCGCTTTGGCACGCAGTATTTACAAGGCTCGGCTTTAACGTTAAGGTCTCTCCCATGTCCACTCGCCGCATTTACGAAAAGGGGCAGTTTTCAATCCCGTCGGACACGGCGTGTTACCCTGCAAAAATAATGCACGGGCATATTGAAACGCTTATCTCCGACGGCGTGGACGCGATTTTTTACCCCTGCCTTACCTACAATATGGACGAAAAAATGACCGATAATCATTATAACTGCCCCATTGTAGCCTATTATTCCGAGCTTTTAAACGGTAATGTTGAAGACCTTAAAAAGGTTAAGTTTTTATACCCTTATTTAAACATCAACAGTAAAAAGGAATTGGCGAAGGAGCTGTATAACTACCTCGGCAAATTCTATAACGGGATTACAAAGTCGGAAGTTAAAGCGGCGGTTGAATACGGTATTTCAAAATACGCCGAGTATATGAACGCCGTAAGGGAAGAGGGCGCGAGGGCGCTTAAATTCGCGAGGGAAAACAACAAGCGCATTATGATATTGGCAGGCAGACCTTACCATATAGACGCGGAAATAGGGCACGGCATTGATAAACTTGCCAATACACTTGGGTTTGTTGTGGTAAGCGAGGACAGCGTTTTCCGCCTTGCGGAGCCTTTCACGGTAAAGGTTTTAAACCAGTGGACATACCACGCGCGGCTTTACCGCGCGGCGCGCTACGCTGCAGAGCATAACGATACCGAGCTTGTGCAGTTAGTGTCCTTCGGGTGCGGGGTGGACGCTATTACAACCGACGAGGTGCGTGAAATTTTAGAAAGCCGCGGCAAATTTTACACCCAAATTAAAATCGACGAGATAACCAACCTCGGCGCGGTAAAAATAAGGCTGCGCTCGCTTATAGGCGCGCTTAACGAAAGGGGAGACGGCAGTGGAAGAGCGTAAGTACATACCTTTTACAGAGGAAATGCGAAAGGAGTACACAATACTTGTGCCCAATATGCTGCCGCGTCACTTTAAAATATTTTTAAAGATATTTGAAGACTACGGCTATAAAATGGAGCTTCTTGAAACATCAGGGCACAGAATTATAGAAACAGGGCTTAAATACGTGCATAACGATACCTGTTACCCCGCAATTCTTGTTATCGGGCAGTTTATAGACGCGCTTAATTCCGGCAAATACGATCCGCACAAAACCGCGCTTATACTTTTTCAAACAGGCGGCGGCTGCCGCGCTTCAAACTATATTTTCCTTTTAAGAAAAGCGCTTGAACGCGCGGGCTACGGCTATGTTCCGGTTATTTCGCTTAACCTTGCAGGGCTTGAAAAGCACCCCGGCTTTAAGCTTACAGTACCTATGCTGCACAGGCTTTTTTACGGCATAATTTACGGTGATATGCTGTTAAGCCTTGTAAACCAGTGCAAGCCGTATGAAAAAAACAAGGGACAGACAGAGCGCCTTGCCGACGAGCTGACGGCACTGCTTGCAAACAAGATGCAGACAGAGGGAATATCCTTTAAAAAGGTTAAACAAAACTGCAAAATGATACTTTCGCGCTTTGCGGAAATACCGCGCGAAAAAGAGGAAAAGGTAAAAGTAGGCGTAGTGGGGGAGATATATGTAAAATATTCTCCGCTTGGGAACAACAACCTTGAGCAGTTTTTAACAGACGAGGGCGCCGAGGTGGTAGTACCGGGGCTTCTTGACTTTTTTATGTACTGCATAGTATCGAATATTTCGGATATTGAGCTTTACGGTTTACATAAAATCAGAAAGCCGGCGCTCGATTTTGTATTCAAATACCTGCAAAAGCAGCAAAACGAAATAATTGAGCTTATGAAAGCAGACGGCAATTTTACACCGCCTACGCCCATTTCGCATACAATGGAACTGATAAAGGATTTTATGGGTTTCGGCACAAAGATGGGCGAGGGCTGGCTATTACCCGCCGAAATGCTTGAATTAAACGACGAGGGCGTGCATAATATTGTTTGCACACAGCCTTTCGGCTGCCTGCCGAACCATATATGCGGCAAGGGTATGATGAAACCGCTTAAAGAGAAAAACCCCGATATGAATATTGTAGCTATTGATTACGATTCGGGCGCTTCAAAGGTTAATCAGGAAAACCGCATTAAGCTTATGCTTTCAAACGCAAGAGCAAATTTGGCGGATAAAAACAGGGAAAACGGCATTTTGGCGGAAAAAGAAAAAAATTTTCAAAAAGTACTTGACAAATAAATTCCGTTGTGCTATTATTACCACAACAAAGATAAAACCTGTGATTAAGAAGAGTAGCTTTACCAAAAGTGTTTAGAGAGCGGTTGACGGTGGAAATACCGCGGCGGAGGTATAAGTGAATGGACTTATGAGGGCGGCACGAAAGCGTTTTCGCGAGTAGCGGCCGACGGGAACCGTACCCGTTATCAATTCGGCTTACATAATGAGGTGTAAGAAATGAGCGGTCGGCACAGCCGGCAACTTGGGTGGTACCGCAGGATTACAAGTCTTGTCCCATATATTATATGGGATAAGGCTTTTTTGTTTTATACAGCTTTGGGAGGCAACTTTATGATATTATTAACCAAACGATGGCGAATGTGCAATTTTTCTTAAAAACACAAAATTAAAAAACAAAAGGGAGAAATTCACAATGAAAAAAATTATATCTTTATTATCGGCAGCAGTTTTAATGTTCAGCTTTGCGGGCTGTGGAAAAAAAGAGGCTAAGATCCCCGTAATAGGCATAAGCCAGTACGGCGAGCATGCGTCGCTTGATAACTGCCGTGAGGGATTTTTGGAAGGCCTTAAAGAGGCAGGACTTGAAGAAAACAAAGACTTTAAAATAGATTATCAAAACGCTTCGTTTGATAACTCAACCGCAACCCAGATAGCGCAAAACTTCTCTTCAAAAAACGTTGCGCTTATGTGCGCAATTGCAACCCCCTCGGCTACCGCATGCTTTGCCGCGGCAGAGGATAAGGACATTCCGGTTGTATTTAACGCCATTACCGACCCGAAAGAGGCAAAGCTTACCGAGGGTAATATTACCGGCGTTTCTGATAAGCTGCCCGTGGATCCTCAGCTTGAGCTTATAAGGAAATTACAGCCCGAAGCTAAAACAATCGGCATTATATACACCACAAGCGAGCCTAACTCGGTTTCAGCCATTGCCGAATATAAAGAAAAAGCGGGTAAATACGGTTTTGAAATAGTAGATATCGGCGTTGCGGACCAAGCCTCTGTAACACAGGCGGCAGATACGCTTATAAACAAAAAGGTAGATTGCATTACAAACCTTACCGATAACAATGTTGTGGGCGTTTTACCCTCAATTCTTGAAAAAACAAACGCCGCCAAAATTCCGGTATACGGCAGTGAAATAGAGCAGGTTAAAAAGGGCTGCGTGGCGTCTGCGGGTATTGATTACATTGAACTCGGCAAAATGGCGGGCAAGCAGGCTGCGGCAATTTTAAAGGGCGAGAAGAAGGCAAGCGATATGCCGTATGAGACCGTTACCGAATACAGCACCTATATCAATTCGGACGCAACCTCGGCTATGGGCATTACCGTTCCGTCCGATATAGCTGAAAAAGCTATCGAATGCAAATAATACTTTTCGGAGAAAAATAATGCTTGATTTAATTATAAGCACATTAACCCAAGGTTTTATATATGCAATGCTTTCGTTCGGTATATATATAACCTACAAAATACTTGATTTTCCGGATTTATCGGTAGACGGCAGCTTCCCGTTGGGGGCTGCCGTGACCGCTGTGTTGCTTGTAAAGGGGGTTAATCCTTATTTAACCCTTTTGGCGGCGGTGGCGGTAGGTGCCGTAGCGGGCTTTGTTACGGGCTTTATACACGTAAGGCTTAAGGTACGCGATCTGCTTGCGGGCATTATTACAATGACTGCGCTTTTTTCGGTAAATCTACAAATTGCGGGCTCTAACCTGTCAGTTGCAAGAACAACCGACACCGTGTTTACCGCGGCGCCCACAATGGCGCTTTTCGGTTCGCTTTCCCTTATTTGGAGAAAGCTTATAGTATCGCTTATAATAATGCTTATCTGCAAAATACTGCTTGATTTGTATTTTAAAACCAAAAACGGATTTTTACTTCGTGCGGTAGGCGATAATAGCGCGCTTGTAACTACCCTTGCCAAGGATATGGGCAGAATTAAAATAATCGGTCTTGTAATATCAAACGCGCTTGTAGCGCTTTCGGGCGCGGTTGTATGCCACGAGCAGCGCTCCTTTTCGGCTATGATGGGAACGGGGCAGATGGTATTCGGCTTGGCGGCGGTGATTATCGGCACCACACTGTTCAGAAAAATGAGCTTTGTAAAGGGCACAACGGCGGTAATTGCCGGCAGTGTAATATATAAGGCCTGCATACAGATTGCAATAAGCTTAGGCCTTCCCGCAAACCTTTTAAAGCTTATAACGGCGGTGCTGTTCCTTGTTATATTGGTTTTGGGCAATTTCGAGAAAGGCGCGGTGAAAAAGAATGTTAGAGCTTAAAAGCATTTCTAAAATATATAATCCCGGCCTTGTTACCGAAATGTGCCTTTTTGATAATTTCAATCTAACCGTGAGGGACGGCGAATTTGTATCGGTTATAGGCAGTAACGGCAGCGGCAAGACCTCAATGCTTAATATTATTTGCGGCAGTATTCCCGTAAACGGCGGAGAGGTGCTTATAAACGGCAAGTGCATAAACCGCCAAAAGGACTTTGAGCGTTATTCGCATATAGGCAGGGTTTATCAAAATCCGGCGATGGGCAGCTGCCCTAATATGACAATACTTGAAAATATGTCCCTTGCCGATAATAAGGGAAAGCCCTTCGGTCTTTCGTTTGCGCTTAATAAAAAGCGGTTTGAAAATTATAAGGAACAGCTGGCGGCTTTAGGGCTTGGGCTTGAGGATAAGCTGCACGTTAAAATGGGTTCGCTTTCGGGCGGGCAAAGGCAGGCGGTATCGCTGCTTATGGCTACTATGACGCCTATCGATTTTCTTATTTTAGACGAACATACAGCGGCGCTTGACCCTAAAACCGCGGAAATTATAATGGAGCTTACCGATAAAATTGTGAAAGAAAAAAAGCTTACCGCAATAATGGTAACGCACAATCTGCGGTATGCCGTTGAATACGGCTCGCGGCTTTTAATGATGGATAAGGGCAATATAATTCTTGATAAATCGGGCTTTGATAAGAAAAACGCCTCGGTTGATGAAATTCTTGAAATATTCAATAAAATAAGTATTGAATGCGGTAACTGATAAAACCCCCGTTCAGCGTTTTTTAAACGCCGAACGGGGGTTATTTTGTAAGCAGACGTTATATAACCTTACTTAAGAAATCCTTAAGCCGCGGGCTTTTAGGGTTACCGAATACCTCTTCGGGTGTTCCTTCCTCCATAATTATGCCCTCGTCTATAAACAGCACACGGTCTGCAACCTCGCGTGCAAAGCCCATTTCGTGGGTTACAACCGCCATTGTCATACCGTCGTCTGCAAGCGCCTTCATAACGTTTAAAACCTCGCCTACCATTTCGGGGTCAAGCGCGCTTGTAGGCTCGTCAAACAGCATAACGTCCGGCTGCATACAAAGCGCGCGCACAATGGCTACGCGCTGCTTTTGTCCGCCCGAAAGCTGAGAGGGGTAGGCGTTAGCCCTGTCGGCAAGGCCTACGCGTTCAAGCAGCTTGAGCGCGCGTTCCTCGGCCTCGTTTTTTGTAGCTTTTTTAAGCTTTATCGGGGCTAAGGTCATATTTTTAAGCACTGTCATATTGGGGAACAGATTAAACTGCTGGAACACCATACCCATTTTTTGGCGGTGCTTGTTTATGTTAATTTTCGGGTTTGTTATGTCAACGCCCTCAAAATATATTTTGCCGCCGGTAGGCTCTTCAAGCAGGTTAAGAGTGCGCAGAAAGGTTGATTTGCCCGATCCCGACGGACCGATTATAACAACAACCTCGCCCTTGTGAATTTCGGTGTTTATGCCCTTTAAGACCTCTATCTTACCGAAGGATTTTTCAAGACCTTCTGCTTTTATTAAAACATCATCAGCGCTCACTGTTTCTCAGTCTCCTTTCAAGTATGCTTACAAGTCTTGTAAGTATCATAACAATTATAAGGTAAACCAAAGCTACTGTAATAAGCGGCATAAAGTATGAATATGTGCGGCCGGCAATAGCGTTTCCCGCCTTAGTTAAATCTACAACGCCAACGTAACCCGCAACAGAGGTTTCCTTTAAAAGGGCTATAAATTCGTTACACAGGGTAGGGAGGACCGCCTTAAACATCTGCGGTATAATAATGTGAGTCATAGTTTGAATATAATTGAGACCAAGGCTTCTGCCTGCTTCAAACTGCCCGTTATCAACAGACATTATTCCGCCGCGGAATATTTCCGCAACATATGCGCCGGAGTTAATGCCGAATGCCAAAATTCCTATCGGAACGCCGTCGCGCACCGAAACAAAAATAATAAAGTAGGCTATCATTAACTGCACAACAACAGGCGTGCCGCGTATTACGGTAAGGTAAAGCTTTGCTATAAAGTTAAGTATAGAAAGCAGTATATACCCAATACCGCCTTTTTTGCGCATTTTATCTGCATTTTTATCGTATGTAGAGCGAACGGCGGCAACAATTATACCGATTACAATACCGATAATAAGCGCGCCGAAAGTGATTTTAAGCGTGTTTTGAAAACCGGTAATCATTTGCTTGTAGCGGTTGCTGTTAATAAATACAAATTTGAATTCGTCCGCTAAATGCAAAAACATTTCTTTAATTGAAGTGATAATGTTATTAAAGACATTAAGTGTTATCGGCAAATAAAGCATCTCCTTTCATATATCAAAAAACAGGGCGGTTATAAACCGCCCTTAATTAAAAATCTTAATCAGTCAGCTTTTATATATTTGTCAACAACCTTCTGGAATTCGCCGCTTGCCTTAAGCTCGTTAAGCGCGTCGTTAACCTTCTTTTGAAGTTCGGGGTTTTTCTTTGAGAAGCAGATAGCGTAATCCTCGTTAGTAAATTCGGTATCAAGAATTTTAAGACCGCTGTTAGCTGCAACATAAGCCTTTGCAGGCTCGTTATCAATTATAACGCAGTCAACCTTGCCGCTCTTAAGCGCCTCAATTGCTACTGCACCGTTTGCATAACCTATAACGTTTTCTTCACCGTAGCCGCCGTTTTCGGGAGTATCGGAAGCGTAAATATAACCGGTAGTGCCCTGCTGAGTGCCTATCTTCTTGCCCTCAAGATCGTCTTTTGACTTTATATCGCTGCCTTCCTTAACGATTATAACCTGAATACCCTTTGCATAGGAATCGGAGAAGTTAACCTTTTGCTTTCTTTCGTCTGTAACGGTCATACCCGCCATACCCATATCATATTTGCCTGTTTGAACACCGGGAATTATCGAGTCAAAGTCAACATCGGCAATTTCAAGCTTTAAGCCTAACTTGTCCGCAATAAGCTTTGCAACCTCAGCGTCTATACCGATAATAGTTTCACCGTCTTTGTATTCATAAGGCGGAAACTCTGCATTGGTAGCCATTGTAAGGGTTCCTGCCTTTGCAGTAAGGCTGTCGCTTGATTTATCTGCCTCTGATGTGGTTTTTCCGTTACCGCCGCAACCGCAGCAAACTGCCGCGATAGCTAAAGCGGCAATACCGCTGATAAGCTTTGTTGTGAATTTCATTTAAAACGTCCCCTTTAAAATTTGTTTTTAATTTTTAAACTAATGTGAGTATACCACCATTAACCGTCCTTGTCAATACTAAAATGCATAAATATTAAATATTCTGCAAATATGTGCATAAATTCGCGTTATATAATGCACGTATTGGTTAATATGCAAATTATATGCATAAAATTTGTAATAATGCATATTTATGCACTAAAAGACGCTGTGCATACTGAAGGTAGTATCCTCGCCCACCTGATGCAGCAGCATTTTAATGTTTTCTATGCGTTCCTTAAAATCGTTTTCTTCCTCTGCCTTGCTGTAAACGCAAAGCTCGCTTATGGCAAGCTCTATTTCGTCTATGCTGTCGTGCGTTACAAAAAATGAAAGGGGGCCTTCCTTTTTATCCCACAGCCTTTTAAGCTCTTCCGCTTTGTTGTATGCGTCGCCGCCGTTTTTGTAGGCTTCCTCGCATTCGTCTATCAGCGCCTTTGTTTCCTTGCAGGCGTCGGTTATATACCATAAGCTTACGGAGTATGCGGCAATTACAAAAACAAAAAGTATGGCGGCGCTTATCAGTCTTTTCATTGTTTATCCCTCATTTTAATTAAGCTTGTCTCGCCGTATCTGTCCATAGTCATAAGAAAAACATCTTTAATATCGGTGCTGTTTTTCTTTACCGTGCTTTTAATATCTTCCTCGCTTATTTCAAGCGCGTCAAGCGATTCCCTTATAATTTTGCCGTCGCTTATAACGGGCAGCGGCAGCGTTGCTTTTTCCTTTTTAATATCAATATCCTTTACCGTTACGGGCTGCTCGGAGGATTTTAAAAGCACGCTCAGATTGCCGTTTACCTCAAGCACGGCGTATGCCACGGTTGAAATATCGAAAACGTCCTGACCGCGCAAAAGCTCCACAAGGTCAAGCACAGTCATTCGTACCTGACGCATCATATTTTGGTCTATAACCCCGTTTTTAATAATAACGGCGGATTTTCCGTTCATAATTTTGCGCACATAAAGACTTTTCATTGTAATAACGGAAATAATAATTTCAAGAATAACAAGCATAAATATTGCAACAACGCCGTTTAATATCGGCTGCGAGGTATCCTGAAGCGGTATTGCCGCTATTTCTGATATTAAAAGCGTTACAACAAGCTCGTTCGGCTGCATTTCTCCGATCTGCCTTTTTCCCATAAGCCTTATTCCGAGCGTTACGAAAATATACAGCACTATGGTTCTTGTTATTGTAATAATCATATAATCACCTTATAGTATTATTACACTTTTATTTAATAATATTTAAGCATTGACAATATTGCCGAGTTATTATAAAATTATATAGCGCTATGCAAGAAAATAATAGAAATGCAGGGATTTAATGAATTTACTTCATCTTAAATATGCGGTGGAAATTGCCAATACCAAGTCCATAAGCCGCGCGGCGGAAAATCTTTATATGGGTCAGCCCAATTTATCGCGCGCGATAAAGGAGCTTGAGGAAAACCTGCATATAACAATATTTAACCGCACTTCAAAGGGAATAACCGTAACGCCCGAAGGCGAAGAATTTTTGCAGTATGCAAGGCGGATCATCGGTCAGGTTGAAGAAGTAGAGGATATTTATAATAATCATATGGCGCCGAAACAGCGCCTTGCGGTATCTGTTCCGCGCGCGAGCTATATATCGTACGCCTTTGCCGAATTTGCAAAAAGCATTAAAACCGACATTCCCGCCGATATATTTTATAAGGAAACAAATTCTTGGCGAACAATAAATAACATTGTTAAGGGCGAATATAATTTAGGTATTGTAAGGTTTAAAGAAACCTTTTCAAAGTATTACCGCTCTCTTTTTGAAGAAAAGCATTTAACGGCGGAGCTGATTACGGAATTTAAGTATAAGCTGTTGGTTTCAAAAAATCACCCCTTAGCAGGTAAGAAGGAAATCAGGGTAAAGGACCTTGAGCCGTATATTGAAATAACGCATGCCGACCCATACGTACCCTCGCTGCCGCTTATAGACGTGAAAAAGGAAGAGCTTTCAAAGCACGTGGACAAGCACATTTATATATTTGAACGCGGCAGTCAGTTCAGGCTGCTTGAAAATGTGCCTACAACCTTTATGTGGGTATCGCCCGTGCCGGAGGATCTGTATGAGCGCTACGGTCTTGTTCAGAAGGACTGCATAGATAACGAAAAGCTTTACGAAGACGTGCTGATTTACAGAACCGGCTATAAGCTTACAAAGCTTGACCGTGAGTTTATAACCGCAGTATGCGAATCAAAACGGAAATATATGTAAATAAATTACGGCTCCCCGATATTTTCGGGGAGCCGTTTTTGCCGATAAGGCTGTTATTGCGGGGGGCTTTAAGCCCTGCGGCAATCCGTTCCGTTTTTAATGGGAATACGGATTCTTTCGTGCTTCGCACTCAGAATGACAGACCATTTTGTCATTGCGAGCGCCGACGGGCGCGCGGCAATCCGTTTTCTTTTCAGATAATATGATTTTTAATGCTTAGCGGCCGGAATTACAAAAAATCCGGCTTTTTTAAAATTACGGCTCCCCGATATTTTCGGGGAGCCGTAATTTCAGTCTGTCGAAAAACCCAAAATTCAAGCTGAGATTGGGATTAAAAATTTTTCAGCAAAGCAAAACAGAAAAAAGCGAGTAAATGCAGTATAC
>DJET01000040.1 GCA_002431945.1 Ruminococcaceae bacterium UBA5891 | reverse complement strand
ACATAATTTGAAGAAGAACCAATAATAAAGCCATTCAAAGAAATAACAGACAGCATTTTAGAATTGGGATCGTCCCACTGCTGTTTGAAATTTTTCTTGATTGCACAAAAATATTCTCGCAAACACCGTGCACAAAAATTCACATAATGTTTAAATGCAGTATCGTCCATATTTGTCAATGCTGTGCGATCCCCATCCCAAAAGGCTATTAAACTTTTTCTATCTTCGGATGGCTTGACCGTCACCAAATATCTTAATGCAAATTTCACAATAGAAGCGGTTTTAATTCGTCCGCTTTCTAGGGATGATAGTTCAAACATATCCTTAAATATTTTCTGTTTGTTTAACTCTTCAATTACAAATTGAGCCAAACTCATATCAGACAAAGGTTCTTTTATCTTTTGAATATGCAACAAAACGTTGGGCTGAACCGGTTTTGCATTTGAATTTATATCAAGAAAAATTTCACTTTGTATTTTTGCCCGCTCAAGTTTTGTCATGTCTTTTGGAAAAACAAGACCCGTTACTAACAAATGCAATTGTTTTCTGAGTTCAGATATTTCTTGTTCTTGCTTACTATTTGTTCCGCTCTCATAATGTGCAAATATCCTATGCTGACCATCTATCACGCAGATGCTGTTCATTTCCTTAGGCAAAATTAATTTACAATTAGGCTCAAGCGAAGTGATGTGATCAATATCTACTGAATGGCTTGATCCATCCTCAAAGGAAACATTATCGGGCAAAGCAACAATTATATTGTTATAAAATGCTTCTCCCTTTTTTTCGATAAAATCACGAATTCCTTTTATTTTCTTCTTATCCATTAAACGCTGATATAGCCAAGCCGATTCTTCCCAATTATCCTTACGTAAAACATAGCAAGTTTTTAGTAAATCCTCTGCTGACATCATAAACGAAACCACTCTTACCTTACTTTTTGTAACCTGACTGCGACTTCCGATAAAATGTCTAGGATATATTATTGGTGCAGTTATCTTCGTACTTTCAGATGAACTTGTTGGCAATCCTATGTCCTTATCCTTGATGTTTAAAAAACGAAACACTTCATTTCTCGCAGAATACCGTATGCACTGACTTATCCATGCAAAATAGTTTAGTATCTTTGGTTGAATGAAAATCAAGTTTTCATACAAAGATAAATCATCTTCGGATAAATTGACTTTTTCAAACGGAATGTACAACCCGAAAATTCTTATACTGTCCGGATCGTACTTTTCAAATTTGGACTGGCGATCTGGGAACAGTTTCACCAAATGCTCAATGAATTCTGCTTTGTTATTCTGAACTTCACCAAACGCCTCGTTTTTTGTTCTTACGTGTTCTTTAAAGTGCTCTCCGGACGGATTGGTAATCGTATCTTCACATATCAGCCAAATGTTTTCATACATAAACATTGCATCAATTTCTACGATTCTTCTGCCAATGTGCATGTGATTGTTATTAATAGGAATATATTCAAACCCAGAACTAGAAAAAACATTAACTATTTTTTTCTTAAAATAACTTTTCCTTCGCGCATCGATCTGCTTCTGGGTCAATGGTCTTCTTGTGGCTTTCTTAGTCTTCTTTTGAGTTGCCATTTTCAGTCTCCCTCACTCTCTTAAATTCATCTGGAAGTTTTGCTACCGCTGTATTTGCATTTGGTTCTGTAACAGGAACATCATCTCTAATTTTCGTAGTTCCTTCTTCTATTCCTTTTATTCGGCTAACCGCAATATCATAATAATTCTTTTGAATTTCAGCCCCTATAAACCGTCGGTTCTCAATTGAGGCCGCAACGCCTGTTGTACCTGATCCCATAAACGGATCTAATACCCATCCATTTTTCGGAGCCAATGCTCGTATTAAACGTTGCGCCATTGCTACTGGAAACTGACACGGATGTTCCGTTTTCTCAACATGATTGGCCTTGACATTGGGGATATCCCATACATCTGATGGATTTTTGCCATATGGATTTCCGCTTAATTCACCTTTGTGATCGCCTTTATAATGTCTTTTCCCAGGATACTTTTGTGGAACACGAACACAGTCCAAATCAAATGCATATTCTTCCCCTTTGGTAAACCAAAGGATCATTTCATGCCTTCCACTAAAACGTTGAGTACTATTTAATCCATGTCCAAAAGTCCATATAATACGATTTCTTAGTATAAACCGTATATCCTTTTCTTGGCTTTTTGCAGTAAATATATCGTAAATCAAATAGTCTAACGGAATTATAGCTGAATTAGACACGTGATATCCGACTTGCCAACAAAGGCTTCCACCAGGCTTTAATACTCTATAAATTCCATCAAATATTTGCTCATGCAGCCCCTTAAATGTTTCCGTATCGGCGTGAGGATCTTCGTACGCCTTCTTCATACAATATGGCGGTGAAGTGATAATCAAATCTATCGTTTCATCTGGAATTTCTTTTAATAGTTTTTGACAATCTCCATTAAAAAGTGTCATTGAACTATTGGCGTTAAAATGTTTATATACTTTCATCCTGTGCTGCCTGCTTTCTTAATGATATCCTTAAAATATGGACATCCAATTGTTTGTGATTAACTTTATGTCAAAATTTTACTACTTCAGAATCTTTCACAAATGAGTAAATAAATAATACACTTTTGATATTTTCTGAAAATCATAAAACAGTTTCACATTTGTTTTCATTGTGTTATATTTTCCATGTGCACAATCAGCGTATTGAGCAGATCCTGCGCGAAGAATAAATCATCTTTTGTCCCCGGTTCCGACTTTCCCGCAAGAAATATCGGATCATGCACCAAATTCTTAATCATCACGAAAAACCTCTGTTATCTTTTTCAATATCTCTACATCCGCCGGGCAGAATTCATAATTGGAAATTTCACTCGGAGCAATCCATTTTATATCTTTATGTTCAAGCTTTTGGGGGATGCCTTCAAGGATAGCTGCATTGAACAAGGTTAGATGCACTGTCAAATCCGGATATTCATGAACAACATCCATAAACACATCACCAACAGAGAGCGTCACAGCAAGTTCTTCTTGGCATTCGCGGATAAGCGCCTGTTCTTTCGTCTCGCCTGGTTCCACCTTACCGCCGACGAATTCCCACAAAAGGCCTCTGGCTTTATGCGCCGGGCGTTGACAAATCATAAATTTATCCTTATCCCATATAAGAGCTGCCACTACTTCTGTCATTATCCAACCACCAATTTGTTTGTTTTCTTCAGGTATTTTGCCGGAATGGGGGCATCTAATCTCCATGTAATGTTCATCGGTCTTGAACCGTTATGCGAAACATAATTTGCTGTACCAAGATAGGTATACGGTGCAGTATTGCCGTAAACATCATTCTTAAATTCGCGCACAAACAAGAGAACCTTGCTGCCGTTTTTGCGATGATTGATATACCGCTGACCGACTTTACCTTCTGCATTTGTCGTGCTTTGACTTTGCCAATGAAACAGTGTTTCGTTGATGGAATAATCCTGATACATGGTTGTAGGCGAGTAGTCTTTATCCGACTTGTTCAATGTGATAAAGAACACATCAATTTTCTTGTCGGGCAACCATTTCACACCTTCGCGAACAGTGCTTGGCTTCATAAAATCCATTGCAACAAGCAGTTGATCGCGCGTATAGGTACAATGCAGATCCAGCGGACAATCAAATCCGAGGCTGACAGGCTCATCAATAAAATCAATGCGATTATAGTTATATTTGAGCAGCGCAATCAGCTCAGAAAGCATTATCGGGCTATTTAAAAGAGCACGGAAATTTTCGAATACTTCGTCCGCGTTCCAATCCTCAATCGCTTTTCCCCACATTGTAATATAGAACATCTGAAGCATGCGTTTTTCTATATCCGAAAGTCTCGTAAGGTCGAAATGGTTGATATTTTCCAAAACACGCAGCATAAACACAATCCATCGTCTTGAATCCACCAACGCAAAACGGCTAAGTGCTTTTGACATTACCTCTTCGATCGGTTCCTCGAAATTATCAATTATATCTGCACGCGCACACAGACGAGAAAAGGAAGCAAATTTATAGATTGAGCGAATATCCAACCGATAGTGGTCAAGAAAGTTTTCGAGAGTAAGTTTTAGGCCGGTATCTTCTTCAAAGGTTGCTATACGTGCAACAAGACCTGCGCTGTTTCCATAAGATGCGCGAATGTTATCAAGAATATATCTTGCTGCCTTCTTTTCAAGCTGAATATAGCATCCCTTTGGAAGTGAAATAAACCCATCCTTAATTTCACGTGTTACGCCTCGTGTGGTGTTGGAAAGTAGAGCTGCAAACTTATCTTCAAAATTATACTTTTTGTTTGCCTGTCCTATAAAATCAAGTACAGTCAGGCACTCTTTATCCTCGGATAAACGCAGTCCACGTCCAAGCTGCTGTAAAAACACCGTCAAAGATTCTGTTGGACGCAAGAATAAAACCATGTTGACTTCAGGGATGTCCACACCTTCGTTGTAGATATCGACGACGAAGATAAACCGCACTTCACCTTTTACAAGTCTGGCCTTTGCTTCTTTTCTTTCTTCGTCCGGCGAATGTCCGGTCAGGAACATCGACGGAATTCCGCGGGCATTAAAGTAATTGGACATAAATTCTGCGTGTTCAACCGTTACGCAAAATCCAAGCCCCTTTACATCATCAATATCAGTAACATATTTGAGCAATGAAGAAACCACCAAGTCGGCGCGACGATTTGCCATCATGCCGCTAAGTGTATAAATTCGCGAAAGTTCGCCTTTATCATAACCTCCGGCTGCCCATTTTAAGTGATCCAGATCAACCGTATCAGTTACACCGAAATATTGGAATGGGCACAGGAGCTTACGGTCAATAGCTTCGGGCAAACGAATTTCGGCAGCAATGCGATTATTAAAATACGGCAAAATGCTCTTTTCGTCCATACGTTCAGGCGTTGCCGTCAAACCGAGAAGAATCTGCGGATTATAATAGGATAAGAGCTTTTGATATGTAGGTGCGGCAGCATGGTGGAACTCGTCCACAATAATATAATCATAAAAATCCCGCGTTGTTTTCTCGGTAAAGCTCTGCGAGTTGAAAGTTTGAATGGATATAAAAAGATTGTCTATGCTTTCCGGTTTATAGCTGCCTACAAACATTTCGCCAAAGTTTGCATCTTTCAGTACTGCACGAAAGGTGTACATACTTTGTTTCAGGATTTCTTCACGATGAGCCACAAACAAAAGTCGGCAAGGCTTATCCGGGTTTTGCTTGCGGAAACGCTTGTAATCGAGCGCAGAAATCACCGTCTTTCCGGTACCGGTGGCGGCAACAACAAGGTTTCGATAATAGCCGCGAACTTTGCGCTCTGCTTCCAGCTTATCAAGAATTTCTTGCTGATAGGAATATGGTGCGATATCCATCGTATAAACTTCGGCATTATTACTGTCAAAGTATTTTTCGGCTTTTAGTGCACGTGCTAAACGTTCCTTTTGCTCCTCATTGTAATATTCAAATTCATTGGAATTCCAATAGCTTTCAAAGGTGGCTTCAATTTTGTCAATCGTTTCCGGCAGGTCCTTCTTTGTAACCTTTACGTTCCATTCAAGGCCGCTGGAAATGGCAGCATTAGAAAGATTCGATGAGCCAACATACGCAGTAGTAAAACCGGTATCCCGATAGAAGACATACGTTTTCGCATGAAGTCTGGTGCGTTTGGTATCATAACTCACCTTGATTTTTGTGTTAGGGAGTTTGCGGAGTTCTTCGATTGCTTTTACATCGGTCGCTCCCATATAAGAGGTTGTAATAATGCGGAGCTCTCCGCCGTTTTGTGTAAAGGTTGTAAGCTCATCCATTATTAAGCGCAGGCCGCTCCATTTAATGAAGGATACCAGCATATCAATACGGTTACAGGATACAATTTCCTTCTTGAGCTCGGTAAACATCTGCGGCTCATGGATTGCACCGGTAAATAACGAGCTTTGTGCAATAGATGTTTCGGGGCGAATAATCGTTGCCTTTTCACCAATGGCAAGAATACTGTTCTTTTTGTCAAAGAGTGCAAGCAACTGCTCGGCCCGCTCGACGACCGTCATTTCATCAAGTTCGTTTTCTTTTGTTTCGGTGATGATCGTAGAAATAATACGGTTTGCCAGAGCCACTTGTGAGCTCACGTCACCGCCATTGTCAGCAACATTATCAAGCCCTTTTTCTACAACTTCGGCAATATATTTTGCCAGCACTTTGGACGCCTCAGCACTATCAATGGGCGCAGTAGTAGAAAGCTTGTCCGTAGAGGAGAGCTCTGTTTCTAATCCCTTATTGATAATTTGCTCATACAGCCCATCATGTAACATATTATAAAATACCTTTCTTTTATTTTTCAATTATCTCCACTATATCATCCATAGTGCAGTCAAGGGCTGAGCATATCTTTACAAGAACCTCACTGCTGACAACGGCACCGTCTTTGCCCATCTTGGTGATAGTAGCGATGCTGATGCCGGCTTTTTCGGCGAGTTCTTTCTTTTTCATATCACGGTCGATTAAAAGCTTGAATAATTTTTTATAGCTCGCGGCCATTGTATTACACCTCATACGCAGTTATAAATTTGGCATTTTACCATTTTCATCATTATACCACATTTCAGGCTGAATATCAACAGCTTTCGGCATAATAATACTGTGATTTCAGTATTTATCTGTTCTTCTGAAAGTGCATATTCTGCTCACGTTTACAATTTCGGACATAACAAAAGGGCTGCCGTGGGCAACCCTTTTGCAAGTTATTTTTTCTGCTTTTCTTTCAGTGATTTCAAGATATCCTCTATATTTGATTCCTTTGCGACCATTGGATACTTCTTTTCAAAGCCGACCAAAATATCCTTTGACTCGGTTTCATCATTTTTAACCGAAGTATAAACAGCTTCCAAATCTGCTGTTTTAAGCGCATCCTCGATAAACGGCTTTGAATCTTCGGGAAAACCGTCCCAACCGCCGTAAAGGTCATTCACTGCCGTATTGATCCTATCAAGCGTGAGCGGTGTGCCGCGCTTTTGGTGTTCCGCCAGGATACCGATTACATCGGAAAGGTCATTTTTATACTTTCTACCCGAACGAAGCTTCATGGCTATGAGATATTCCGCCGACACGGTTCGGACGGATAGAACGCCGTAAAACGTTTTGTAATAAACCGAGTATTCGTCCAGTTTCGGAGAATAGGAGCCTGTGCGCATAAAGTCGGCATTCAGCCAACCGTTCGGCAAATGGAATTTATCTCCGACACGGTTGATAGCGTCCTTCATAGACGATGCGGCGTGTATCACCGCATCTATATCCGTAGTCATATCACGAAAACCGTAATTTGTTAAAATAGCGGCACCACCGACCAGCACGATTTCTGCCGGCATTGATTTGCCGTTTAACCGTCTGAACTCTTTGGCAAGCTCCTTGAGGTAAGTATCCAGATTTTCTTTTGTAAAATTTTCAGATGACATTCCGCACCTCGCTTTCTACGATATTGAACCGCATAAACTCCGGAATTGCCTCTTTTATGGATTGCTCTTTAATCTGCGGATTGTTTGTAACCTCCGACATTGCCAGCACACCTGCCGGGAAAAGCGTGTTTTGCAATTTGAGCTTGCGCAGGTCATCATACTGTGTGCAAAGCGGCACATGATTTTCGCGGCTTACATAGTCGAGCATGGCAAGGAGATACAGGCTTTCACGATACCAGCCTTTTTGATAGGTCTTGCGAATTTCGTCCTTTTCAAGCAAATCAATCATAAACGGAATATCGCCGAGTTCTTTCAGTCTATGGCAGGTATTGCTTTTGAACAACTCAAAGTCACTGCGTTTTTCAAAGCAGGGCTCTATCAGGCTTTCCATCGTAACGCCCAGCGCTTTTGAAATTCGGTAAACCGTTTCGGCGGAGCATTTTTCGAGCTGCGCCTTGCCGCTGCAAATATCATTCACGGTCGTGTACGGAACGCCGCTGTCCTTTGACAGCCGATATTTTGTTATTTTTTTCTCGTTCATCAATTCGCTTACTGTCATACTGCTTCGCCTCCTGTTACTATTATTATATCGGTTGACCGTGATATTGTCAATAGTATTTGTTATTTTCATTTAATTATTCCGCAGCGCTATTCTTTGTTTACAGCATCGCAATTTTTAACCCAAAATAAATTTCTCTTTTTGAGCTTCTTGTTTATCAACATCGAAATCACAAAAGAACTATTTGAATCGTAGTCAACTTCGCAACAAGTTTATATATTAACTTGTATCACAAAAAATCGATGAGTGTATATTCCTCATCGGTTTTTTATAGACAACGCTAAGAGTAATTTATCTATCTTTTCTAATATCACATGTACACAATTCTGTTAACATTGAGTACATTTCACTTCTCAATTCTTGTAAATCCAAAACAATTTGATTGCCGCGCGCATCATATGAATAGTACAACCATTTATCTATGTCAATTGTTCTCAGATGATGTGTCCCTAAAATCTGTAATCGTTCATTTTCCGGAGTGTCATGGCGCAATATGTTCATGTCTCCAATACCGTTAAACTCATAATAACGTTCATCGAAATGAGCACTAGTGTTTCTGAACTTTTTATTCCCAATCAAAGGATATTTCGAAAGGTCAATTCCAAAATTTTCTCTTACGATTCTTACTCGTTCGCGGGATATATTTTTTCTTCTAAAATAGTCATTAAATAGGACATTATATATATTGCCTTGTGCTGTCAAAACACTTTGCATATGGAAAAAATAAAATGTATGCTCATCGTAGTAATCACTGTAATCACTTGTATTAAATATTGCATCTAAGGAGATAATGGCATATCTTAGATTTTCAATAACAGCATTTATGAACAGAATGGATTCATTTTCTTTTGTTATCTTAATTTTTCTGTTAAACATAGGTTACTCCTTGTTATAAATTCAGCACACCTTTTTGCAAGATCATATGAGTCTATGACACTTATAAAGTATTGGCAAGCCCTGAGATATCCTCGATTTTTCAGTCCGTAATCGGCAGTGATTTATACAATAGTATTTTATCATGATATATTCCGCATGTAAAGAGCCCCGTGAGAGCTCTGCTCGGCGTTTTTTCTTTGTTTACAACATCGCAGATTTTGACTGAAAAGACCTTGACGTTTTCGGTGTTCAGAGTTACTATATAGACATCAAACAGACGCTCCCCGAACGATTTTTGTTTGGGGAGTGTTTTTATGACCACATACCGTCCCACAGTCTTTTCCGGAGCAGACGGAAACAGTGGAGATAAGAGCGCCGAAGAGCAGGCGGTTTCCGGACGAAAGTGCCCAAAAGTGCCGGAAACAGTGCAAAAAACTTTTTAGCCGCTATTTGGGACCAAGAGGCACGGAATTCAAGTATCCGCACTCGACCAAAATTTTGACCGAAAGCAGAGTTTATTCTCCGCCTTCGGTCATTTTTCACGCTTATTTAGGTGCCTTGCGCCGCTTCTTGAAAAATCATATCTTCCGCGACCGCATAATCGAATGCAGACTAAAAATTCCTTTTTCTTTTATTGACAAAACGGAGGTTATCACTGCAAATCAATATCTATCTTATAATTATTATCTATCAATATATAGTTAATTTCATTCCTTTGTGCAAGCGCTAAGGTGCGTGCATTATCCTTTAATACGCTTTCCAAAGTGCAGTCATCATTCATTCGTTTTTCAATAACGTCTGCATATTGCCTTATATCATTAAAATGCGTCCGAATATAGTTCTCGCTCATAACAAGGCAGAAAAACCTTATATTCTCAAGGTGATCGACGGAAAAATCCTTTTTCCAATCAAACGGAATGTAACAGCCTTCAATAATGAGGTTTTGGCTGTTTTCTATTGCAGTTTTTATCATTTCCCGAACGATGGGCCATAGGTACTCTGTCAGTTCGGAATCATCGCTTAGCGGTGTAAGCTCTGTATTTCCGCTGCGTATCAGACCCATTTTCAAATGGTCTATTGATAAATAAGGATATTTGTATTTTTCAAGAAGCCTTTGCGCCAACATGGTTTTACCTGTATGAGACGCACCGGCAATCAAAACAATCATAATTCTTTCTCCATAAGATAATTACCGCGCCAACCGATTTTTTCAGATTGATTATACCGCATTTAATTCCGAACATCAACTTTCTTCTGCAAAGTAACAATATAAAAGCGATCGGGCAATCCGAAAACGGGTTGCCCGACGCAGTAAATAATTACGCAAAACGGCTTTTTACCGCAATTATTTAGACTATTTATGTTACAGCTTTTTTAAATAAAAGCAGTTCATTGTGCCGTGCGGCGTTGAACAGGGCTTTTCAATTTTACGGAAGCCCATTTTTTCATAAAGCCTCAAAGCCGCCGAAAGATTCGTATGGGTTTCAAGATAGAGACTTTTATAACCGGAAGACCTTGCCCAATCCTCGGCTATCCGCGTCAACTCTTTTCCGTAACCGTTTCCTTTAGCGGAATCGTCTAAATAAAGCTTTTGAAGCTCGGCACAGTTTTCTATTCCGTCAAACTCTGCAATGCCTACGCCGCCGATAACCTGTCCCTCGGCGCCGATTGCAACAAAATAGGCTCGCTTAGACGGATCGCTGTTATAATACGCGCTTAAATGATCCAATTCGGGGTCAAAGTATGCCGTTCCCGGAATATCCAATCCGAGCTTTTCCAAATTCGCACGAATAATTTCGGCAATTCTTTTATCATCTGCGGCTTCTATTCTTCTGTAATTCAGCATAACTGTCGTCTCCGTAACGTTGATTGTTAAAAGTAATTATATCACATAATTTGAAAACAGTCCACAGCTTTATAAAAATCTCCGAGCGCCGCCGTATTATATTTTAACCTTTTTAAGGTAATTCTTATAGTCCTCGTCCCACCGCTTGAACTCTGCGTTGCCGCGGCGATCCTCTAATTTATAGTTTTGCTTTAAATATTCGCCCAAAAATACCGTGCATTTTCTGGCGCCGCGGTTATTCAGATGATTGCCGCCGTCGCGCGTGTCGGTCTTCCAGTCAAAACCGAACCTGTCGCGTTCGATATTCATATCAATAAACTTAACGCCCAACTTATCGGAATATGCCTTTACCGCGTTATGCTTTTTGTAATTCCACGAGCTTTGCGACGGAAGCTCTAAAAACAGCACCTCTATATTATTATTGCGGCAGGTTCTTACAAACGCCTCGGCGGATTTTTTAACGCATAGCGGAATTACCGCCTTTTCGTCCGTTTCCACCATATATTCCTTGCCGCGGCAGGGCTTAACGTCGTTACTGAGCCATTGCCCCTTTGCGGCGCAGTGCGCGGTATACCGCGGTTTTTTGAAAAGCTCGTTCGGCTTTACGTTTTTCCAGCGGTCGTGATACTGAAAAACAGAAAATGAGGAACCGAGCGAGGCGTTAACCATTTTAGCAGTGCTTTCCACCAATTTTGATTTTGTGAAAAATCCGTCGGTTTCAAGTATTATAACCTTGGGCTTTTGCCCTTTAAGCAATTTATTAAGCATTGCATACGCCTGAGCTACCGTTTGCCTGCCCTCTCCGCTTACATATGAGGTATAACCGTAATTTTTCCACAGCTCCATAGGCGAAAAACCGCTGTATGCGTCCGAATTGCCTATAACCGCAACCTCTATTGAATTTTCAGGCTCTGAAAAAAAGCCGTGCGCGCTTGGGTTTACAATACCGCTTTGCTTTGTGTTATCCTTTGGCGCCAGCATATAAGAGGAGGAAACCGTAAGCAGCAGCAAAAGAGTTATAAAGCCAACCGAGCGTATTAAGTTTTTTAATCCTTTTTTCATATACTCACTTTCCTAAAACTGCCCGTAAATAAAATCTACCGCGTCGTAGCCTATACCGTATGCGCCGAAAATTATAACCGAAAGCACAAGGCAGGCATAAACCGTCCACCTAACGGGTAAAACCTGCTTTGCCAATGTATCGCGCACATTTACTCCTTTTTCCTGCAAAACGCTTATAACAAGCATAACGGCGGCGCCTAAAATTACAATTAAAAAGTCCTGCTTATCCATTCCGCACAAAAGCGCGTCGTTTAAAAACGTGCCGCCGCCGAAGCCTGTAAACACTCTTTTTATCATACCGAGCCATATACCGACGGTCTCCGCCCTGAAAAGCGTCATTCCGCAAACCACCAATATAAGCGTTCTTAAAATTCTGAGCGCGTTAAGCGGTTTCGAATTTCTGTTAATATGCGCGGCATTAAAAGCACGCGCAAACAGCGGCTCCAAGTACATACCAAGCATCATTACAGCGTAATAATAAAGCCCGTAAATTATGTATTTTACGCCGGCTCCGTGCCAAAAGCCTATGCCGAACCACGTAAAAAACATTGCGAACGACGCGGGAATAAGCGAACCCAAAAATTCGTTCAAATGCTCCTTTGCAAAACGCGAAAGCTTCATAAACGGCTTTGAAAGCGAAACGGAATAAAACACATAGTCCCTAAGCCATGAGCCTAACGTTATGTGCCAGCGCCGCCAAAACTCCGCAACGGTTTTTGAAAAAAACGGGCGGCTGAAATTTTGAGACAGCGGCACGCCGAAAAGCTCGGCGCTGCCGGTTACTATGTCCATACAGCCCGAAAACTCGGCGTATATCTGCAATGTGTAAAGCACGCCGCCAAGCAAAATTATACTGCCGCTGTATTTTTGATAATCGCCGAAAACCTCGCTTACGAATATATTGGCGCGGTCGGCTATAACCATTTTTTTAAAAAGTCCCCACGCCATAAGCTGAAGTCCCTTTGTAAAGCGGTCGTAATCGAACGAATGCCCGCTGTAAAGCGGCTCCGCCAATAAATCGTATCTGCCTATCGGTCCCTCAACGATCTGCGGAAAAAAGCTTAAAAACAGCGCCAGCTTAAAAAAGTTATCTGTTGCGCGGTATTTGCCCCTGTAAACGTCTATAATATATCCAGCCGCCTGCAGGGTGTAATACGATATACCGAGCGGCAGCAAAAACTTAAATGTTTTAAAATGGGGTTTAAATCCGAAAAGCCCTGCAAAAAATTCCGCAGCCGAAATAAAAAAGCCCGAATATTTAAGCACAAGCAAAATGCCGAAAATAAACAGCACCGCGGCGGTTACAACCGCCTTTTTCTGCCATAGGATATTCGCTTTAAGCTTTTTTCTGTCTTCCTTTTCAAGGCCTTTTTTAGCAAGTGCAAAGCCGTCGTTTATTTTGTTTAAAAATATGCCTGCAAAATATATACTTACGGCGGTAAGCAATAAAAACACTATAAGCCTGCCGCTGTTAATAAGGTAAAAAACAGCGCTTGCCGATAACAGCACCGTCCATTTATACTTTTTCGGAAATACCGTATACAGTATAAAGGTAATTCCCAAAAATATAAACAGATAATTATACGAGGTATAGCTCATACCGATTATTCATCCTCAAGCCTTTTAACCATTGCATAAATGGCTTCGGCGCTCTTAAAGTTTTCGGGAACAATATCTATCGGCGTTATTTCAATATCAAATTCATCGTTAAGCTCGCCTACAAGCTGAACTATTTTAAGCGAATCGAGAATTTTACCGCCTATAAGGTCGGTTTCCTTTAAATAATCAACTCCCGGTTTTATTTCTTCAAGTATTTTTATAACCTGTTCCATTTAATATTACCCCTGATCAAATGTTTTTGTAATTGGCAGTAAGCCATTTACGGTCGGTTTTGCCGTTGGCGTTGATCGGCATTGCCTTTATACGTATTATGCGCTGCGGCAGCATATAATGCGGCAATCGGTTTTTAAGAGCCGTGCCCACCTCGTCGGTGTTTTTTTGCCTGCCCTCGTAAATAAGAATAATGCTGTCCTCGGTTTTATCGTAAACCGCCGCAGCCGAGGAAACGCCCTCTGCCGTGTATGCAGCCGCCTCAATTTCGCCGAGCTCTATACGGTAGCCCATGTGCTTTATTTGAAAATCCTTGCGCGAAATATATATAATCTCGCCGTTTTCGTTTTGTTTTACAAGGTCGCCCGTTTTGTATGCCGTTTCGGGATAGGCGCCGTTTAACGGATTTTGCACAAACGCCGCGGCGGTTTTTTCGGGATTATTGTAATACCCCATACTTAAAAAAGAGCCTGCGGCGTAAAGCTCGCCCTCTTCCCCCGTCTTTGCCTCTTTGCCGTTTTCATTTAAAATGAACACCTTGCAGTTATCGCACGCTCTGCCTATCGGCAGGGTCTCGCCGTCCGAAAACGGGCGATCGACTATATAATAGGTGCATATATCGGTGGTTTCGGTAGGCCCGAAAAGATTGGCAAAAAGCGCGTTCGGCAAATTTTTGCGCCAATAGTTAAGCGGCTTTACGGGCATAACCTCGCCCGCAAAAAGTACCTTTTTAAGGTATTCGGGCTTTAAGTAATCAAATACCTTAAGCTTTGCAACAATCGAAAGCGCCGAGGGTACCCAGTAAATCGTATTGACCTTGCGCTCGTTCATAAGCTCTATAAGCTTTAAGGGGAAAGAAAAAAGCGTTTTTGGTATTATATTAAGCGTTGCGCCGCTGTAAACGGTGCTGTATACATCGGATACCGACATACTGAAATAAAACGGAGTTTGACTGCCGAAAACGGTATCTTCGTCTATTTTAAACGTATCGGCGTACCATTTTATATATGCAAGCACGCTGCGGTGGTTTAAAACGGCGCCCTTGGGAACGCCGGTTGAACCTGAAGTAAAAAGCACATACGCAGGGTCGGTATCTGTCATACCGTCCCTTATTTTTTGCAGTACCTCTTTATTCGGCGCAAAGCGCGCAGCCTCATTATAATTAAGCACTAAGCCTTCAAAATCAATCTCACAAATTTTGGATACGCAGCCCTCAGTAACCAATACCGCGGCAGGTTTAAGCGTTTCAAATATCGCCTTAATGCGCTCAGCCGGCATTTCTGCGTCTATTACGGTGTAAAAGCAGCCGCCTGCAAGCACCCCGAACATTGCGGCTAAATTTTCAACCGAACGCTCGGCTATTACCGCAACGGGGGCTTTATAAACCCCCGCCGCGGCTATTTTACTGCCTATACTTTGCGCCGTTTTTAAAAACTCGGCATAGGATATGCTTTTGCTTTCATCAGCAAAAACGTTTTTTTGAGGAAAACGCTGCGCCGAATATTCAAGCATTTCGAGAATGTTTTTCATTTACCTGCCCCTTATAGCGTCTATCGGGCGTTTTGAAGCTATGCGTTTAACCGGCAAAAAGCTTGCGACAAACGCAACCAATATGCTTACAGCCAAAAGCAGCGCTACCTGACGAACGCTGAAGCTCAGCACCGTCACAAGCACACCCGCCTCGTTGCGGATAAGGCTGTTTATAATAGTTGTTGCGGCAAAAACGCCTACCGAGGAAAGCACAAAGTTTATCATAGCAATTATAAAGCTTTCCGAGAAGAAAATTCTGAAAACATCGTTACTGCGCGAGCCTATGGCGCGTAATATACCGATCTCCTGCTTTTTATAGGCAATACTTGTGCCGATAAAGTTTGAAAGCATTATAGCCGCAAACACCGCAAAGCCCACGCCTATCCAGAAGAAATACTTTGAAAGGGTCTTAAGCGCGCTGTTTATGGAGTCAAGCTCAAAGGTAACGGAGTTTTGTATGGCATAGCGCACGCCCGCGTTACCGCCGTAGCAATAGGAAACCATCGACTGCACCGCGCTTTTTTCCTTAGGCATTGAGCCTACGGCAAAATCGTATATTTTATCGGTTCCCTCGGTAAACTCGCTGTAAATACCGTCCGAGCAAACAACGGTGGATTTAAGCTTTGATTTATTGCCCTCTGAGCTGTTATCTATAACGCCCACTATCTTGCAGCCGCTTATATCCTCGTTATTATTATAGCCCTTGGCAAATACGTTTTTCCACATTGAAACGGTGTTTTTATTTTTAAGCAGCTTTGCGTAATCTACGGCGCCCGTTTCATTTTCCGCGTCTGTCTCGGTGCGTGTGCCGGCCTCATCCGAATTGCTTGAAAGCGCGTCGGCGGTTACTATTATTTCCTTATCGTCAAGCGTTTTTTTCTCGCCGTCTATCCATATTATCTTTTCGTTCGTTATATCGGAAAGGCGCGCAAGATAATTTGAGTCGGCACTGAAATTATCGCCGTAGTAGGAAATATAGCCCTCGGTTATCGGCGCCATTGCGGGTCTTTCGGCAATCAGCTTATCAAGATAGCCGTCGCCGACCATTGCAATTTCTGCATAGCTGTAGCTTACCGCCGTACCGAACTCATTTAAAAGAATCATATCCACCATTTGATCGGCCCTGCTTTGGTGCTCCTTTTTCTCGGTAAGCGAGGTATAGCGCGACATATCAAAGCCCGTATCTATAACGGCGGTAACGGTGTATTCCCTGCCGGCAAAGGTGAGCTTTTTGCCTATTAAATCGGTGTAGGCGTTGATTTTTGTGTAAACAGGAGTTTTTGTGCCGTCCTTTGCGGTGTTAAAGGTCTTTCCGTCAAAATACTGCGCCTTTTTAAACACTTCAAAAATATAATCGCTTACGGCAATTTCGTCCTTGGCGCCGTCGGGCAGAGTACCTGCCAGCACCTTATAACCCATATCCTTTAAAACCGTATCGTTTACGGCGGCAAAGCCGCTTATAAGCGGGTAATAAATATTGTAGTCGGTCTCTGTAAGCTTTATATCGGGGTTTATAAAGGCAGATATATCGCCGTTAAATTCAAGCGGCTGATAAACGCCGTGCATTTTAACGTTCATACCCTCAGATATTTCGTTAAGCTCCTTTTCCGAAATACGGTAGCCGTAATCGCGCCAGTACTCGCCTTTTTTCTTTGATTTTGCAACCGATACGGATTTAACGCCCGAATCAACAAGTGAATTTGTGCAGGTTTTAACGTGATTGTACGCCCCGAACGTATCCGAAAGCCCGAAAAGCCCGAACGCAATGCAGGAAAGTAATATTGTAATCACAAGCCTTATTTTTTTGTGCTTAAGACCGCCTGCGCCTATTTTAAAAGCGTTTGAAAGCGGCAGCTTTGATTTTATAAGCTTAAAGCCCGAACCGTCGCCTGTTTTAATTTTAGAGGTATCGGTATTTTTAAATCTTTTGCCCGTATTTGCGCTTTCGCAGGCGGTCAGCTTTAAATCGCCCGATTTTAATTTATCTATATAATCGTTTATTGCGGTTCTGTCTTCCTCGGTCAAATGATAACCGAACGGTATTAAAGCGGTGTTTCCGCAAAATTCGATACCTTTTTTGCTTTCCTCTGCCGCAGGCTCCCCGTCCAGCTCAACGTCGCTTATAACGCAGCCGTCCGAAAGCTCTATTATTCTGTCGGCATACTGCTCTGCAAACTCGCGGTCGTGCGATACCACAATTACAAGCTTTTCGGCAGATAGCTTTTTAAGCGTATCGAAAACCTGCTTGCCCGTAGCCGAATCAAGCGCGCCCGTAGGTTCGTCAGCCATTATAATTTCAGGCTTTTTAACAAGTGCGCGCGCTATTGCAACGCGCTGCTTTTGTCCGCCCGACAATTCGTTGGGCTTTCTTGCGCCGAAGCCCTCTAAATCAACCTGCTTTAAAATATCGTTGATCTCGCCGTCGGAAGCCCGTCTTCCCTGCAGTTCAATTGCAAGGGCTATGTTTGCCCCCACCGAAAATTCGTCAAGCACGTTGTACTCCTGAAAAATAAAGCCCACATAGGTATTCCTGTAAGAATCAAAATGCTGCTGCTTAAAATTCTTTGAGGATACGCCCTTTATTATGATCTCGCCGCCGTCGTATTTATCAAGTCCTCCGAGCACGTTAAGCAGCGTCGATTTTCCGCTGCCCGATTTACCGAGCAGAAAAACCATTCCCTTTTCGGGAAATTTAAGGCTTATTTTGTTAAGCGCCGTTACCGGCACGCCCTTTTTGGGTTTATAAATCTTTACAAGCTCTCTTGTTTCTAACATTTATTATCCTCCTGTACTAATCGTACTAACTGTACTATCTTGAATAATACAGACGTATCATACCACACGCAATTGCGTTTGTCAATATAGGTTACAATTTTTTAACCTTTAAGCGCCGCGCCTATATCCTTTTTAAGCTTATTCCACGCGTCCTCGTGTTTAACGTAATATAAAGGGCACTGCTTTTCGGTTATATCGTAATGCCGTATAACCGCGTTCTCATCAAGCCCCGTTTCGCTTAAAAGCCACGCGGTAAGCTTTACTACGGATTTATATGTTTCATCGCCGAATTTTCCGCTCTCGTCGGGGTGGCATACCTCAATCGATACAGTATCGTTGTTTCTCCAGTTGCTTGCGGCGGATTTTTCCCACAACGGCACGCACTGTATAATTTCGCCGTCAAGCCCCACAAGAAAGTGGGAGCTAACCTCGGTTGAGTCCTTATCAAAATAATCGCGGTTGTTTTGCGCGCTTGTGCCGGGGTTTCCCACATAGTGTATAACTATATTTTTAACCCCGTCAAGCGGCGTTCCCGTTCTTGCGGTATTGTGCAGATGAATTATCTGCTTATCAACAAAGGCGGGTATTTCTATTGCCTTAAGCTTTTCTGTAACCTGGCTTTTTGATATGCCGCTTGCGGTTTCTTTTGAAGAAAGGTGCTTTTTTACGGCTGTTATGCCGCCTATTACCGCCGCGGCAAGCAATAAAAAGCAAACCGTTCTTTTTAAAATTATCCTTCTTTTGCGTTTTCTGCGCCTTTCGTAATACGCGCGGCGCTTTTTATAATTGTCCTCGTACATTAAACAGCGTCAAAGGTAAGAGTAACCTTAAACAGGTCGCCGTCCACCTCGATCCGCATTTCCCCCTTTTGCAGCTCGGTTAAGCTTCGCGCAATCGAAAGCCCTAAACCGCTCCCCTCGGTATTACGCGATTTATCGCCCCGTACAAAGCGTTCCATAAGCTCCTCGCCCGAAATATTAAGCTCGTATTTTGAAATGTTTTTAAAGGTTATAACCGCCTTGCCGTCCCTTTTTACAAGCTCCATATAAACCCTTGTTCCGGGCATTGAATACTTGCACACGTTGCCCGTAAGGTTTTCAAACACACGCCACAGGTGCCTGCCGTCCGCCATAATTTTTACGGGCTCTTCGGGAATGTTAAGCACCGGCGTAAGGCCCGCGTTTTTAAGGCGTTCGTCAAATTCGCCTACCGTTTGGCTTAAAAGCACGCCTGCCTCGCATTCGGCAAGGTTTACGGTAAGGTTGCCCGTTGACGCCTTAGAGGCCTCCACCAAATCCTCAATAAGCTTTTTAAGCCTTACCGACTGGCGGTCGAGCACGCCTATATATTCCTTTATCTTTTCGTTTTCGGGCTCTTCCTTTTTAATCAGATCCACATAATTTATTATAGAGGTAAGAGGGGTTTTAATATCGTGCGAAACGTTGGTTATAAGCTCTGTTCGCATACGCTCGCTTTTCATTTTTTCGTTAACGGCGTTCTGCATACCGCGGCTTATATTGTTAAGGCTTGCGCAAAAGCTTTTAAATTCGGGGTACATATACGCCGTATCTATTTTATAATCTATATCGCCGTCGGCTATTCTTTCTCCGCCCTTTTTAATTCTTTGCAGCTGTATTGCGGTAAATATTACTATAACGGTTACCGCAATTGCGTTAAAGATAACAAGAATCATAAACAGCTCGTAAACCTGAACGGCGGCGCAGAAAAGCGTTGCAAAAAAATCAAAAACAAGCACCGCTGCGCATATAAGCACGGTTTTTTTAACAAGCGAAAGATTTTTAAATATAAAGCCCGCAAACCGGAAAAGCTTTTTAAAGCCCTTACCTATTATACTTAAAACCATATATATAATATTATTCTTTAACAGGGTTTTTGTTTTAAGCCGTACCGCAAAGGAAAGTATTACGGCAAGCGCTATAAAATAATCAACGCTTAAAAGCCCTGCGGTAACCGCAAACATCAGCATAAACGAGCCGTATGTGTCGCCGATTATCATAATAGTTAATATAACCGCAAAAAGCGCCGAAGCAAGCAGCAGATCAAACGGCACCTTATCAAGATAATTCCGCCGTATGCTGCCGTCTGCCCTATGCCCTGCCGCCGCGCACAGAAAAACAAACAGGCACACAAACGCAAGCGCCGAAATTATCGCCGCCGCTATAAGCAGGTAGCGGCACGAATACGCCGTTTCGTAAATTCTTAATTTCATACGCGCGTTATCCGAAAGCGGAAAATCCTCATAATACGCATACACAGCTATATCAATGCTTTGCGTTACTCCCTCAATATAAACCGGACTTTCGCCTACCTTTGTATATACCTCGCCGTATACTTCCATATTTTTTTGCTCGGCTTCGACTGAGGGTTCCTTACCGCTTGTATTGTCGAAAAGTACTTCGTCGGTATCGCTGTCGGTTATTTTGCAGGAAACCGACCGTTTTTCGCAAAGCCTTGCTATATCCTCACCCGAAATAAATGCGTCATAAATTTCAGAGGAATAGCCGTAAAGCTTATCGTCATAAATTTTATCCTTTATTTCGTCAAGGCTTTTTACATAAAATCCGCCCGACGCCATAAGTATGACCGAAAGCGTGCTTATAACGCATATAAACGCCGTAATAAACGAAAGAATAACCGCCGCGGTTTTTGCCGCAAGACTGCCTGTAAGCTTTTTCATTTTTGCTCCCCCTTTTCAAACTTATAGCCGTGCGCCCACACTACCTTTAAATAGCGCGGCTCGGCAGGATTTATTTCAATTTTTTCCCTTAAATGCCTTATGTGCACCGCAACGGTGCTTTCACTGCCGTATCCGTCGCCGCCCCATACCTTTTCGTATATTTCCTTTGGAGAAAGCACGTCGCCCGCATTTTTCATAAGCAGCTTTAAAATTTCAAATTCGGTTGGGGTAAGCGAGACCTCGTCCCCTTCCGCCAAAACCTGTTTTGTTTTATCGTTAAGCTCTATTCCGCCTATCGTGTAGCCTGCGGCCTGCTCGCTTACCGCCCCGCCGCCGAGCTGCATATATCTTCTTAACTGCGAACGCACCCGCGCCGTAACCTCTACCGGATTAAACGGCTTTGTTATGTAATCGTCCGCTCCCACGTTAAGACCTAAAATTTTATCGGTATCCTCGCCCTTTGCCGTAAGCAGAATTACGGGTATATTTGAAATTTCGCGTATTTTGGTCATGGCGGTAATGCCGTCGCATTCGGGCATCATAATATCCATAAGCGCCAAATGCACCGCATTTTCCTTTACGGCGTTTACCGCCTCGTTTCCGTTATATGCCAAAACCGTGTTGTAGCCCTCGGCTTCCAAATATATTTTAAGCGCGGAAACAATATCGCGCTCATCATCGCAAATTAAAATGTTATACATTCTCTCCCGACCTTTCGTTATCATTATAGCAAACCGTTTTTTAAAATTAAAGGGGTGAATTTATTAAGATTTTCTTAAGACGGCTTGAAAGACAGCCGAAAAAATGATATATTATCTATGTAATTTTTAAACGAGGTTTTTAAAATGAAGCTTGAAATTTTAAGCGAATGTCCCGACTTTCTGCGTGATTTTCTTACATATAACGAAACCATTAAGGGTAAATCCTCGCGTTCGGTAGAGGGGTATTATATTGATCTGCGCACTTTTTTAAGATATATGCTTCTGGTGCGCGGCAGGGTGCCTAAGGATACCGAATTTAAAAAGATAAATATTTCCGCCGCCGATACCGAGCTTATAAAAACCGTTACGATATCAGACCTATACGGTTTTATGGTATACTGCAAGGAGGAGCTTGAAAACAACACCGCAACACGCGCGCGAAAAACCTCGACACTGCGGATATTCTTTAAATATATGTCGGTTCAAACCCATAAAATCGAACACAATCCCGCCGAGCTGTTAGAGTCGCCTAAGGTTAAGCAATCGCTGCCTAAGCACCTTACGCTTGAAAACTCGCTTGAGCTTTTAAATTCGGTAGACGGCGCAAACGAAAGACGGGATTACTGCATACTTACCCTGTTTTTAAACTGCGGACTGAGACTTTCCGAGCTTTGCGGACTTGACCTTTCGGATATATCGTCCGACGGGGTGATGACCGTAACCGGCAAGGGCAACAAGGAGCGCGCGGTATATCTTAACGATTCCTGCAAGGAGGCGATAAGGCGGTACATAGCGGTACGCCCTGCCGAGGGCATAGCTTATGACGACAGAAACGCACTTTTTATAAGCCGCAACCACCGCCGTTTAAGCCCTAAAACCGTGCAGCATATTGTAAAGACCAATCTTAGCAAGGCGGGGCTTTCGGGTATGGGCTTTTCCACCCACAAGCTGCGCCACACCGCCGCAACCCTTATGTATCAGTACGGTAATGTGGATATAAGGGTATTAAAGGATATTTTGGGCCACGCGAACCTCGGAACCACGCAAATTTACACCCACGTTTCGGATAAACAGGTAAAGCAGGCTATCGATTCAAACCCCTTATCAGGCGTTAAAGACAAAAAATAGCCAAAAAAACCGGTTCATATTTTGTTAAAAAAATATTGTATTTTACGGCTGTATGTGTTATTATTTACGCAGTGCCGTTTTAAAATTCTTTGGCGGCAGAATGGAGTTTACATATGAGAGCTGACGGAAAGCGCCTGCGTAATACCGACCCTATGTATACGGTTGCGGCTTATGTTATGAACAAGCGCGTTGATTCAATGAATATGGTAACGCTTGATATACCCTACGACCCTATTCAGAATTATCTTAACGAAAAGCGCAAGCAGGGAATAGCCATAAGTCACTTAGGCGTTATAATTGCGGCATATCTTCGCACCGCGGCGGAATTTCCGCTGCTTAACCGTTTTATAATGAACTGCAAGCCCTATGCGCGAAATGAATTCTGCGTTGCAATGGTGGTGCTGAAATCGGGCGAAATGGATAACGGCACAATGTCTAAGATGTATTTTAAAATGACCGATACCATTTTTGATGTAAACGGCAAAATAAACGAATATGTTTCGGATAACCGTGAGGTGCCCGAAAAAAACGGCACCGAAAAAATGATAAAAATACTTTTGGGCGCGCCGGGCGTTTTAAGAGTAGGCGTGGGCCTTTTCAAGTTTATGGATAAGCACGGTCTGTTACCCAAAAAGGTTATTGATATGTCGCCGTTTCACAACAGTCTTTGCATATCGAACCTTGCTTCTATAAGAACCAACCACATATATCACCACTGCTATGAATTCGGCACAACAAGCGTGTTTATAACCTTAGGCAATCTGCGCGAGGTAGCGAAACGCAAAGGCGGCGAGGTAGTGTTCGAGCGCTGCATACCCTTAGGCGTTGTTATGGACGAGCGCATATGCTCAGGCAGTTATTTTGCCCTTGCTTTCAGAAGAATGCGCAAGTATATGCGTAATCCGGAATTGCTTGAATTACCGCCTGAGGTAATAAATGAGGATCCCGATAAATAAACACTTGATTTTACGCCTGTTTTGGTATAAAATAAAGTTAGATAATTTTTTAACAACGGAGGAATCGTTATGTTAGTATCTGCAAAGGAAATGCTTACAAAGGCCAAGGCGGGCAAATATGCCGTAGGTCAGTTCAACATCAATAACCTTGAATGGACCAAGGCTATTCTTCAAACCGCCGAAGAGCTTAAATCGCCTGTTATTTTAGGCGTATCCGAGGGTGCCGGCAAATATATGTGCGGCTACAAGACCGTAGTAGGTATGGTAAACGGTATGCTTGAAGAAATGAACATCACCGTTCCCGTAGCTCTTCACCTTGACCACGGCAGCTATGAAGGCGCCAAAAAGTGCATTGAAGCCGGTTTTTCTTCCATAATGTTCGACGGCTCACACTACCCGATCGAAGAAAACATTGCAAAAACCAAAGAGCTTGTTGAAACCTGCAATAAGTTAGGTCTTTCGCTTGAAGCCGAGGTTGGCGCTATCGGCGGCGAGGAAGACGGCGTTATCGGCGGCGGCGAGGTTGCCGACCCGAAGGAATGCAAAATGATTGCCGATTTAGGCGTTACAATGTTGGCCGCAGGCATAGGCAATATTCACGGCAAATATCCTGCAAACTGGGCAGGTCTCCGTTTTGATACATTGGCTGAAATTCAAGAGCTCACAGGCACTATGCCCTTAGTTCTTCACGGCGGCACGGGCATTCCTGCCGATATGATTAAAAAGGCAATTTCCCTCGGCGTTTCAAAAATCAACGTTAACACCGAGTGCCAGCTGGCTTTCGCAGCCGCTACCCGCAAATACATTGAAGCCGGCAAGGACCTTGAGGGCAAGGGCTTTGACCCCCGCAAGCTTTTGGCAGACGGCGTACAAGCCATTAAGGATACCGTTAAGGAAAAAATGGAGCTTTTCGGTTCGGTTAACAAGGCATAATTTTAAAAAACAATATATAGCTGCTACCGAGTAGCTGAATGCAAAGCATTCGTTTACACATCGTTAGGTCTTAGAAGATGTGTATGCGAATGCTTTTTTTATCGGCTATGATTTAACATTCATAGCATATCCGGTTGATTTCTTGTCATTCCGAGTGACTTGCTTTCGCTGCAGTGCAGGAAAAAGCGAGCAACGGCGGGCGCCGCAAGAGTGGTAAGCGCGAAAGAATCCGTATTTACTTAAAAGAAGAAACGGATTGCCGCACACCTGACGGTGGTCTCGCCTGCCGGCTCGGTCGGTGCTTCTGCTTCGCAGAGGTGTCCACCGGACACCCGCACCGCAATGACGTCAGCCCGCAAGATCCGATATTCAATATTATTTATCAGGGAGGCTCAAATGAATAACATCAAAAATTCTTTAAAAGCAATAAAAAAGCTTACAAGCGTATTTTCAAAAAATGAAATTATACTATGGTGCTCTTCAGCGGCTGTTACGTTAATTTCATTTTTTATATTCGACCGGCAAAGCTACCTCACCCTTGCCGCCTGTCTTATAGGGGTAACCTCGCTTATTTTCAACGCAAAGGGAAATCCCATAGGTCAGGCTCTTATGGTTATATTCAGCCTGCTTTACGGAATTATCTCGTTTACATTTTCTTATTACGGCGAAATGCTGACCTACCTCGGAATGACAATGCCGATGGCTGTTTTTTCGCTTATTGCATGGCTTAAAAACCCCTATAACGGAAGCCGCTCAGAGGTTAAAATTGACAGCCTAAAGAAAAAAGACGGCGTTTTTATGCTTATTGCGGCGGCGTTTGTAACCCTTATATTTTACTATATTTTAAAATACTTTAACACCGCCAATATTCTGCCAAGCACCGTTTCGGTTACAACAAGCTTTATTGCGGTGTATCTTACCTATAAAAGGAGCCCGTTTTTTGCTTTGGCTTATGCGGCAAACGATATTGTTCTTATAATACTTTGGGTTATGGCAAGCTTAAGCGAAACGCGCTATATTTCGGTTGTTGTTTGCTTTACGGCGTTTTTAGTTAACGACGCTTACGGCTTTATAAGCCTTAATAAAATAAAAAAGCGGCAGTCGCCGGACGCCGCTTGAAAATTTCAGTATTTTTTCTTTTTCGTGTTCAATTTTCTAATAAAGAAAACGCAAAGCAAAATGTTTGAGGCAAGCATTATTATGCTGCCCTCTAACTTCATATCGCCGCCCGAAAATAGCTTATTACCCGAATACAAAGCATTTATAACAGGCGGATAATCCTTTGCAATTTTAAGGCTGCCGAGCAAAAGCGAGCTTACCGCGTTGTAAAAAAACCTTGCCGTAAGCGGCGCTAAAAACGAGCGCGTATACTCGGAAAGTAAGCACAGCATTACATTAAAAAGCAATAAATTAAGCGTATAAATTACCCCGTCCGAGAAAATATATATATTCATAGAAATATATAAAACGGTTATTACTGCGGTAACAACGGGAAGACTGTAATATTTTCGGTAAAGCTTAAAAAGATAGCCGTGTAATAACAGCTCTGTCGCCGCCGCGTTAAAAAACACCGCCGCGATCCACATTAAAATTTCCGAGGGCTTGCCGATATTAACGCCGTTAAACGAAAGTGATTTAAAAAGAAACAGCGGTACGGCAGTTACGGCTGCCGGAACAACCCCTGCAAGCAGACCGAGCGAATAGTGCCGCATTTTATTTTTTGTGTTGAAAACGCGAAGCCTTCCCCTTTCAACAAGCCTTACAAAAATAAATGTAAATAAGGCCGCCGCCGCAAACGACACACCCTCGGCGAAAAGCGCGTTAAGCGCCGCGGACGAGGTTTTAATTTTAGGAATTATATATGCCGCAACTATTGCAAAATCGAAGAAAAAGAGCGTTTTATAAATATTAACTATTAAATTCTTCAACTATGTTACCCCTGATTTTTTTATTTAATTATATAACAGCCGCTTTATTTTATCAACCCTTACTTGACAATTATTTTAAAACAGAGTATACTAAATTGCAAATGATTTGCAATTTCGGAGGAAGTATGTTAAAAAAGCTCTTCCCGCTTGTTTTGGCGGTTTTAATTTCAATTTCGGTCTGCGGCTGCGAAACGACACTGCCGAAAAAGGGCGATAACCTTAATATTATATGCACCGTTTTTCCGCTTTACGACTGGACGCGTGAAATAACCGGCAGCAGCGCCGAGGTTTCGCTTTTGCTTAAAAACGGCACCGATATGCACAGCTACCAGCCCACCGCCGCAGACCTTGTGAAAATTGTTTCAAGCGATGTTGTAATATATATCGGCGGCGAATCCGATGAATGGATAGAAAAAGCGCTTGACCGCTCGCCCGATGCCGACCGTACCGAAATACGGCTTATGGATTATTTGGGCGATAACGCCATTGCAGAGGAAGAAGAGCATCATCACCACGATACGGAATATGACGAGCACGTTTGGCTCTCGCTTAAAAACGCCGCGCTTTTTACAGAAAAAATTGAGGAAGAGCTGTCGGCAAAGGATAAAACCAACGCCGAAACATATAAGCTTAATGCAAATAATTACGCCGAAAGGCTTTCAAGGCTTTATAAAGAGTATGAAAACGTATTTAACGAATCGCCTGTTAAATCGGCAATTTTTGCAGACCGCTACCCCTTCGCCTACCTGTTTTCCGATTACGGCGTTACCTGCTACGCCGCGTTTCCCGGCTGCTCCGCCGAAACAGAGGCAAGCTTTGAAACCGTGATCTCTCTTGCGCAAAAAGCGGACGGGCTTAACCTTAAATATATTTTCACAACCGAAAGTCCTTTAGGCTCTGTTGCAGAAACGGTAAAGGAAAACACAAAACAGAAAAATCAAAAAATTTTAAGGCTTAACAGTATGCAGTCTGTAACTAAGGAACAAATAAATTCGGGTACAACATACGTTTCGTTGTCCGAATATAATTTAGCACAGCTGAAAAAAGCCTTTTCGGGGGAATTTTAATGCCGCTTTTAAAAGCAGATAATTTAAAGCTCGGCTACGGCTCGGTGCCGGTTGCCGAAAATATTACCTTCAGCGTAAATAAGGGCGATTACCTTTGCGTGATAGGCGAAAACGGTTCGGGCAAAACCACGCTTATCAAAGCGCTTACAGGTCTTGTAAAGCCGCTTTCGGGAAATATTGAATTTGGGGTTGGCGGCCTTAAAATAGGCTATTTACCACAGCAAACAGAGCTTCAGCGCGATTTTCCCGCCTCGGTTAAGGAAATTGTTATGTCCGGCTTTGCGGGAAACGGCATTTTTCACCCGTTTTACAGCAAAAAGGAAAAAGAGACCGCGCGGCGCTTTGCCGAAAGGCTCGGTATATCAAAGCTTTGGCAACAGTGCTACCGCGAGCTTTCGGGCGGTCAACAGCAGCGTGTTTTATTGGCACGCGCACTATGCGCTTCGGGCGATCTGCTGCTGCTTGACGAGCCTGCGGCGGCGCTTGACACCGAAGCTGCAAACGAAATGTACGAGCTTATAAGCTCGGTAAACCAAGACGGCACGGCGGTGATTATGGTAACGCACGACATTAAATCTGCGCTTAAATACTCAAACCTGATATTAAAAATAGGAAACGAAATATTTTTCGGCACCAATGAAGAATTTTTACAGGCAATAAGCGAAGGGAAGGAAAGCGAATGAGCCGTATATTTGAAACGCTTGAATTTTACTTTAAATACCCGTTTGTAAGGTATGCGCTTATTGTGGGAGTGCTTATAGCGCTCTGCTCTTCCCTGCTTGGGGTAACGCTTGTGCTAAAACGCTTTTCCTTTATAGGGGACGGGCTTTCTCACGTTGCCTTCGGGGGAATAGCAATAGCCTCGGTGCTTAATATTTCAAACAATATGCTTGTTGTGCTGCCCGTAACCGTTATAAGCGCCGTACTGCTTTTAAACACCGGCAAAAACACAAAAATCAAGGGTGACGCCGCGGTTGCTATGATATCCGTCGGGGCGCTTGCCTTCGGGTATTTGATTATGAATATCTTTTCGCCGTCCGCAAATGTATCGGGCGATGTGTGCAGTACGCTTTTCGGCTCCACCTCAATTCTTACCCTTTCGGTTTCTGAGGTTTGGCTGTGCGCCGTGCTTTCGCTTCTTGTAACGGCGCTGTTTATTTTGTTTTATAACAAAATATTCTCGGTTACGTTTGATGAGGATTTTTCCCGTGCGGCAGGTATAAATGCAGGCGCCTGCAATTTACTTACAGCGGTTATAACCGCGGTTATCATAGTGCTTGCAATGAATCTTGTAGGCTCGCTGTTAATTTCGGCGCTGGTGATTTTCCCCGCGCTTTCGGCAATGCGTATATTTAAAAGCTTTTTGCCCGTGGTTGTTTTTTCGGCGATAATTTCGGTAATATGCGCGCTTGCGGGAATTATTGTCGCGGTCATCTTCGGTACACCGGTAGGTTCAACAATAGTTGCGGCAGATGTATCGGCGTTTTTTATATGCGCCGTTATAGGAAGGCTTAAATAAAAATGGAACAGATACACAATATACCGCCGCTTTATAACAAAAGCTCGCAAATACTTATTCTCGGCAGCTTCCCCTCTGTAAAATCACGCGAGCAGGCGTTCTTTTACGGTCACCCGCAAAACCGCTTTTGGCGCGTTATTTCTAAAATTTTAAACGAAAAAACTCCGCAAACGATTGAGGAAAAGAAAGCGCTTATATTAAATAACCGCATTGCCTTATGGGACGTTATAGCAAGCTGCGATATTGAAGGCTCCGCCGATTCAAGCATAAAAAATGTCCTGCCAAACGATATCGGCAGGATAATAAGCGAAAGCGAAATAAAGAAAATTTTTGTAAACGGCAAAACCGCCGAAAAATATTATAAAAAATACGCTGAACCTGTTTTGGGCATTAAAGCGGTTTGTCTTCCGTCTACCAGCCCCGCAAACGCAGGCTGGTCCCTTGAAAGGCTGTGCGGCGAATGGGAAAGCGCTGTTATGCCCTGTTTTTGCGGTAAGCCAAGTAATCCTCAAGAATAATTACAGCCGCAACCGCGTCTATAACCTGTTTGCGCTTTTTACCCCTTGTATCGGTAAAATTAAGCGCCGTATGCGCCGATACGGTAGTACAGCGCTCGTCCCACAGCACGGTTTCTATGCCGCTTTTTTTCTTGATATCGTCCGCCGCGGCGGCACACTCTAAGGCTCTGCTTCCGGCAGAGCCGTCCATATTTTTAGGGTAGCCTACCACTATAAGCCCTGCGCCGTATTCTAAGGCTAAGGCGCAGATTTTATCGGTAAGCCTTTCCGCATTATATTCTTTTATAACCGTTTTCGGAAAGGCAAAGCTCTCGCTTTCGTCGGAAGCGGCTATTCCGGTTCTTGCCTTGCCTAAGTCTACCGACATTATAATCATTTTTTTTCACCGCCCATAAAAGAGGAAAGACGGCTTCTTTGCGGTATAAGCTCCTTCGGCAAATGCGAAGCATCGTTATAAAACACCACGGAGGGCTTAAGGTCGCCGTCAAATCTTATAAGCGAAACCGCCGTGTTTTCGCTCCAGGGCGTGCCTGCAAGCTTTGTTATATCCCCGTTTAAAAGCCTGCACATAAGGCATCTTGTAATGCCGCCGTGGGTAGCTAAGGCTACCGTTTTTCCGCTGTTTTCGGCGGCAATTCTTTTAACCGTGTTCCATATGCGTTCGTAAGCGTCCCGCATTTTTTCGCCCTGCGGCGGCGCAAAATCCTCAGGGTGATTATCCCACGTTTCGGCAAGACCGGGTATTGAATTAAAGGTTTCTTTAAACGGCTTACCCTCAACCGCTCCGCCGTTAAGCTCTATTATTCCCGGCTCGTCCTTAATTTCAATATCGCGTCCGCCCGCCACTGCCAAAGCCGTTTTGCGCGTTCTTATAAGCGGGCTTGCATAAATTTTATCAAGATGTATATTTTCAAACCGTTTTTTTAAATATTCAAGCTGTTTTGCCCCTGTTTCGGTTATATCAAAGTCCGAAACTCCTTGAAACAGACGTTTTAAGTTTCCCTGCGCCTCGCAGTGGCGAACGATATATATTTCAGTCATACCTCTGCACCTTTCAAATTTTTAAATACGGGTAGATAAAACAATTTCCTTTTCACGCTTAAACTGCGAAAACGTACCGCTGTCAAGCGCGTTTCTTATATCCTCCATAAGATGATTGTAAAACCAAAGATTATGCATAACCGTAAGACGCTGAGAAAGCATTTCCTGACTTTTAAGCAGATGCCTTATATACGCCCTGCTGTATCTTTTACAAACGGGGCAACCGCAGTTTTCATCTATCGGAGACATATCGTACTCATACTTTTTGTTATTAAGGTTTATTATACCCTGCGATGTAAACAAATGCCCGTGGCGCGCGTTTCGGCTCGGCATTACGCAATCGAACAGATCCACGCCGCGCTCTACGGCGTTTAAAATATTTGCAGGCGTTCCTACCCCCATAAGGTAACGTATTTTATCCTGCGGCATATATGGGGTAACGTTATCTATAATATCATACATAACCTCGGTAGGCTCGCCTACGGCAAGACCGCCTATTGCATAACCGTCAAGCTCAAGCTCGGCTATTCTTTTCATATGCTCTATGCGAAGATCCGCAAAGGTACAGCCCTGATTTATGCCGAATAAAAGCTGTTCGCGGTTTACGGTATCGGGCCGCGAATTAAGCTCTGCCATTTTTGCCTTACAGCGTATAAGCCAACGGGTAGTACGTTCGCACGAAGCCTTTGAATACGAATATTCGGCAGGGTTTTCAACGCATTCGTCAAACGCCATAGCAATCGTTGAGCCCAAATTAGACTGCACGGTCATACTCTCTTCGGGTCCCATAAAAATCCTTTTGCCGTCTATATGCGAAGCAAAGGTAACGCCCTCCTCGGTAATATGGCGAAGCGAGGCTAAGGAAAACACCTGAAACCCGCCCGAATCGGTAAGAATAGGGCCCTCCCATGTTGTGAATTTGTGAAGACCGCCGCAGCCGCGTATAACCTCGTCGCCCGGCCTTACGTGAAGATGATATGTGTTTGAAAGCATAATCTGGCAGCCGATATTGCCCAGATCCTCTGCCGAAACCGCTCCCTTTATCGCCGCGGCGGTAGCCACATTCATAAAAGCGGGGGTTTGCACCGTGCCCCTGTTGGTTATAAATTCGCCGCGTCTGGCATTGCCCTCTTGCTTTAAAAGCCTGTACATTTTATCTTTCCCTTTTTAAATATAATCCACTCTGCAATTATATATCGCGTGCAATTATATGTCAAGTTTTTGCTGTTAAAGGAAAAATACGGATAAAAAGTGTATTAAAAACAGAGAAAACACATATTCGCAATAAAAAAGTGTTGACAAAACGTACCCTTTAGTGTGATAATATATAAGGTTAAGTTTACTATTATTATCGGTGATACAAATGCGAATTATAACAGGCACCGCAAAGGGCAAGCGCCTTTTTGCACCGGAGGGGCGCGATGTACGCCCAACGCCTGAGCGCGTAAAGGAAGGTATTTTCAGCGCTTTACAGTTTGATATTGAGGGCAGGCGCGTGCTGGATCTGTTTGCAGGCTCCGGTCAGTTAGGGCTTGAGGCATTAAGCCGCGGAGCCGACAGCTGCACCTTTGTGGATATGTCCGAGACCTCGTTAGCCCTTGTAAGAAAAAACCTTGAGGGCACGGGTCTTTCAAATAAAGCCCGCGTCGTCCGCTCGGATTATGCGGCGTTTGCCGCCGCCTGCCGCGATACGTTTGATATTGCGTTTCTTGATCCGCCCTACTCCGCAGGGCTGTTAATGCCGGCGCTAAAGGCTGTTCTGCCGCTTATGAGCGAGCACGGCACGATAGTTTGCGAGCATCCGCCCGAAACCGTGTTAGATGAAGAAGCGGGCGGCTTTAAAAAATTAAAAACCTATCGCTACGGCAAGGTGCTTATAACCGTTTACCGGAAAGGGGAAAGCCTATGAACAAGCGCATCGCCGTTTGCCCCGGCAGCTTTGACCCCGTAACCTACGGTCATCTTGATATTATAACCCGCGCCGCCAAAATGTTCGATAAGCTTATAGTTGTGGTGGCGTCCAACGGTGCAAAGCACTGCTCCTTCACACCCGAAGAACGCGTGGATATGATTAAAAAATGCATTCCCGATCTTCAAAACGTAGAGGTTGAGCATTACGACGGTCTGCTTGCGGATTATGCGGCAAGCAAGGGCGCAAACGCAATAATCAAGGGTCTTCGCGCTATGTCTGATTTTGAATACGAATTTCAGATGGCGCTTACCAATAAAAAGCTGAACCCGCAGGTTGAAACCCTGTTTTTAACAACGGCAACAAAAAATATGTACCTAAGCTCAAGCATGGTAAAGCAGATTGCCAGTATGGGCGGGGATATATCAAGCTTTGTTCCCGACGTTATAAGGGCAGACATAATGAACAGGATATTTGTAAAAAAGGATACTACGGAGGAATAAAAAATGACACTTGACGAATTACTTGAACAGTTTGACGAGGTTTTAGACAGCGGAATCAAGATCCCCGGCAGAAAAACCGTGGTAGATGTTGAAAAGCTCCGCGCGGTAGTAGACGACATTCGCCTTAACATTCCGGCTGAAATTAAGCAGGCAAAGGGCATTGTTGCAGACCGTGCAGATATCATTACCAACGCAAAGCGCGAGGCGGACGGTATTATCCGCAGTGCCGAAGAGCGCGCAAAGGCTATGACCGCACAGGAAGAAATTGTAAAGCTGGCACAGCAGAAGGCGGCGGAGATAATCGCCACCTCGCAGCAGAAAAGCCGCGAAATGCGCAAAGCCGCACAGGATTTTGTGGACGATATTATGCGCCGTGCAGACGAAGGGCTTACCGCCAACTTAGGCGAGGTAAGAAAAACCCGCGCCGCATTAAAGCAGCAAATACCCTCTGCAAAAGAGAATTAAGTTAATAAAAAAACACTTTAAAAGCTAAGACGGAGACTGCGGTTTTTAAAAAACGTTATTAAGCAAAACCAACAAGTTCAAACCCACCCGAAACAAAGTAATTTTGGAATTTTTCGGTTTGTCGGTTTTGCTTCAGCGATCCGAGGGCGGTGCAAGCTCGGAAAACGTAAAAAACCGGTATCACTCCTGAGCCGACGGCTGAAATTTCTTAAAGTAAGCCGCTCCGGTATTCCGCCGTTAGAGGGAACGCAGATTTTCTGTCTGCCGTAATGGGTGGTTGAAGTTATTGGGCTTCGTCCTGTTATGGGCGAAGTCTTTTTATTTTGAAAGGAGAAAAAGCAGTGTATAAAAGCATATCCCCGAACCTTAACTTCGTGGAGGAAGAAAAAAAGGTTGAAAAATTTTGGGAAGACGAAAATATATTTGAAAAAAGCATAGCCGAGCGCGAGGGCGATAAGCCTTACGTATTTTACGACGGTCCGCCTACCGCTAACGGCAAGCCGCACATAGGTCACGTGCTTACCCGCGTTATAAAGGATATGATTCCGCGTTACCGCACTATGAAAGGCTATATGGTGCCGAGAAAAGCTGGCTGGGATACCCACGGTCTGCCCGTTGAGCTTGAGGTTGAAAAGCTTTTGGGGCTTGACGGCAAGGAACAGATCGAGCAATACGGTCTTGAACCCTTTATCGAGCACTGCAAGGAAAGCGTTTGGAAATACAAGGGTATGTGGGAGGATTTCTCAAAAACCGTCGGCTTTTGGGCGGATATGGAGCACCCCTACGTTACCTATGATAATAATTTTATAGAGTCGGAATGGTGGGCGCTTAAAAAGATATACGAAAAAGGTCTTTTATATAAAGGCTTTAAAATTGTGCCTTACTGCCCCCGCTGCGGCACTCCCCTTTCCTCTCACGAGGTAGCGCAGGGCTATAAAAACGTTAAGGAGCGCAGTGCGGTAGTTCGCTTTAAGGTTGTGGGCGAGGACGCATATTTCCTTGCATGGACCACCACCCCGTGGACGCTTCCCTCAAACGTGGCGCTTTGCGTAAACCCCGAAGAAACCTACTGCAAGGTAAAGGCGGCGGACGGCTACACCTACTATATGGCAAAGGCACTGCTTGATAAAGTACTCGGCAAGTTAGCATCTGAGGATACTGCCGCTTATGAAGTTATTGAGGAATATAAGGGCAGCGAGCTTGAATATAAAGAATATGAGCCGCTTTTTGATTGCGTAAAGCCTGTTTGCGAAAAGCAGAATAAAAAAGGTCATTACATTGTCTGCGATACCTATGTTACCATGACCGACGGTACGGGCATAGTTCATATAGCGCCCGCGTTCGGTGAGGACGACGCAAAGGTGGGCAGACGTTACGATCTGCCGTTTGTTCAGTTTGTTGACGGCAAGGGAAATCTTACCGAGGAAACCCCCTATGCCGGTATATTCGTAAAGAAAGCCGATCCGCTTGTTTTAAAGGATTTAGACGAAAAGGGCTTGCTTTTCGACGCGCCGAAATTCGAGCACGATTACCCCTATTGCTGGCGCTGCGATACCCCGCTTATCTACTATGCGCGCGAATCGTGGTTTATAAAAATGACAGACGTGCGCGACGATCTTATCCGCAATAACGACACTATCAACTGGATACCCGAAAGCATAGGCAAGGGCCGTTTCGGCGATTGGCTTAAAAACGTTCAGGATTGGGGTATTTCGCGCAACCGTTATTGGGGTACTCCGCTCAATATTTGGCAGTGCGAGTGCGGGCATATGCACTCTGTCGGCAGTATTGCGGAATTAAAGGAAATGTCCGATAACTGCCCCGATAATATCGAGCTGCACCGCCCGTATATCGACGCAGTAACCATTAAATGCCCCCACTGCGGCAAGCAGATGCACAGGGTGCCGGAGGTTATAGACTGTTGGTTTGATTCCGGCTCAATGCCGTTTGCGCAGCACCATTATCCGTTTGAAAATAAGGAGCTTTTTGAGTCGCAGTTCCCCGCGGACTTTATTTCCGAGGCGGTTGACCAAACAAGAGGCTGGTTCTATTCCCTGCTTGCAATTTCCACCCTTATTTTCAACAAGGCGCCTTATAAAAACGTTATAGTTTTAGGCCACGTGCAGGACGAAAACGGGCAGAAAATGAGTAAATCAAAGGGCAACGCGGTAGACCCGTTTGAGGCGCTCGAAAAATTCGGCGCGGACGCTATCCGTTGGTACTTCTATACCAATTCAGCCCCGTGGCTGCCCAACCGCTTCCACGATAAGGCGGTAACAGAGGGTCAGCGCAAATTTATGGGCACTCTTTGGAACACCTACGCCTTCTATGTGCTTTACGCTAATATAGACGAATTTGACCCGACAAAGTATTCGCTTAAAGACTGCAAGCTTACCGTTATGGATAAATGGCTTTTATCAAAGCTTAATTCAATGGTAAAGGCGGTTGATGAAAACTTAGATAACTACCGTATACCTGAGGCGGCAAGAGCCCTGCAGGAATTTACGGACGATATGAGTAACTGGTACGTTCGCCGCGGCAGAGAAAGATATTGGGTTCAGGGCTTGCCCGAAGACAAGATTGCGGCGTATATGACACTTTACACCGCGCTTGTTACCACCGCCAAGGCGGCGGCGCCTATGATTCCGTTTATGACCGAGAGCATTTATCAGAACCTTGTTCGCAGCGTTGATAAATCCGCTCCCGAAAGCATACACCTCTGCGCTTTCCCTGAGGTTGACGAAAAGGCGATTGATAAAGAGCTTGAGGATAAAATGGATAAGGTGCTTGAAATAGTTGTTTTGGGCAGAGCTGCAAGAAACGGCTCGGCGCTTAAGAACCGCCAGCCCCTTGCTACCATGTATGTTAAGCTTGACGGAGAATTAGACAGCTTCTATACCGATATTATCCGCGATGAGCTTAATATAAAGAACGTAAGCTTTACCGATAAGGTAGACGATTTCGTAACCTATGGCTTTAAGCCGCAGCTTAAAACCGTAGGTCCTAAGTTCGGCAAGCAGTTAAACGAGATAAGAACGGCGCTCTCAGAGCTTGACGGCACCAAGGCTAAAAAGGAGCTTGACGAAAACGGAAGGCTTGTTTTATCGCTCCCGTCGGGCGAGGTTACACTTGAAACCGAAGACCTGCTGATCGAAGCCAAGCAAAAGGACGGTTTTTACACCGTGAGCGACCGCGGAATAACTGTTGCGATAGATACCACCCTTACAAAAGAGCTTGTTGAGGAGGGCTTTGTGCGCGAGCTGATAAGCAAAATTCAGACCATGCGCAAAGAGGCGGGCTTTAATGTTACCGACCATATAAACGTAACGGTTGAGGGCAGTAAAAAGGTTACCGATATTGCCCTTTCAAAGAAAGCGGATATTGCGGGCGATACCCTTGCCGACGGCATTACTGCCGCCAAGCCTGCCGGATATACCAAGGATTGGGATATTAACGGCGAAAAGGTTACAATAGGCGTAGAAAAGGTATAAACCGAAAGGAGTACCCATTAAATGAAAGATGATTTTTACACAAACGAAGGCTTTGAGGACATCAGCTCCTCAACCGTTCCGCACACCAAAAGCAGTATTAAGGCCGTAACCGAAAATTACGGCAACGGCGTTTTCAGGCATCTTGATAAAATAATCAAGGCTATTTCGTTTATTGTATCAATAGGTATTCTGCTTGTTTTCGCCGCGGCGGGCGCAGTGCTTATTATGCTTGACAAAATATTTGCAATAGTTGCGGTTGCGGTGTTTATATTAGGAATTATACTTTCTGTAATCTCACTTTTTCTTATATATGCAATCGGCCATCTTATATCGCAAAACAATGAAATACTGAAAAGGCTTTAAAACCCAAAATAAATTGTTATTAAAAAATGCTGTACCTGATTTTCAGGTACAGCATTTCAGTCTGTCGATAAACCCTAAATTCTGTTTTTCGGCGGTAACGCCGCTTTTTTCGTTTTTCCGCTGACAGGTGCGGCGGAAAAACACCTTGTAAGCGAAAAACCGCTGAATAAGCGGTTTTTCAAGGGCACTGGGGTGAGTACCCACGGGGATAGAGTGCAGTCCGAAAATCTCTGATTTTCGAGCGAACGGCATTCCCGTAGGGGAGCGTGTCGACTTTTTTCGACACGCTCAAATGCTTATTACGCCCAAATGCTCAAGCAGTATTTTAACACCTATAAGTATAAGTATTATACCGCCCGCAATTTCGGCTTTATTTTTGTATTTAAGACCGAATACATTGCCCACCTTTAAACCAATACCTGAAATCACAAAGGTTATTGTGCCAATAAACAGCACCGCGGCTATTATATTAACGTCGGGCAGAAGCGCAAAGGTAATTCCCACCGCTAATGCGTCTATGCTTGTTGCAACCGCAAGCAGCGCCATAGTTCCTGCGGAAAACGAGCTGTTTGTCTCCTCCGTTTCCTTTGAAAAGCCCTCGCGCAGCATATTTCCGCCGATAAACGATAGCAGCACAAACGCTACCCAGTGGTCGTAATTTGTTATGTATTTTTCAAATGTTGAACCTAACAGATAGCCAAGCGTCGGCATTAACGCCTGAAAACCGCCGAACCACGCGCCGATTATCATATAGTGCTTAAATTTAAGCTCGCGCGTTGAGAGCCCCTTACAGACCGACACGGCAAACGCGTCCATAGAAAGACCAACCGCAATTAAAAACAATTCAAAAATTCCCATTTTTTCTCTCCTGTCTCAGGTTAATAAAAAATAAAAGACTCGGGCGCCGCAACAGCCACCCGAGTCTCGTTTTTTAATACAAGCCAGGTCAAAAAGACCAGTGTGTTGACTTGTAACGCCTACGCGCCACTACTCCCTCGAATAATAACGTAATTTTATCACAAACGAATACCGCTGTCAAGCAAAACATTGTCTTTTCGGAGCGTATTTTATACCGTTATTTCATTTTCAAGCTTTTCTCCGGCAAAATAGCTTAAAAAATTGTTTACCGTGGTTTCTGCAATGGAGCTTAAAGCCTCGCGCGTTAAAAACGCCTGATGTGACGTAACAATTACGTTAGGCATTGAAATAAGGGTTGAAAGCTTATCGTCCCATATAATTTCATCGGAATAGTCCTCAAAAAACAGCGAGGTTTCCTCCTCGTATACGTCAAGACCCGCCGCGCCTATCTTACCCGATTTAAGCCCGTTCATAAGCGCCATGGTATCAATAAGCTGACCGCGCGAGGTATTTATAATATATACGCCGTTTTTCATTTTTTCTATTGTTTCTTCGTTTATCAGGTGCTTATTTTCACGCGTAAGCGGGCAGTGCAGCGATATTATATCGCTTTCCCTTAACAGCTCATCAAGGGTTACGTACTTTCCCGCAAATTCAGGGCTTTCATACGGGTCGTAGCCTATTATATTCATACCGAAGCCCTCGCATATATCGGCAAGGCTGCGCCCTATTTTACCCGTTCCTATAATTCCTACGGTTTTTCCGTGCATATCAAAGCCGATAAGCCCCTCTAATGAAAAGTTATGATCGCGCGTTCTTATATATGCACGGTGTATTTTGCGGTTCAGTGTCAAAAGAAGTCCTATTCCGTGCTCGGCTACGGCGTAAGGCGAATATGCCGGCACCCTTACAACGCGTATTCTGCCCGCTGCCGCTTTAAGGTCAACATTATTATACCCTGCGCAGCGCATTGCAATTATTCCAACGCCGTATTCCTCTAACTTATCTATAACCGCACGATCTATCGTATCGTTTACAAAAGCGCACACGCCGTCGCAGCACGCCGCCATACTTACCGTGTCCGAATTAAGCTTGTTTTCAAAAAATCTTATATTAAGCTCCTCGCCGCGAAAGCGCGAAAAGCTCTCTCTGTCATATGATTTTGCGTCAAAAAAAGCAATGGTTTTCACTTAATTACCCCCGATTGTGCCACTGTGTCTAAAATTAGTATTAGTATTGTCGCAAAAAATCGTTATATACGCCATTGTGCAATTTAACAAAATTTTGTATAATAAAATAAATTTTACTAAGGGGGCAAGCACAATGAAAAAATATTTCAACCGCCTGTTTATAGACGGACTTTCCGGTATGGCTTACGGCCTGTTCTCCACGCTCATTATCGGAACCATTATTTGCCAGATAGGCAAGCTTGTAGGAGGAAACATTGTAGGAACATATCTTACCGCAATGGGAAACGTTGCGAAAACCGTTACGGGTGCCGGCATAGGCGTAGGCGTTGCCTGCAAGCTGAAATCAAGCCCTTTAACAACGGTTGCCGCGGCTGTTGCGGGTATGGTGGGCGCTTTCCCGAATATGGCGAACGAAGCCTATAAGATCGGCGCTCCCGGCGAGCCGCTCGGCGCGTTTATAGCCGCCTATATTGCAATTGAAATAGGCGCGCTTGTAGCAGGCAAAACCAAGGTTGATATAATAGTAACCCCCGTTTGCTGTATTTTATCGGGAGCTACCGCGGGCTATTTTTTAGGGCCTTATATTTCCGCCGCTATGAAGTGGGTAGGGCAGCTTGTTAATATAAACGTTGATAAAAGCCCGATTATCGGCGGTATAGTAGTGTCTGTTCTTATGGGTATAATATTAACGTTACCCATATCCTCTGCCGCCATCGGTATTTCAATGGGACTTACAGGTCTTGCGGCAGGCGCCGCAACCATAGGCTGCTGCTGCAATATGATAGGCTTTGCGGTTATAAGCTACCGCGAAAACAAATTCGGCGGTCTTATAGCGCAGGGGCTGGGAACCTCAATGCTTCAGGTTCCCAATATAGTACGCAATCCGCTTATATGGCTGCCCGCAATTATTTCAAGCGCCGTTTTGGGCCCCATATCGTCCGCAGTGCTTAAAATGGTAAGCAATCCCGTAGGTTCGGGAATGGGAACATCTGGGCTTGTAGGTCAGTTTATGTCTTACGACAGTATGGTAGCTGCAGGCTTTTCCCCCGTTGTTACCGTAATAGAAATAGTTGTTATGCATTTTATTCTTCCGGCGGTTATATGCCTTGGCATATCTGAGGCTATGAGAAAGCTTAAGCTTATAAAGCCGGGCGATCTAAAGCTTGAAAGCGCCGATGCGTAAAAAGGAGCGCGCCGCCGCCGCGGTAAAATTGCTTTCAGAGCTTTACCCTAACGCCGTATGCTCGCTTGAATATCGGGACGCCTTTCAGCTGCTTATAGCAACGCGGCTTTCCGCACAATGCACAGATAAACGCGTTAATATGGTAACCCCTGCACTTTTTAAGGAATTTCCCACCGCACAGAGTATGGCAAACGCAGACATTGCGCGGGTAGAAGAGCTTATTAAAACCTGCGGTCTTTATAAAACAAAGGCAAAGGACCTTGTAGGCATAGCAAAACAGATTACAGAGCGCTTCGGCGGCAGGGTGCCCGATACTATCGAGGAGCTTACAACCCTGCCGGGCGTTGGCAGAAAAACCGCAAACTTGGTTTGCGGAGACATTTACGGCAAGCCCGCGGTTGTAACCGATACTCATTTTATACGAATTTGCGGAAGACTGGGGCTTACCGACACAACCAACCCGCTTAAGGTTGAAAATGAAATGCGAAAGCTGCTTAAACCGGAGGACTCCAACGCCTTTTGCCACAGAACGGTGCTTTTCGGTCGAGACGTATGTACTGCAAGAAGCCCGAAATGCGGCGCCTGCATATTAAACGGTATATGCCCTAAAAGGAAGGTTACAAAATGATGCAAAAAAGAGTAGTTGCCATACACGATATTTCCTGTTTCGGCAAATGCTCGCTTACGGTGGCGCTGCCTATAATATCCGCCGCCGGAATTGAGACCGCCGTTATACCCACCGCCGTTTTGTCAACGCACACGGGCGGCTTTAAAAATTATACGGTAAGAGATTTATCGGAGGATATTGTACCCATTGCAAGGCACTGGAAAAGCGAGGGTATAACAGCCGACGCAGTTTACACAGGCTACCTTTGCTCTAAGGAGCAGATATACCTTGCTATGGAGGCGGCGCGGCTTATAAGCCGAAAGGATACGGTTATTATAACCGATCCCGTAATGGCGGATAACGGAAGGCTTTACAGCGGCTTTACGCCCGATTACCCCGACTTTATGCTGAAGCTTTGCGCCGCCGCCGATATTATAACCCCCAATATCACCGAGGCGGCGCTTATGCTCGGCGTTAAATACCGTGAAGGCCCCTACGACAGCGACTATATAAACGCGCTGCTTGAAGGGCTTTTTGTTAAAACACATTCGAAAATTGTGCTTACAGGTGTTTGCTTTGACGAAAAAAAAATCGGTGCCGCCGTTTACGACGGCGAAAACAGGGCTTATGTTTTTTCCGAAAAAGTGAACGGTGCCTATCACGGAACAGGCGATATATTCGCAAGCACGCTTACAGCGGCGCTTATGAACGGCAGAAGTCTTAAAGCCTCCGCCCAGATAGCCGCAAATTTTACCGCCGCTTGCATTAAAAAAACCATGGAGGATAAAACCGATCCACGCTATGGCGTGCGCTTTGAGGCTCAAATACCGCTTCTTATTAAATACCTTGAATGAAACTGTTTTTAAAAACGGCAGGCTCTTTACACCGAGCCTGCCGTTTAATTATCGGTTACAAAAAAGACCGACGTAAAGCACGTCGGTCTTTTTGTTTGGTTTAATGTTAATTTTGCTTTAAATTAAGCAAGCTCAACAGTAGCGCCAACCTCGGTAAGCTTAGCCTTCATAGCCTCAGCCTCGTCCTTAGCTACAGCTTCCTTAAGGGTCTTCGGAGCGCCGTCTACAATAGCCTTAGCTTCAGCAAGGCCAAGACCGGTGATCTCGCGAACAGCCTTAATAACCTTAATCTTCTCGGCGCCTACTTCCTTAAGTACAACGTCGAACTCGGTCTTCTCTTCAGCCGCTGCTGCGCCGCCTGCTGCCGGAGCCGCTACTGTAACTGCAGCCGCTGCGGATACGTCAAACTCCTCTTCTACTGCTTTAACGAGCTCAGAAAGCTCAAGAACCGAAAGAGTTTTAATTTCTTCGATCATAGCTGTGATTTTCTCAGATGCCATTTTTTATTCCTCCGTTTAATTTTAAATGTTTTTAATTATTCCGCGTCTGCGGAGCCGTTTTTATCTACAACAGCCTGTAATACGCGTGCAAATGCGGCGATAGGCGCCTGAAGCACGTTGCATACGGTTGCAAGCAGAACTTCCTTGCTGGGAAGCTTTGCAATAGCGGTAATAGTAGCAACATCGGCTACCTTTCCGTCTAAGAATCCGGATTTAACCTTAAAATTCTCATGATCATCGGCAAATTTGCAAAGAATTCTTGCAGCAGCCGTATAATCCTCTTTAGAAAGAGCAATCGCTGTGGTTCCTTCAAGAACGGATTTTATCCCCTCAAGCTCGGTACCCTCAACAGCGCGGCTTAAAATAGTGTTTTTTACAACAAAATATTCAACGCCGTTTTCGCGTAATTCCTTACGGAGCGCTGTATCGTCCGCAACGGTGATACCCTTATAATCAACGATAACACCCGTAACGGAAGCGGCGATCTTTTCTTTAAGCTCGGCTACCTGCTGTTGCTTTTTCTCTAAAACTAATGCGTTAGGCATATTTTCACCTCCGAATTATATAAGATAAAGCCCGTCCAAAGACAAAGGACGGGCTTAAATAAACATAATTATTTAAACGCATACCTCGGCAGGCGTAATACTTACGGCTGATACAGCCACCTGCTGTCTTTGGATTGCAACATTAAAATTATAATGCATATTGTGTTTATTGTCAAGAGTTTTTTTGAAATTTCACGTTACACCGCGGCAAAAGGCCTTTATTACGGCAAATCAAAGCTTTTTATCGCTTGTGAGCACGGTCTTGCCGCCCATATACGGGCGTAGCGCTTCGGGTATGAGCACACTGTAATGCTCGCCGTCAAAGCGAAGGTTGTTTTCAAGGAAGGCTATAAGCATACGCGGCGGTGCAACAACGGTATTATTAAGAGTATGCGCAAGGTATTTTTTACCGTCGGCTCCCTTAACTCTTATGCCCAGTCTTCTTGCCTGCGCGTCGCCGAGGTTTGAGCAGGAGCATACCTCAAAATACTTCTGCTGCTTCGGAGACCATGCCTCTACGTCGTAAGACTTAACCTTTAGATCTGCAAGATCGCCGGTGCAGCATTCAAGCGTTCTTACGGGAATATCCATACTGCGGAAAAGCTCTACCGAGTAGCTCCACATTTTATTAAACCAATCCATACTTTCTTCGGGACGGCAAATAACTATCATTTCCTGCTTTTCAAACTGATGTATACGGTATATTCCGCGTTCCTCAATACCGTGCGCACCCTTTTCCTTACGGAAGCAGGGCGAATAGCTGGTGAGGGTAAGCGGCAGCTTTTCTTCGGGCGTTATGCTGTCTATAAACTTACCTATCATAGAATGCTCCGATGTGCCTATAAGATAAAGGTCCTCGCCCTCTATTTTATACATCATAGCGTCCATTTCTTCAAAGCTCATAACGCCGGTTACAACCTTGCTTCTTATCATATAAGGCGGAATGCAATAGGTAAATCCCTTATTTATCATAAAATCGCGCGCGTAAGCCAGCACTGCGGAATGAAGGCGTGCAATATCGCCCATAAGGTAATAAAAGCCCTCGCCCGCAACCTTGCCTGCGGCGTCTTTATCAATACCGTCGAAAAGCTGCATAATATCGGTATGGTAGGGAATTTCAAAATCGGGGTGAGACTGCTCGCCGAACTGCTTAACCTCCACATTTTCGGTATCGTCCTTACCTATCGGCACGCTGCCGTCTACGATATTCGGGATTTTCATTTGAATTTCGGTTACTTTTTTCTGAAGCTCGGCTTCCTTTTCCTCAAGCGCCTTAAGCTCCTCTGCCTGCTCGTTTACAAGGCGTTTCATATCCTCGGCTTCGTCGCGTTTGCCCTGCGCCATAAGCGCGCCTATCTGCTTGCTTACCTTATTGCGGTTGGCACGCAGATCGTTAGCGCGGTTGTTTGCGGCGCATTTTTCACCGTAAAGTGAAATGATCTCGTCTACAAGCGGAAGTTTTTTATCTTCAAATTTTTTCTTAATGTTTTCTTTTACTATTTCCGGATTTTCACAAATAAATTTAATATCCAGCATTATTATTCCTCCGTCAATGCGATAGTCTTTTTACAGTATAGCACATATGCCTTTTTCTGTCAAACGGTTATATTATAATTAAACGTATATAATAAAAAAGGGTGAAAAAAAGTGAAAAAAGAAAAAAATAAGCCTGTTACGGACGTTTCCTCCGTTCCGGTTATGGGTATGCCCGAAACGGCTTTTGATATGGTCAACCGCTACGGCACCTATAATATACAGTCTACCGCCGAAACCGAAAACGCATATCCTGCGGTGGCGCAGGGCTATAACCGTAAAATTATGAAAACAGACAGGCAAAACAAAAAATCAGATAGCTCTAAGTAAAAAATCGGGGTCGCTTTGAGGGCGACCCCGATAACCTTTTAAAATATCAGTTGCAGATTGTAAGCTCGGTTTCCTTATCGAAAAGATGAATTTTTGCAGTTTCAAATGCAATTTTAATCTTATCGCCGGGACGCGCGGTATTAGTCGGGCTAACGCGTGCGTTAATCGACTGACCCTCGCAGTTCATATACAGATATGTCTCTGCACCCATAAGCTCGGTAACCTCAACGTCTGCCTCAACGATACCGTCCTTATGAAGCTCAATAAGATCTTCCTCGTTGTGAACGTTTTCGGGGCGTATACCCATAATAACCTCTTTACCGGCATATGCCTCAAGGCAGTTATCCTTGTTTTTAGAAGCCGGAAGCTGAATTTTATACTTAACGCCCGCACGGGTTTTAGTATCTTCAGAACCGAATTCAACCAAATAATTTTCGCCCTCTTTAAGAAGCTTTGCCTCTATAAAGTTCATCTGCGGTGAACCGATAAATCCGGCAACGAAGAGGTTGCAGGGATAGAGATAAAGGTTATTAGGCGTATCAACCTGCTGTATAAGACCGCTCTTCATAACAACGATACGGGTACCCATTGTCATAGCCTCGGTCTGGTCGTGGGTAACGTAAATGAAGGTTGTACCCAGTCTTTGGTGAAGCTTTGAAATTTCGGTACGCATCTGTGCACGAAGCTTAGCGTCCAAGTTGGAAAGCGGCTCGTCAAGTAAGAATACCTTAGGCTCACGTACTATTGCACGACCGAGCGCAACACGCTGACGCTGACCGCCGGACAAAGCCTTCGGCTTGCGCTCAAGCAGGTGAGAAATATCAAGAATACGGGCGGCCTCTTCAACACGGCGCTTAATCTCATCCTTCGGAGTTTTGCGGAGCTTAAGTCCGAACGCCATATTATCGAAAACCGTCATATGCGGATAAAGCGCATAGTTCTGGAAAACCATTGCAATATCGCGATCCTTAGGGGCAACGTCGTTAACAAGCTTATCGCCTATATAAATTTCGCCGTCTGAAATTTCTTCAAGTCCGGCAACCATACGCAAAGTAGTAGATTTACCGCAGCCCGAAGGACCTACCAAAATAATAAATTCCTTGTCTTTAATTTCAAGGTTAAAATCAGATACGGCAGTTACTCCGCCTGGGTATCTTTTGTAAACATGACGTAATGACAAACTTGCCATAAAAATAAGCCTCCTAAAAATAATCGCTTCAATGTAATTGTATTATATCAAAATATTTTAAAAATTGCTATACGAAATATATCCAATCTTAAAAAGAATGTTTTGTTTAATATGCATATTCGCGCGCTATTTGCCGATAAACAGCGCATTTAATTGGAATTTTGTGGTTTCTTTGCACATTCCTTCCGACAGCTCATCCGGCAGCTTGTATTCGCCTATCGCCACGCGTTTAAGTGAATTTACTCCGAGACCTGCGGTGCCGAACATACGCTTTATCTGGTGAAATTTTCCTTCGCAAATTTTAATTTCCGCCGTTTTTTCACCGAGCGGTTTTAAAAACGCTTTTCTGCAAACGGTGCCGTCCGCCAAAACCACGCCGCTTAAAAATTTCTTTACCGTCTCTTCATTAACGTCCCCGTCAAGCCCTGCAATATACGTTTTGTATATCTCTTTTTTCGGCGATAATACCCTGTGTGCAAAATCGCCGTCGTCGGTAATAATAAGAAGACCTGTTGTATCCTTATCAAGCCTGCCTACTGGGAAAAGACCTTTTCTTCTTATATTATCCGGAATAATATCCACCACCGTTTTGCGGCTTTTATCATCGCTTGCGGAAAGAACCCCCGCGGGCTTATTCATTACTATATAAATATGCTCCTTAAACGAAACGGCCTGTCCGTTAAAGCAAACCCTGTCGCCAAGCGTATCAACCGTATGTTCGGGGCGTGTTACCGTTTTACCGTTTACATCGGCAAAGCCCCTTTTTATTCCCTCCTTAACCTCTTTTCTTGAAAGGTTAAGCTGATTTGAAATAAATCTGTCAAGTCTTTGCAAAGGCATATGATTCCTTTCATTCGGTATGTATAAGCGGCAGCATCTCGCCGTTAAGCGCGGCAGAGGCTATGTCTCCGCCTGCGATCTCGCCGTTTACAACTATAAGCGTTACGGTTTTTTCACCGTTTAAAACGGTATAACCGTACACCTCAGCCCTTTTCCCCTTAAAGCGCGTAAGGTCAAAGCCCGCCTGCTTTTGTAAGGCATTGTATTTTTCGTAAACGTTTGTAAAGCTTTCGGGTATTACGGTTTCCTTAACGCAGGGCGTTTCGTTAACACTGTAGCCTAAGTCTTCGATGAACTGCACGCGCTTTGCGTTGGTTGAGCCGTCCTTAACATTGCCGTTAAGGGAAGAAACGCGGCTTATAAGCACAAGCGCCGCTATTGCGGCGGCAAGCATAACAGCCAAGGCTTTTTTAGTTACGGTTACAAACAGTTTCAAGCATATCACCGAAATAATAATATGCAAAACCCGAATTTAATATTACTCTATAAGGCACACCGCATGGGCGCTTATCCCCTCAAGCGCGCCTGTAAAGCCAAGCCCCTCCTCGGTTGTTGCTTTAACGTTTACCGCCGAAAGCGGCAGGCCGCAATCCTCTGCAATGTTTTTTGCCATATCGGGTATAAAGGGGGCAAGCTTAGGCCTTTGCGCTATTACGGTGGCGTCTATATTAACCGCCTTAAAGCCTTTTTCCTTAATAAGGGACGCCGTTTTTTTAAGTAAAATACGGCTGTTTATATTTTTGTAGGCGTTATCGCTGTCTGGGAAATGCCTGCCTATATCTCCGAGCGCCGCCGCGCCCAAAAGCGCGTCGCATACGGCGTGGAGCAGCACATCGGCGTCTGAATGACCTAAAAGCCCCTTTTCGTACGGTATTTTAACGCCGCCCAATATAAGCGGTCTTCCCTCTGTCAGCTTATGAACGTCGTACCCGTGCCCTATTCTCATTTCTTATTTTCTCCGTTTAATAAATACTCTGCAAGCGCAATATCCTCGCGTGTGGTAATTTTTATATTGGCGTAGCTTCCGCACGTTATGTGAACGGTATAGCCCGCCGCCTCCATTACAGACGCGTCGTCCGTAAATTCCTTAAGCCCTTCCCCCGCCTTTTCCGCTGCAGCCTTATAATCCCTTACATTAACGCCCTGCGGAGTTTGAACGGCAAAAAGCCCCGAACGGTCCAAGGTTTTTATAACGGCGCCGTTTTTATCAACGCACTTTACGGTATCCTTTACGGGAACGGCGCAGGCAACCGCCGAAAAGCTTTTCAAGGCCGCCGCCGTTTCGGTTATGATCTCATCGGTCACAAGCGGTCTTGCCCCGTCGTGGATAAGCACGTACTCATCATTTTTTCCAAGCCTTGCAATACCGCGCGCCACCGTTTCGGCACGCGTATTTCCGCCGCAGATTACATCGGTAAGCTTTGAAATGCCGTATTGCTCTGCCATAAGCTGTGAATTTAAGATATCCTGCGAGCGCACTGCAAGTATAATGCCCGAAATCATAGGGCAGTTTTCAAAAGCCGCCAAGGTACGCGCAAGCACCGGCACGCCCGAAACAGGTACGGTAAGCTTATTTATTCCGCCCATACGGGAAGACGAGCCGGCGGCTACTATAATTACCGGCATTGAGCCTTCGTCCGCCTTATTCACGGTATATTCAAGCTTAGGTGCGGTAAGCTCCAAATTCAACACCCCGTTTTAAAAACAAAGCCGTGCCGCCGCGTTAAACGGGCAGGCACGGCCTTTGATTTATTTTAATTATTCCTCGTCTTCGTCGTGATCGCAGTCGCAACAATCGCCGGAGCAGCAATCGTCAAAGTCGAATTCAAGCTTTGTGCCGCAGTTAGGGCAGGTCATACCCTCGTCCTCAAGCATATCCTCGTCAAGATAAATTGTATCATGGCAAGCCGGGCACTCTATTTCATAAAGGTCGTCGTCTTCGCAATCGTCGCCGCAGTCACAGCAGTCGTCTTCGTCGCCGTAAACAAAATCCTCAACAGCGGAAAGATCCTCGTCTACCGCGTCGATCTGTTCGAGCATTGCGTCGCAACCGTCCTCAATATCGCATATCTCGCTTGTTATATCTCCGAGAAGATCGATAACCGCGGCAAGTATTTTGCCCTCGTTGGTATTTTCGTCGAGCTTTAAGCCCTCGGCAAGACCTTTAATATAAGCAATCTTTTCACAAATATCCATTAACTAAACCTCCGTTTTAAGCACGTTCCATATATTCGCCCGTGCGGGTATCTATTCTTATCATATCGCCCTCGTTAATAAAGAGCGGAACGCGGATCTCCGCGCCTGTTTCAAGCGTTGCGGGTTTTGTGGCGTTAGTAGCGGTATCGCCCTTAAAGCCGGGATCGGTTGCCGTTACCTGAAGCTCTACGAATGTAGGCGGCTCTACGCCGAATACCTTACCCTTATAGGAAAGTATCTTGCAAACCATATTTTCTTTTACAAACTTAAAGTTATCGCCAAGCTCGCTGCTGTTGATCGGAACAAGCTCATAGGTCTCCTGATCCATAAAGTAATAAAGATCCCCGTCCGAATAAGAATATTCCATATCCTTTCTTTCAACAAAAGCGGTAGGAAACTTAGCGGAAGGGTTATAGCTTTTTTCAACAACCGAACCGGTAATTACGTTTTTAACCTTAGTTCTTACAAAGGCAGCGCCTTTTCCGGGCTTTACATGCTGAAATTCTATTACCTGAAGAACGTTTCCGTCCTCTTCAAAGGTTACTCCGTTTCTGAAATCGCCGGCACTAATCATATTTTACAATTCCTCCAAAAGTTAAATCTAATTGAATTATAAGGCTTTTTCTGGCATTTGTCAAGTTTTTGTGTTTGCGGTGCGTCCTGATTGTATTGCCTATCTGTACTTGATTTTTTTAGCCTCTTTTGAATACTCGCGCTGTCTGTAATACTTTTTATAATATTTGGTGCGCTTGCCGTATATATCGTTAAGCACCGCGCCGAGTATTTTACAGCCGCTTTTTGAAAGCTGCTCCTTTACCTCAAGACACTCGGTATACGGTATCTTTCCGGTGGTTATTACAATAATTGCCCCGTCGCAATAAGAAGCGATAACCGCTGCGTCTATAATAGCGCCGAGCGGCGGTGAATCGATTATAACATAATCGTAAACGGATTTAAGCATATCCATAAGCTTTACAAAGCTTTGCGAGCCTAAAAGCTCAACCGGATTAGGCGGAAACCTGCCGCTGAAAATGACATCGAAATTCTGTATTTGGGTGTTATAAAGCACATCGGAAAGCTCTGCCTGACCGGAAAGATATTCCGAAAGTCCGCAAAAGCCGCGCGACGCGGCGCTGCGACGCATAAGCACGGATTTTCTCATATCGGCGTCTATAAAAACGGTTTTTTTGCCCGCCTCCGCAAGGCTTTTTGCAAGCTCTGCCGAAACGGTGCTTTTGCCCTCGTTTTCTCTGGCGCTTGTTAAAACTATTGTTTTTATATCCGTTCCGCAAAAAAGTATGTTTGTTCTGAGTGTTTTATAATTTTCGTTTGTAAGATATCCGTTTTGAGACGCGGCGTTAAAATTCACCTTTCCGGCGTATTCAAACATACCGCTGTTATAAAGCTCTTCGTTTTCGGTTAACATAAACTGCCTTTCCGACAAATAACGTCAAATCTATTAAGTCAAGTATCTTTTTTATCTTTTCGCTTTGTTGCGGTTTTGATACGGTATATTACCGAGCACGCTTATACCGAGGTATTTTTCAACGTCTTCGGGACCGTTTATCTTATCGTTGAACATTACCATTGCCAAAACAGCCGCCGCAAAAATAAGTATTGCAATGATCGCCGATTTTATTATGTTAAGGCTTACGTTCGGTACCGCGGGCGACTGCGGAACATTGCCGCCGCGTATAATGGTAACCCTGTCTATTCCCAAAAGCTCGATAATTTTCTCCTGCGCAACGCTGCACACCGTATCCACGATTTTTTTTGAATCATTCGGGCTTGCGGTGGTAACCGTTATTTCAAGAAAGCGCGTATCCTCCGGATTTTCAATGTAAACCGCACGCTTAAGCTCCGCATAGGAATACTTACCGCCAAGCCTTGAGGATACCTCGTCAAGCACCGCGCGGTCTGTTATTAGATTTTCGTAATCCTTTGTAAGATAAGATGAAATCGCAATCTCGCTTGTGCTTATTTTACCGTCGTCTTTATTGGTTAAATAAATTTTGCCGGTTGATCTGTAAAGCGGCGTCACAATAAAATACGAATAAATAAGTGACGCGGAAATACAAAGCAGCAGCGCTATGAGCAGAATATACCATTTATTAAGCGCCGTAAAAAATATATCTTTAAAATTAAGCTTGCTGTTTATACTGTTGTCTTCAGACATTTTTTTCTCCCGTAAACTCTAATATACGACAATATTATCACATTATCCTGTATTTTTCAAGTGGTAAGATTTTTATTTTACATTATTTTTGTACTTATCTCGCCTGAGGAAAGAGCGGCTGTTCTGCCGTCGTCGTATTTCACCTGCAGCCTGCAATTTTCGTCTATTCCGAGTGCGGTTGCAAAAACGGCTCCGTCCCGCGAAATAACTGATATTCTTTTGCCTATAACCGCGCTGCGGCGGCGGTATTCTTCAAGAAAGCCGCGGCCTTCAAGCGAGGAATAAAAACCGTAAAAGCTTTTAAGCACCTCGGCTGCAAGGCGGTTGCGAAGGTCCGCCGCCTTTTGCTCAAATACCGCTCCGGCGATATTCTTTATTTCTTCGGGAAAGCCGCCGCTTGGGGTATATGCATTAATTCCTATACCCAACACCGCGTAATCAAGACTGCCGCTTTCCACATCAAGCGCCGCCTCGGTTAAAATTCCGCAAATCTTTTTGCCGTTTATAAGCACGTCGTTTACCCATTTGATCTCGGTTTTTTTACCGCTTAAATTTTCTGCGGCAACGGCAACCGCGGCAGCTGCGGCGGTTGTTATAAGCACGGCGTTTTCCGCAGGCATACGCGGCCGCAAAAGTATGCTCATATAAATTCCGCTGTTTTCGGGGGAATAAAATTTGCGCGCAAATCTGCCCCTGCCCGATGTTTGGCTTGACGCTATAAGCACGGTGCCCTCCGGCGCGCCCAAAGCCGCCTTTTCCTTAAGCAATATATTCGTTGACGTTACGGTGCGTTCAACGTTTATGTAAAGGGCGTCAGAAAGCGGTCCTAAAAGCTCGTTTATTTTGCCTGCCTGCAAAATATCGTTATCGCACCCCAAGCGGTAGCCCTTGTTTGTAACCGCTTCTATTTCGCAGCCCTCGCGCCTTAACTGCTCCACCGCTTTCCAAACAGCCGCGCGGCTTACGTTAAGCTCCTTAGCCGCCTGCTCGCCCGATATAAACCTGTTTTCGCTCAGCAGCGGCAAAAGTCTTTCCTTAACCGTCATATTTCAAAGCTCCGCCGCGGTCTCAAGCGAGAGCCTTATCATATCGGTAAAGGAATTTTGGCGCTCTTTGGCAGAAAGCGCCTCGCCGGTAATAAGCGAATCCGATACCGTGCAGACAGCAAGCGCTTTTTTGCCCGCCCTTGCCGCATTCATATAAAGCGCCGCCGTTTCCATTTCAACCGCAAGCACGCCCATTTTGCCCCAAAGGCTCTGCGGCTGCTCCGCTATAGGCAGATCGGCAGCGTCGCCGTAAAAGCGGTCGCTTGAAATCACATTGCCGACGTGAAAATTAAATTTTAATTCGCGCGCCTTTTTAACCGCCGTTTCAAGCAAATTAAAATCCGCCACGGGCGCGAACGTGCCGGGCAGGTTAAACTGCGAGGCATATGCCGAATCGGTGCAAGCCCCCATAGCAATTACAATATCGCGCACCTTAACGTTTCGGCTGTAAGAGCCCGCCGAGCCTACCCGTATAATATTTTCAACGCCGAAAAAATTATAAAGCTCGTAAGAATAAATACCGATAGACGGCATACCCATACCGCTTGCCATAACCGAAACGGGAACGCCCTTATAAAGCCCCGTATAGCCGCGCACTCCGCGCACGTCGTTCACAAGGCGGGCTTCGCTTAAAAAGCTTTCGGCAATAAGCGCCGAACGGTACGGATCGCCCGGCATAAGCACGGTTTTTGCAAAATCGCCTTTTTCGGCTGCTATATGCGGTGTAGACATACTTTTCCTCCTCTTTTAATAACGCCGTAGGCGTTCGTTTCATATCATATAGTAAATAATAATATTTGGAGCTGATAAGCTATGGAAAAAAACTTCCCCTGCCCTATTGTAAGTGAAAAGGACCTGAATTATTACGAAAGCTATCTTAAAAAATGCGGCGAAGCAAAGGTAAAAGCCGCGCCGCCCGCCGTTTCCTCCGCTCCCTGCCGCATTACGGATATTTTAAAAAAATGCGTGGGCAAGCTTGTGCGGGTGGAGTCGCTTATAGGCGGCAGACTTGAAAGCAGAGTGGGAACCCTGTTAGAGGTAGGCGCCGATTACCTGATACTTAAGCTGTACAGAGGCTGCAGCACGATGATCTGCGAATTATCCTCTGTTAAATACGTCACCGTTATACACGATAACGATATTAACAAAACGGGCTTATTTTAAAAATCCGTTTATAATCTGCTCCTCCGCCTGCGCCTCGGTCAGGCCCAAGGTCATAAGCTTTATAAGCTGATCGCCGGCTATTTTGCCTATTGCCGCCTCGTGAATAAGCGAGGCGTCTATATTATTCGCCGTAAGTTCGGGTATTGCGGTAACACGGCCGGAGTCCATAATTATGGCGTCGCACTCGGTATGACCGTTACAGACGTTGTTGCCGTTGATTTTTGATAAAAACTTCTGGAACGAGCTGCCCTTTGCAACCGAACGCGAGATCACGTTCGCTCCCGAATTTTCACCGTCAAGATCAACGGTAAAATCGGTTTGCGCTTTCTGTTTGCCGTGTGTCATAATTTTTTCGTGTATAACTATTGTCGCATTATCCTTAAGGCGCGCCTTTGTAACACGGTTTGTTGAGTCTATACCCTTTATCTGCGCGGTTTCCATTTCCATATAGCCGCCGTCTTCGATATTGACTATTGTGGTGGGGTTCATAACGTTTTCGCCGTTGCCGTCGCCCTCGCCGTAATGCTTTTCAATATATTTAACCTTTGCGTTTTTGCCGATGTAAAAGGTGTGAATACCGTCGTGCCGCGACAGGCTTTCGCCGCAGTTGTGTATGCCGCAGCCCGCCACTATTGTTACATCGCAGTTATCGCCTATATAAAAATCGTTATATACAAGATCGGTAAGTCCCGTTTCGCTGATAATAACCGGAATATGAACGGTTTCGCCCTTTGTATCCGGCTTTATTATTATATCTATTCCGGGGTTATCGGTCTTTGTTTTTATATTTATATTTTCCGTTACCTTACGGTCTGCAAGCTGACCGTTGGCGCGGATATTGTAAGCGCCCTCGGTCGTTGCGCCCATATCGGCTATTATCTTTAAAAGCTCAAGCTCGGTATTGTTCATTGTTAAGCCTCCCCTTCCTTGCAGGAGATCGCCCTGCAGCCGCTTTCAACAGTGCCTAAAAGCTCCGGCAAAACCTCTTCCTTTGTGCCGGTGGCTTTAATGCTTCCGCCGTCTATAACAACTATTTTATCGGCTATATTAAGAATACGCTCCTGATGGGAGATTATTATTATCGAGCCGCCGAGACTGCCGTGCATTTTTTCAAACACGTTAATTAGGTTTCCGAAGCTCCAAAGGTCTATGCCCGCCTCAGGCTCGTCAAACAGCGAAACCTTAGTCGAACGCGCCAAAACGGTTGCAATTTCTATTCTTTTAAGCTCGCCGCCCGAAAGCGAGGCGTTTACCTCGCGCTCAATATAATCGCGCGCGCAAAGACCTACCTGCGAGAGATAATCGCAGGCGTCGTTAAGGCTTAAATCCTTACCGGCGGCAAGGCTTAACAGATCGTGCACGCGTATGCCCTTAAAATGCACCGGCTGCTGAAAGGCAAAGCTTATACCCTTGTTTGCGCGCTCGGTTATCGAAAGACCGGTTATATCCTCCCCGTCAAGCAATATAGCGCCGTCTGTCGGCTTTATTATACCCGCTATTATTTTTGCAAGCGTTGATTTTCCGCCGCCGTTAGGTCCTGTTATTACCGTAAAGCTTTCATCTATTTTAAGGCTTACGTTTTTTAATATCTCTTTTTCCCCTTCGCCGTCACCGGCGCTGAAGGAAATGTTTTTCAGCTCTAACATTTTTTCCTCCGAAATTTACTTAATACTTATATAATACCTTTTTTTAAACCTAAAATCAACCTTTTATACACTTTTTTTACAGTACGCACGGATTGGCGTAGCTTAAGTATTCCTCCTTAAAGCTTTTACAGTAATTTCGGCTGAGCGGCAGAATTTCGCCGTTATTAAGGCATATGCTGTCGCTGCTGTAAGCCGAAATGTAATTAAAGTTTACCACAAACGCCCTGTTTATTTTGCAAAAATGATTTTTAGGCAGTACGCCGTATACCCTTGCCATTGTTTTGTTGCAGCGCACGCTCTCGTCCTCAAGACGGATAAGACAGTTTTTATTATCCGCTTCAAGATAATAAATATCCCCCGTATTAAAGCAAACAGTGTCGTCGCCGCATTTTACCCAAACGGGTCTGTCGCTTATGCGGGTGCCGAAATAATCGTCAAGCGCGTCGAAAAGCGCGTTGCGCTCAAGCGGCTTTAAAAGAAATCTGTACGGATTTACCTTGAACGAATCAAATACAAACTCGCTGCATTCGCTTAAAAAAATAATTGCGCATTTAGGATTGCGCTTGTGAATAAGCGCGGCGGTTTCAAGACCGTTAATATCCCCTATATGGTATTCAAGTATTACAACCAAATAATTACAGTTGCTTTTAAGCAGTGCGACCCCCGACGTAAATTCGTCTACCACCGAGTCAATATTACGTCTGTTTAAATATTCGTACACCGTTTTTTTGCTCTTTTTCAGGCTCTTAATATCATTGTCGCAAATTGCTATTTTCATTTTTAATATTCGGCACCGCCCTTATTCGACATATTTCGACAATATTATACAACATTAGCCATTAAATGTCAATATTTAACTTTTTATGACCTAAAATAGCAAAAAAATTGCTTTTTACTCTAAAAAAACAGCCTTTTACTCCAAAAATGTGAAAATTCAAAAGTCATTTATATAAAATTTCACGAATGAGAGGGCAGAGTTTAAAAAGCGGCAGAAATAAATTAAAATTTAATTTTTTTGTATGTTTACAAAACACCTGCTTTTTTCGTTTCTAAATAGCAGAAAGGCAGGCAGATAAAATGTGCAATAAAGAATTATCGGCAATTATTAAGGAAATTAAAGGGCAGGATATGTCACGCTTCGGAGAGCTTTACGGGGTTTGCGACAGGCTTATTTCATTTTACGCAAAAAAGCTCGGATATGAGGACGCCGCGCAGGAGCTTACGGTATTTTTGTTAGAGCTTATTTACGAGATAGATATAAAAAAATTTAAAGCCGACGGCTCAGACACGCTTAAAAGGTATCTTGCGGTATCGCTGCGAAACCAGTACATAAACCTATCAAAAAGAAACAGTAAATACCGTGCCGAATGCGAGGAGCTTTTTGATAATTCGGGAGCCGAAGCTTACGAATTTGATACGAAAATAGCCTTAACCGAAGGGCTTAAGCTGTTATCGGAAAAACAAAAATTTGTTATTATAAGCCGTTACGTTTACGGCTTTTCGGACGCCGAAACTGCGGACAGGCTTTGTATTTCAAGGCAATCGGTGCACGGACTTTTGCTGAGAGGACTTGAAATATTAAGAGAGTATTACGGAGTGAATTAAAAAAATTCGGGCATACTATTGACAAATACCGTATGGGGGTATATAATTACTGTCAGATACCCGTATGGGGTATTTGGAAAGGAAATGCCTATGAAGGAAGAAAGATATAATATAAGCGGTATGTCCTGTGCCGCCTGCTCCGCCTCGGTTCAGCGCGTGGTTTCAAAGCTTGACGGCGTTGAAAGCTGCGAGGTTAACCTTGTAACCGAAAAAATGACGGTAAGCTACGATGAAGCAAAAACAGGTCCTGCCGATTTTAAAAGGGCGGTTGAACGCGCGGGCTTCGGCATATCGCCCGAAGCACAGGAAAAGGCAGCCGAAAAACAGCCCGAAAAAAAGGTAAAAAGCGGCTTTTCGGGGCTTATAATCTCCGCGGTATTATCGGCGGTGCTGCTTTATGTTTCAATGGGGCAAATGATGATAAAAAATCTGCCCGTACCGTTTTTTGCGGATATGACTAAGGACCCATACGGCTTTGCGCTTACGCAGCTTTTGCTTACAATACCCGTAATGTTTATAGGCAAAAGGTTTTTCACCACGGGAATACCGCTGCTGTTTCGCGGCAACCCGAATATGGACTCGCTTGTAGCCATAGGCGCGGGGGCTTCGTTTATATACAGCGTTGTAATGACCTATGCCATTCCCTATTATCACCACGCGGTGCATAATCTTTATTATGAAAGCGTTGCGGTGGTTATAACGCTTGTGTCGCTCGGTAAACAGTTAGAGCTAAGAAGCCAGAAAAAAACCGAATCCGCAATTAAAAAGCTTATGGAGCTTTCGCCGGATACCGCGGTGGTTTTAAAAGACGGCAAGGAGCTTACCGTTCCTACCGGAGAGGTAGCCGTCGGCGAAACGCTTATTGTAAAGCCGGGCGCTAAGGTACCGCTTGACGGCGTTGTAACAGACGGCACAAGCAGCGTAAACGAAGCCATGCTTACGGGAGAAAGCATACCTGTTGAGAAAAGCACGGGCAGCAGGGTAATAGGCGGCAGCATAAACATAAGCGGAGTTATTTACGTTAAGGTAACAAATATAGGGGAAGATACCGCGCTTGCAAAAATAATAAAATTTGTTGAGGACGCGCAGAATAAAAAAGCCCCCATTTCAAAAACGGCGGATAAGGTTGCCGGCGTTTTTGTGCCTGCGGTAATAATAATTGCCGTTTTAGCCGCCGCCGCATGGCTTATTGCAGGCAAGGAAATTTCGTTTGTGTTAAAGGTGTTTACAGGCGTTTTGGTTATAGCCTGCCCATGCGCGTTGGGGCTTGCAACGCCTACCGCCATTATGGTGGGAACGGGGCTTGGCGCCTCTAACGGAATACTGATACGAAACGGTGAAATACTTGAAATCACCCACAAAGTAAAGGCGGTTATTTTTGATAAAACAGGAACCGTAACCGTTGGCAAGGCGGCGGTTACCGACGTATGCTCCGATAACGAAAAAGAGCTTTTGTATTATGCCGCGGCGGTGGAAGCGGTTTCGGATCACCCGCTTGCAAAGGCGGTTACGGCATACGCAGCGGAAAAAGGCATAAAGCCCGAAAATCGCCCCGATGACGTTAAAAACATTTCGGGCAAGGGAATTTCCGCCGCAGCGAACGGGAAAACGGTTCTGCTCGGCAGTGCGGCGCTCTTAACGGAAAACGGCATAGACGTTTCAGCATATAAAAGCAAGGGCGAGCAATTGGCAAGCGAAGGCAAATCGCTTATATACGTAAGCGCGGATAATAAAGCGCTCGGCGTTATAGCGGTTGCGGACAGCGTAAGAGAAACCTCGCGCGAGGCATTCAGCCGCCTTAAAAAGCTCGGCGTGCATACGGTTATACTTTCGGGCGATAATAAGGCGTGCGCCGATTATATAGGCGGCATAGTGGGAGCAGACGAGGTATACGCCGAGGTTCTGCCCGAACAAAAGGCTGAAACGGTTGAAAAAATACAGTCGCAATACGGCACCGTTATGATGGTCGGCGACGGCATAAACGATGCCCCCGCCCTTACAAAGGCGGATATAGGCTGCGCTATCGGCGGCGGCAGCGATATTGCAATAGAGGCGGCGGATATTGTGCTTATGAAAAGCGACCCCGTAGACGTGCCGCGCGCGATAAGATTAAGCCGCCTTACAATTACAAACATTAAAGAAAACCTTTTCTGGGCGTTTTGCTATAACACGGTTTGCATACCCGTGGCGGCAGGGCTTTTGTATCTGTTCGGCGGCCCGCTTTTAAGTCCTATGCTTGCAGGGCTTGCAATGTCGCTAAGCTCGGTATTTGTGGTAAGCAACGCATTAAGATTAAGGAGTAAAAAGCTATGAGCGAATGTGAATGTTCTAAAAAGCGCAAGCACCGAAGCGACAGCGAATACCGCTCGCTTATAAACCGTCTTAACCGAATTGAGGGACAGGTGCGCGGCGTTAAAAATATGCTTGAAAACGACGCGTACTGCACCGATATTCTCACTCAGGTTTCGGCAATAAGCGCGGCGCTTAACGCGTTTAACAAGGAACTGCTTTCAAACCACATACACACCTGTGTGGCTGAAAATATAAGACGGGGGGACGACTCGGTTATAGACGAGCTTGTTTTAACCCTGCAAAAGCTTATGAAATGAGGAACTGAAATGGAAAGAAAAATCTCTGTACCCGATATGCACTGTAATGCCTGCGTAAACCGCATTACAAAGGCGCTTACCGCCGAAAAGCTTGATTTTACCGTATCGCTTGAGGATAAAACCGTTACGGTAAACGGCTGCGAGCATTGCCTTAAAACCGCGCTTGATACCTTAAGCGATTTAGGCTTTACACCAGCGGCGCTTTAATACGCTTAAACCCAAATTCACTGTTATTTCTTTAAAAAGGAAAACGGATTGCCGCACGCCTTCGGCACTCGCAATGACGAAAGGCTATGTCATTCTGAGCGCACAGCGCGAAAGAATCCGTATTCCCTTTTAAAAAAAGAACGGATTGCCACACGCCTGACGGCGTTCGCAATGACGAGGGAGAGAAACGGATTGCCGCGCACCTTGCGGCGGTCTCGCCTGACGGCTCGGTCGGTGCTACTGCTTTGCAGAGGTGTCCACCGGACACCCGCACCGCAATGACAGGTAAAAGCATCAACAAAACTTTTTGACAAACAAAAATCGGCTCCGAAAATTCGGAGCCGATTCAGTCTGTCGAAAAAGTCCAG
>DJET01000003.1:7242-16444 GCA_002431945.1 Ruminococcaceae bacterium UBA5891 | reverse complement strand
GCAGGCGAGACCGCCGTTAGGTGTGCGGAAATCCGTTTTCCCACACCCTTCGTCATTGCGAAGCCGTGTAAACGGCTGTGGCAATCCGTTTTCTTTTTTTTGAAAAATAAAGTCTTTCTGCGCTCGTGCCGCGCAGGCACCCTATTTCTGTACGGACAGAAATAGGGGAAAGAGCCGTCGGACACCCTTCCGATCGGGTTTCCGAACCTTCCTGTTCGAGCGGACGGTATATAAAAGAGCGTTTTTAATAAAACTGCATATCCGCTCTCAACAAACGGCACAAGGGGGTTCCCCTTGTGAATCCCCGTTCGTATAGTCTTACAGCGTATTAAGCCATATGGCACATATAGCTTAATAAAAACCGAAAGCTTTAATATCTCCGTAATGCTTTACGGGTATTAAAGCTTTTTTATTTCGTAAGCTTAGTACAAACCTTATTACAATGCTTTTGTCTTGTGCAGGGGTTTAAGAGGAAAAGCGGATTGCCGCGCACCTAACGGTGCTCGCAATGACGGGTAAATGAAAGTATAACCACACGCCATAAGTATTCGCAATAACTAAATTGTGTGTCATTCTGAGCGCATAGCGCGAAAGAATCCGTAATCTCTTTTTTAAAAAACGGATTGCCGAAGGGGAATGGCAAAACGCAATTTAAGCTTAATTCAGCTTTTCTATGTAATTTAAAAGCTCGTCAAAACCGCCGCGTGGATATTGCGTAATATCCGCTCCCGTTTTGTTTATAAGGCAATCGGGCATAAGAAATACCTTCATACCAAGCTTTGCGGCAACCATATCCTCGCTTACGTCGTTTCCGACCATAAGGCATTCTTCCGCTTTAAGACCTGTTTTTTCAAGTATTTCCTTATAATAAGCAAGGTTCGGCTTGCAAAAGTGCGAGTCTTCATAAGCGGTAAAAAGCAGAAAATCGTTTTTATCTATGCCCGCCCACTTTATGCGGCTTGCGGTAGCAACCCTCGGAAAAATGGGGTTTGTGGCGATTACAAGCCTATAACCCTCTTTTTTAAGGGCTTTAACGGTTTCGTCCGCCTTTTTGTTAAAGCCGCAGGCGGATATTGTGTTTTGAAATTCGGTTTTATAAAACTTGTCAAAGGCGGGCTTGTCCGAAAGCCCCTTTTCGCCGTAGATATTACCGAATTCGCGCCAGAACGCCTGCTCGTTTGTGACCGAGCCGTCGTTTTTATACATAGCGGCGGTTCCTTTCCACACCGCGTTTATCAGCTTTTCGGGCTCATAGCCCAAGGGCGCAACTGCTTTGGCAAGCAGGGAAAAATAAGCTTTTGTAAACTTTTCCTCGTCCATAGGTAAAAGCGTGCCGTCAAGATCGAAAAAAATATTTTTTATCATTTATATCACCGCTATTATTTTAACATTTTTGCGTTTTATGTCAAGCGGTTTGTGCATAAGAAGTGGTTTTGGGATAATAATAAGCTTGAGGTGATAACAATGCAATTAACACAAAAGGAAACTTCTCTTTTAAAGGATCTTAAAACACAGGAAAAGCTTTGCGTGGATAAATACACGCAGTATTCGTCGGACGCGCGCGACCCGCAGCTTAAAACTCTGTTTTCCGATATTGCCGCGGTGGAGCAAAGGCATCTTGAGATGATAAACCAAATAGAAAGCGGCACCTCGCCTGCAACCGGCACGGGAAAAAGCATACCCACCGCCTTTAGCGCGACTTACGGCGTAGGCGAAACAGAGGATAAAAAGCACGACTGCTACCTTTGCACCGACACGCTTACAATGGAAAAGCACGCTTCGCACCTGTACGATACCTGCGTTTTTGAATTTACGCAGGAAAGTCTGCGCAAGGTGCTTAACACCATTCAAAGCGAGGAGCAGGGCCACGGCAAGGCAATCTACGATTATATGAGCGCAAACGCAATGTATTCTTAAAATCTTAGTCCGTTTTCCGATTTTTTTCGGGGAACGGACATTTTTTTCTTGATACATATGGCATAAAGCGGTATAATATTCACAGTTTGTTTAATAAATGTGTAAATTTGTTTGGTATTATCTAAAATGTAACAAACTGTCATGGAGGAATATAAATGATAGAAGTAACCGGACTAAGCAAACGGTACGGTACTCACCTTGCGGTTAAGGACGTAAGCTTTAACATAGACAAGGGCGAGATTATCGGCTTTTTGGGACCGAACGGCGCAGGCAAATCCACAATTATGAATATCCTTACGGGATATCTTTCCCTTACGCAGGGCAAGGTGGTTATAGACGGATACGATATAACCGAATACCCCGAAGACGCAAAGCGCAGAATAGGCTATCTGCCTGAAATTCCGCCGCTTTACACCGATATGAAGGTGCGCGAATACTTAAACTTTATATACGACCTTAAAAAGGTAAAGTTTCCGAAGAAACCGCACATAGACGAGATATTGCGCCTTGTTAAGATAGACAACGTGCAGAACCGCCTTATAAAGAACCTTTCAAAGGGCTACCGCCAAAGAGTCGGCTTTGCGCAGGCGCTTATAGGAAACCCCGACGTACTTATTTTGGACGAGCCTACGGTTGGTCTTGACCCGAAGCAGATTATCGAAATAAGAAATCTTATTTCAAGGCTCGGCAGAAACCACACCATAATACTTTCCTCGCACATACTTTCCGAAATTCAGGCGGTGTGCAAGCGCGTTATAATTATCAACAAGGGCCAGATAATAGCGGACGACACGCCCGAAAACCTTTCGGATAAGCTTTCAAGCGATCATTCCATCGTGGCGCGAGTGGTTTGCAGCGAGCAGGATATGCTTGACGCGCTTAAGACCGTTAAGGGCGTTAAGGAGGTAAGCTCCTTAGGCAGAAAGGAAGACGGCTCTTTCGATTTCCTTATAGATCCGCAGCCGGGCGCGGATATCCGCGGCGCGGTATCGGAGCGTATTGCTTCGCGCGGTAAAACTCTGCTTGCCCTTACAAGCAACAAGGTATCGCTTGAGCAGATATTCCTGCGCCTTACCGAGGCCGCCGATAACGACGAGGCGAAGCGAATGCTCGGTATAAAGGAAGAACCGAAAAAGACCGATGTTAAAATAGAGCTTAACGGCGAAGAGGTTACCGTTTCGGCGGAAGAGAAGGAGGAAAAGGAATAATGAACGCGGTATTTAAAAGAGAATTTAAATCGTATTTCTCAACCCCTATCGGATTTATAGTGTTAGCGGCGTTTTACTTCTTCTTGGGGCTTTTCTTTTCGCTTATTTATCAAAGCGGCAGCCCCGATATTTCAATGGTTATAATGGCAATGTCCACCGTTGCGGTGTTTACAATGCCGGTGCTTACAATGCGTCTTATGAGCGAGGACAGGCGCCAAAAGGTAGATCAGGCGCTGCTTACCGCCCCCGTTAAGCTTACGGGAATAGTGCTTGGCAAATTTTTTGCGGCGTTGGCGGTGTTTGCGCTCGGCTTTGCGCCTACTGTTATTTTTGAAATAATAATAGCCTCTTACGTAAGCGTTAACGTTATGTCTTACATTTACGCGCTTTTCGGTATGCTGCTGCTGGGCAGTGCGCTTATAGCGATAGGTATGTTTATATCGTCCCTTACCGAAAGCTCGGTTATATCCGCCATACTTACCCTTGTTATTAACATACTTGTGCTTTATATGTCTAACTTTGCAAGTATGATAAACGTTTCGTGGATAGCCACCGTGGTGGAAAAGGCGGCGTTTATATCCGCGGCGGAAAACTTCGGAGAAAGCGTTTTATCTGTTCCCGATATACTTTATTTTGTAAGCATAAGCGCGGCGTTCCTTTTTCTGTGCGTGCGCTCGCTTGACAAGAGAAGATGGGCGTAAAGGAAGGTGTGCAGAATGGAAGAAAATAAGAATTTAAACCCCGAACCCGTAAAGGCGGAGGAGACTGCGGCGCCCGATGACAAGGCGGCTAAAAAAGCCGAGAAAGAGGCAAAGAAAGCCGCAAAAAAGGCTGAAAGGGCAGAGAAAAAGGCTGCTAAGCCGAAAAAGCTTAAAAATGAAGCTTTGCTTCGCCGCGGCGGATATTCAGTAGCAATAACCGCGGCTGTGCTTGCGGGGCTTATAGTGCTTAACGTGCTTGTAAACGCGCTTTCAAAGCGCTTTGTGCTTGAATTCGATATGTCCTCGCAAAAGGAAAATTCCGTAAGCGAGGAAAATATAGACTATCTTAAAGGGCTTAAGGACGAGGTTACCGTTACCGTCTGCGCCGAGGAAGAGGGATATACCGGCGGCTATATGAGCTATTACGCTCAGAAATACGGCGTATCGTCGGACGCTTCGGATTATTATAAGCAAACCGTAAAGTTGCTTGATAAATACCCGAACTATAACAAAAACATAAAATTAAACTATGTTGATACGCAGTCCTCGGAATTTACCGAGATATCGCAAAAATATTCAAACGAAACCCTTAATTACGGCGATATAATCGTTTCGTCTTCTAAAGACGGAAACGAGCGCTACAAGATACTGGGCTTTGAGGATATTTACAACCTTTCCGAAGACAGCACCTATGCCGCATACGGATATTCAATGTCAACCGTAAGCGGCAACAATGTTGAAACCGCGGTAACAAGCGCAATAGCGTACGTTACAAGCAGCAAGACCAAAAAGGTTGCGCTGCTTACCGGTCACTCAAAGGACGATTACACCGCCGATTACCAAACCCTGCTTAAGGCGAACAACTATGATATTACGGTTATATCGGACAGTATGGTAAGCTCCGTTCCGTCCGATTACGACGCGGTTATTATAGCCGCGCCCACTACCGACTTTTTAGGCGGCGAGCTTGACGCGCTTTCGGAATTCCTTGAAAACGACGGTAAGCTCGGCAAGGGCCTCTTGTTCTTTGCAAGCGATTCAGCCCCTTACCTTACAAATCTTTACGATTTCTTAAGCCAGTGGGGTATATCGGTAGGCGAGGGCGTGCTGTTTGAGACCAATTCGCAAAACCATATACCGGACGATCCGATGACAATGGGCGTATATCCCGCAAGCTCGGATAACGATATTACAAGCGGTATGCAGCTTTGCATTACCGGTCATAACGTTCCGTTTACCACCGCGTTCGACAGCGAGGGCAGCATTACCGTAACAAAGCTTATATCTTCGCTTGAAAGCACGGTTGCGGCGCCTGTGGGAACCGCGACCGACTGGACGGGTGCAGATGATTACGCAAAGCAGGCGTATCCCGCCGTTATCGAGGCAAAGAAAATGGAATACGACGACGATAATAACGAAATTGCAAGCTATGTTTTTGCGTTTGACAGCTACGAGTTTATAAGCTCGGTTTACAACGAGCAGTCCTCGGTTTCAAACAAAAACCTTACGCTTGCCTGTGCGGAACGCGCCGTGGGAGCGGAAAACACCGGTATTTCGTTTGTATCCAAAACCATTACAAACGAAAGCTATTCCGATTCCGTAAGCGAGTCCTCCGCCAATGTTATCAGAATAATATTTATGTTCATACTGCCGATAGCCTCTATCGCGGCAGGCATATACATCTTTATCAGGAGAAAGAATGCCTAATGAGTGATTTTCCCGAAAAAGAGACTGAAAACACGGAAAATACCGAAAACGGGTTTTCTACCGTTTTTTCAGACCCTACCGAGCATAAAAGTGCTCATAAAACGCAAAAAAGAAAACGCCTGCCCGTAATAATCGCCTCGCTGCTTGCGGTTGCGGTGCTTGCGGGCGGCACGGTTGCGGTTATAAAGCTTATTCCCGAAAAGGAAGAAAGCACCCCGTCCTCCGCATTTGAAACAATAAAGGTGTTAGAGCTTAAAACCGACGAGCTTAAAACCGTTACCGTAACAAATAAAAACGGCGAGTTTAAGCTTTATTCGGTAAAGGAGGAAAGCGAGTCCTCTTCTTCATCTTCATCATCGTCTTCCTCGGAAGAGGTTAAATGGTATCTTGACGGATATGAAAAGGACGTTATAAGCTCTTCCTCTGCCGAAAGCATTGTATCAGCCGCCGCCGCGGTTACCGCCGTGCGCGAAATAACAACGAAGACCGCCGCCGAATGCGGGCTTGAAAATCCCGAAACAAAGGCGGATATTGTAACGAACGACGGCGCGGAGATGTCGCTGCTTGTGGGCGGCGCCTCGCCTGACGGCACGGGTACTTATATAAAGCTTTCAACCGACGATAAAATATATATAACCGAAAGCGAATTAAGCAGTACCTTTACCTTTGACGCGTTAAGTCTTGCCAAAACAGACGCAATACCGGGCGTTACCGTTATCGACGCTATGAAAACAAAGTATACAGACGATAACGGCGACCTTTCTTCGTTTGATTCGATTACCGTTACTGGCAAAAACTTCCCCGAAAAGGTTGTTATAACCCCCAATACCGATGAAAATCTTTCTCAGTATGCGGCGTATATGACCACCTCGCCCACAAAACGCATAGCCGATAATATCGACGGTATTTTCACGCTGTTTAAAAGCGGAGTAAGCGTTACGGGGGCGTATTCGTTCGATACCTCCGCCGCGGCAAGAAAGTCACTGGGGCTTGACAGTCCCGACCTTACCGCCGCAATTAAAATAGGCGATTATTCGCTTACCTATTCCTTTAAACAGCAAAGCGACGGCGCCTATGCCGTTTGGTACGACGGCGCAAAGCTTATAAGTAAGGTTGCGGCAGACAGTCTTTCGTTTATTGATTACAAGGCGACAAATTTCTATGCCTCTTGGGTTTGCTTACAGTCTATAAACGAGCTTTCGGGCTTTACGGTTAAAACCGCGGATAAGGATTACAGCTTCGGCATAGTGTATGATGACAGCGAGGACGCAGAGGAAACCTATGTTATAACCTATAACGGCAAAAAGCTGGTTGCAAGCGATTTCCAAAGCTTTTATCAGGAGTGCATTTCGCTTGCCTGCTCCGATTACACGGTTGATAAAATAAATGCGGCGCCCGATATGACCTTTGTATTTACCTATTCCGATACTTCGCGCGCGGCTACAAGCGTTGAGTTTAAAAAGGCGAGCGAGACGAAATATCAGTACAGCATAGACGGCATAGATATGGGCAAGATAAATTCTTCGTCGTTTAACAAAATTTTAAAGCAGGTACAAAAATTAACAGCTGAAAAATAAAACGATTTTTCTTTTTTTAGGGGAACGGATTGCGGCGCATTTTACGGCGGTTGCAACAACTAAACGGTTTGTCATTCTGAGTGCGGAGCACGAAAGAATCCGTAATACCCTTAGGGGAGAGACGGATTGCCACAGCCGTTTACACGGCTTCGCAATGACAGAGCGACGGTTTACTGCACACCCCGTGACATTCGCAGGAACTAACCAGCTTGTCATTCTGAGCGCATAGCGCGAAAGAATCCGTAATCCCTTTTTTAAAAACGGATTGTTGCACTTGAACCGAAAAATTAACTGTTGACAAAACGACTGTTTTAGTTTAAAATATGAAAGCAGTAACAGGCTGTGCTTTTTGAAAGCGCAGCCTGATTTTGTGCGCAATAATAAAAAAAGGATTGATATACAATGTCCGGTATAAAATATGATGTTGCAATAATAGGCGGGGGTATAGGCGGTCTTATGGCGGCTTACAGGCTTCACTGTAATGTGCCGGATATTAAGATAGTTATTACCGAACGCGGCAATACGCTTGAAAACCGCCGCTGTCCCGCAGGCAAAAACAACACCTGCGTTCACTGCAAGCACTGCTCTATTACAAGCGGTTATGCCGGCGCGGGCGCTTTTTCGGACGGTAAGTTTAATTTAGGTACGGCATACGGCGGTATTCTGGGCGAGGAATTGGGCGACGAAAAAGCCAACGAATACATAGACGAGGTTGATAAGGTACTTAATAAATACTGCACTTCGGGCGAGGTTAAGGTTTACCGCTCTAACGAGGAGCTTAAGCTTAAATGTATTCAAAACAATTTAAGGCTTCTTGATATGAACGTAAAGCATTTGGGCACCGATAAAAACTATGCCACAATGCAAAATCTTATAAACGCGCTTGACGAAATGGGCACCGAGCTGCTTGCGTTTTACGATTGCGAAAGGGTTGAAAGGTGCGAGGACGGCTATACCCTTTATTACGCAAACGGTGAAACGATAAAGGCCGAAAAGGTTATTATAGCAACCGGCCGCGGCGGGGCAAACTTTGTTGCGGATTTCTGCCGTTCGCACGGGGTGCATATGCGTTCAAACCACGTTGATATAGGCGTGCGCGTTGAAATGAAGGATATGATATGGAAGGAATTTTCGGATAAGATATACGAGCCGAAAATTCTTTACAAAACCAAGACTTTTGAGGACCGCTGCCGTATGTTCTGCTTTAACAAGGGCGGTCTTGTATCGGCTGAAAATAATCACGGCATAATTACCGCAAACGGTCATTCCTTTGCAGATCCCGCAAAAAAGACCGATAACTGCAACTTTGCAATTCTTTCAAGCATACGCTTTACAGAGCCGTTCGATCAGCCTACCGAATATGCCGAGAGCATTTCGCGCCTTGCTAATATGATAGGCAAGGGCAATGTGCTTGTTCAGCGCTTCGGCGATCTTGTAAGGGGCAGAAGAACCAACGACCACCGTTTGGGGCAGAACACGGTTATACCTACCCTTAAGGCAACTGCGGGCGATATATCGCTGGCGCTTCCGCACAGAATACTTACAAATATTATCGAAACAATATATGCGCTTGACCGCGTGGCGCCGGGTACCGCGAACGACGACACCCTGCTTTACGGCTGCGAAAGCAAGTATTATTCCATTCGTCCCGAATTTATGAACGATAAGTTTGAGCTTATAGACGGCGTTTATATTATAGGCGACGGCAGCGGAATATGCCGCGGACTTTCACAATCGGGCGCTATGGGCATTTATGTGGCGGACTGCATAACAAAATAATGCGGAATTCATAATTCGGAATGCGGAATTATGTCATTCTAAGCATCTGCACGGAGAACATCGGTTTTTTCTTTTTTAAGGAGAACGGATTGCCACGCACCTGACGGTGCTCGCAATGACAGGGCGTCGGTTTTCCGCACGCCTTATGTATTTGCAATGACTAAACGACTTGTCATTCTGAGCGCGGAGCGTGAAAGAATCCGTATTTCCCTTGAAAGAGAGACGGATTGCCGCACGCCTTGCGGCGTTCGCAATGACGAGGAGGGGGAAAAACGGATTGCCGCGCGTCCTACGGCGGTCTCGCCTGCCGGCT
>DJET01000003.1:0-7165 GCA_002431945.1 Ruminococcaceae bacterium UBA5891 | reverse complement strand
GCAATGACAAAATATTTATATAACACAAAAAAGCTTTAACACACCGTAAATTAAAACGGCTGTGTTAAAGCTTTTGTTTTTATAATTCCGCATTAAAAAAGAATTTGCCGCAGTACGCTTTACTTAATTTCATAGCCGCCTACGGGACGGATATTAAGCACACAGCAGGAATTTTCGCCGAATACGGCCTCTATCGTCTTTTTGTAGTCCGCTAAAAGCTCCGACGGGATATAGCACTGTATTGTGCCCGCAAAGCCGCCGCCGTGAACGCGACAGGCACCCTTTCCGTTAAGGAATTTCTTTGTAAGCGCAATTGCAAGCGGCAAGCCCTGCTCTGAAACGGCAGAGTTTGAATAAAGGTTTTGCAAATAATCGTAAGAGGACTCTCCCGATTCGTTTACAAGCTTTAAGAAGCCCTCAAAATCCCCCGCCTTAAGCGCCGCCTTTTGCTTTTCAACGCGATCGTTTTCGTTAAAGAAGTGGAAAGCGCGAAGCACTGCGCGGTCGCCGCAGGCACGGCGCAGCTCTGCAATGCTGTTATAAAAGCGGTTTTGATCGGCGTCGCGCAAAAAGTCTACGCCGAGCTTATTGCTGATTTCCTTGCACTCAACCGTAATATCGGCGTAATCCTGCGTTAAATTGGCGTGGTTTCCGCCCGTATCAACAACGCAGAGGGTATACCCGAACGAATGTATATCAAGGTTTATCTTTTCGGTTATCGGATCGGCTGGGTTAAAGAAATCGGCATAGGTAAAGCCGCCTAACGAGCTTGCCATCTGGTCAAGCAGACCGCACGGCTTACCGAAATACTCGCGCTCGGCGTACTGACCTATTTTGGCTATTGTAATTTCGTCCGCCTTATTATTAAAGAACATACCGTTTACTATATTGCCCACAAGCACCTCGAATGCGGCGGACGAGGAAAGCCCCGAACCCTTTAACACGTTTGAGGTGGTGTAGGCGTTAAAGCCCGAAATATCGGCTCCAAGCTCTTTAAAACGGCTTAAAACGCCGCGGATAAGTGCCGAGGCCCTGCCGTGCTCGGCGGTGTTTTTTTCAAGCTCGGTAATATCTATTACGTCCATATCGTAGCCTTCGGACTTAATGCGTACCTTGCCGTCGTTATTGGGCGCTGCTACCGCTATAACGTCAAGATTAACGCCGCCCGCAAGCACGCAGCCGTGCTGATGGTCGGTATGGTTGCCGCCTACCTCTGTTCTGCCGGGAGCGGAGAAAAGGCGGATATTCTCCTTTCCGCCGAAAATGCCATCAAAGCTTTCGCACGCCTTTAAATAACGGGCGCGCGCCGCAGAAACGTCGCCGTAAAGCATAGAAAAGCTGTTGTCGTAAGCGCCGTTTTTAATATTTGCCTTAACCTCGGTGATGTTCATATCGTTCCTCCGATTATTTTGAAATTATGGCAAGGGTATCCCTTGCTATTGCAAGCTCCTCGTTAGTGGGGATAACGTAAACGTTAACGCGGCTTTCCGGTGTGGAAATTTTAACTTCCTCGCCGCGAAGCTTGTTTTTATCCTCGTCAATATCTACGCCCACAAAGGTAAGATTATCGCATACATATTTGCGAAGATCGGGGTCGTTTTCGCCTATGCCGCCTGTAAAGGCAATAGCGTCAACGCCGTTCATAGCGGCTATATAAGAGCCTACAAACTTAAGTATTTCGTACCTTTGCATTTCAATTGCAAGCTGTGCGCGCTTGTTTCCCGCTTCCGCCGCGGCGCATATGTCGCGGTTATCGTTTGAAACGCCCGATATACCGAGCATACCCGATTTCTTGTTGCAGATGGTGTTAACATCTTCGGGAGTAAGATGCTCTTTTTCGGCAATGTATGTAAGCGCCGAGGGGTCGAGCGTCCCGGAACGCGTACCCATCATAAATCCGTCAAGCGGGGTAAAGCCCATTGAGGTGTCGGCGCATACGCCGTCCTTAACGGCGGTTATGGAGCAGCCGTTGCCTAAATGGCAGGTAATAATTTTAATATCCTTTTTGGGCTTGTTTTCAAGCGCCGCCACACGGTCGCTTACGAAGCGGTGCGAGGTGCCGTGCGCGCCGTATTTGCGAACGCCGTATTTCTCGTAATACTCATAGGGCAGGGGATACATATAAGCCTTAGGCGGCATTGTCTGGTGGAAAGAGGTGTCAAATACAACCACCTGCGGAATTTTATCGCCGAAGGTTTTAATGCAGGCACGGATTGCAAGCACGTGCGCCGGATTGTGAAGTGGGGCTAACGCGCCCAACTCTTCAATTTTATCTATAACCTCAGGCGTTACAAGGCAGCTGTTCGGGAAAACGCTGCCGCCCTGCACTATACGGTGACCGATAGCCGATATTTCGTCAAACGAATCGATAACCTTAGCCTCGCTTTTTGTAAGGGCGTAAACCACCGCCTCAAAAGCCTCGCTGTGGGTGGGCATCGGCGTTTCGGCGGCGTAAGCTCTGCCGTCTGCCGTTTTGTGGGAAATGGCGCCCGAAACGCCTATTCTTTCGCAAAGACCTTTTGCAAGCACCTTTTCGTTTTCCATATCAATAAGCTGATATTTTAATGACGAGCTGCCTGCGTTTACAACAAAAATTTTCATACTTTACTTCCTCCGGTGAAAAAATAAAAATAGCTTGAAAAATATCCTTTAACTAATATATAATACTTTATATAAAAAGGTTTTTCAAGTTTTTTTTAAAAAGAAGTGATATTTTGGCAAGGGTAGGAATAATAGCCGAGTTTAATCCCCTGCATACGGGGCATTGCTTTTTGCTTAACGCCGCTCGGCGGCTCGGCACGGTAACCGCCGTTTTAAGCGGTAATTTTGTACAGCGCGGCGATACGGCAATAGCCGAAAAACGCGTGCGCGCACGCGCGGCGCTTTTGTGCGGCGCGGATATTGTGCTTGAAATGCCGGTATGCTATTCTATGTCTTCCGCGCAAAGCTTTGCGCTTCACGGGGTTTCGGCGCTTAAGGCAGCGGGGTGCGATACGGTTATGTTCGGCAGCGAATGCGGCGACATAAATATGCTTATGGCTGCGGCGGATATACTTTCTTCCGACGCTTATAAGCAGGCCTTAAAAAAACACCTTAAAACCGGTATGACCTTTGCCGCCGCGCGCGAAAGGGCGGCGGATATAGGCGGAGGACTGCTTTCGGGCGCTAACAATAACCTTGCGATCGAATATATTACGGCGGCAAAAAGCATAGGAGCCGACTTCAAATTTATAACGGTTAAAAGGAAGGGCGCGCAGCACGACTCAAATACCGCAGGCGACGGGTATGTATCCGCCTCGCTTTTAAGAAAGCAGCTGCTTGCGGGCAACGCCGAATTTTGCAGGGAATATATACCCGAAAATGTTATCAGCCTTTTTTTATCTGACGGCATTGCCGATATAAAAAGGATAGAAACCGCCGTTTTAGCGGTATTGCGCGCAAAAACAGCCGAGGAGCTTAAAAATCTGCCCGATTTAAGCGAGGGAATAGAAAATAAGCTTTTTTCGGCAATAAGGGTTGCAACAAGCCTTGAAGAATTGTATAATACAGTCAAGGTAAAGCGGTATACCCACGCGAGAATAAGGCGGCTTGCGCTTTCGGCGTTTCTTGATATCGACAGCACCTTTTTTATGAAAGCGCCGCCCTATGTAAGGGTGCTTGGCTTTTCGAAAAAGGGCGAAGAGCAGTTGAAGGCGCAAATAGGCAGGTGCGATCCGCCGCTTGTTATGCGGGCAGAGGAAATAAAGGCTTTGGGCGGCGACGCATTAAAGCTGTTTGAAACCGAATGCCGCGCAACGGATATTTATTCGCTTGCCTCCGCAAGGGTATTGCCGTGCGGACTTGAATATACCGCAAAACTAATTAAAACGGAGTGATAATTATGGTAAGCATTAAAAAAATTGAAAGCTATAAGGATTACGGAAAATGCCTTTGCATAACAAACGGCGTTATCGAGGCGTATGTTACAACCGATATAGGACCGCGCATAATAAGATTCGGTTATGTGGGCGAGCAGAATATACTTTGCAGCAACCGCGCGGCGTTCGGACCTAAGGACGATAAGCAGTTTACCGATTTTTACGGTGAAAACAAGCGCTGGGAAAACCTCGGCGGTCACAGAATATGGGTATCTCCCGAAAGCTATCCCGAAACATATTATCCCGATCTTGAGCCGGTGGATTTTGATATTACCGAAAACGGCGCGGTGTTTACCCCGAAAGCCGAAAAGGAAAACGGCGTTGCAAAAAGTCTTGAAATTAAAATGGACGCGGACGACGCGAATATGCAGGTTATAATGCGCGTTAAAAACATATCGGAAAAGGATAAGGATTTTGCCGTTTGGGGTATTTCGGTTTCGGAAAAGGGCGGCACACTTATAATTCCTATGAACACAAACGATACAGGTCTGCTTGCAAACCGTGTGATATCCGTTTGGCCGTATACCGATCTAAGCAACGACCGCATTTATTTCGGCAGTAAGTACGCCACGCTCCGTCAGGACGAAAAATACACAAAGCCGATAAAGCTCGGCTTTGACCTTAACTGCGGCACGGTTTATTACTGCCTTAACGGCGATATTTTCTGCAAGCGGTTTGATACGGCGCTTCCCGGCGGCAGCTATCCGGACGGCGGCTGCGCGTTTGAAACCTATACAAATGAAAATATGATAGAGGTGGAATCGCTAAGCGAGCTTAAAACGGTAAAGGCGGGCGAGACTGCGGTTCTTACCGAAAGCTGGTCGCTTTGCAAAAAGCCCTGCGACGCAGACTTTAAAAACGACAGATCGATAGACGAAATGCTTGAAAAGCTGTAAAACGCAAAAAACAATAAGGGGAAATCGGCGTGATATGCTTTAACAGGCTTTGGGAAACTATGAAAAGGAAAAACATATCCACTTATTATTTAAGAGAAAAAAGCGGCATAGACAGCAAAACCGTACGTAGGTTAAAAAACAATGAAAACATTGAAACCAAAACGCTTGATAAGCTTTGCCGTGCGCTTGACTGTGACATTACCGATATTTTGGAGTATGTGAAGGAATAGACCGAATATTTAATTTTCGGAGGCGGCTGCAACAACTAAACAGTTTGTCATTCTGAACGCGGAGCGTGAAAGAATCCGTAATACCCTTGAAGGAGAAACGGATTGCCGCGCGCCGACAGATCGCTGACGCGGTTTATTAAAATTAACAGGCAGTTAAAGAAGTTGTTTCCTTTTTATGTTAATATTATAACAATATATTGCAGAAAGAGGGATATGATGAACGGAAAAAACATTATAGATTATACCGCGATAACGCCCGAAATAGAAAAATATTCCGAGCTTTGTATGGGTAACTGCCGCATACAGCCGGAATTATATATAAAGCATAAGGTAAACAGGGGACTCCGCGATCTTAACGGTAAGGGCGTGCTTACAGGTCTTACCGAAATTTCCGAAATAGTCTCTAAAAAAATCGTGGACGGCGAAGAGGTGCCGTGTCCCGGTCACCTTTATTACAGGGGCTATGATGTTGAGCGCCTTGTAGACGGCTTTATAAACGATAACCGCTTCGGCTTTGAAGAGGTTGTTTATCTTCTGCTTTTCGGCGAGCTACCTACGGAGAATCAGCTTAACGAATTTAACGGCGTGCTTTCATCATACCGCCGTTTGCCCGGCTCGTTTGTGCGCGATATTATAATGAAGGCGCCCACAAAGGATATGATGAACTCGCTTGCAAGAAGCGTGCTTACGCTTTATTCTTACGACGAAAAAGCGGAGGATACCTCTATACCAAATGTCCTGCGCCAGTGTCTTCAGCTTATAGCGCGTTTCCCGTCCCTTTCGGTTTACGGGTATCATTCCTATAACTATTACCTTAACGGGTGCAACAGCTTTTTTATTCACGAACCGCGTCCGGAGCTTTCAACCGCCGAAAATATACTTTATATGTTAAGAATAGACGGCAAGTATACCCCGCTTGAGGCAAAGGTGCTTGACGCGGCGCTTGTGCTTCACGCAGAGCACGGCGGCGGTAATAACTCTACCTTTACAACCCATGTTGTATCCTCTTCGGGAACAGACACATACTCTGCCATTGCGGCGGCATTAGGCTCGCTTAAGGGACCGAAGCACGGCGGCGCCAACATAAAGGTTTGCGCTATGTTTAACGATATTAAGGAAAACGTTAAGGATTGGCAGGACCGCGGCGAGGTTGAAGAATACCTTAAAAAGATACTTCACAAGGAAGCGTTTGACAGGGCAGGGCTTATATACGGCGTAGGCCATGCGGTATACTCGGTTTCCGATCCGCGAGCTACGGTGTTCAGGGGCTTTGTAAAATCCCTTTCCGAAGAAAAGGGGCTTGATAAGGAATACGGGCTTTATTCGCTTGTTGAGGAGCTGGCGCCCAAAATCATTGCCAATGAGCGCAAGATGTATAAGGGCGTAAGCGTAAACGTGGATTTTTACAGCGGCTTTGTTTACGATATGCTGAAGCTGCCGCACGAGCTTTATACTCCGCTTTTTGCAATAGCGCGTATTGCGGGCTGGAGCGCACACAGAATAGAGGAGCTTTTAAACGCCGGAAAGATAATCCGTCCGGCTTATATGAGCGTTCAGCCGCAGCGTGAATATATAGACATTAAGGATAGATAAAACCGAAAATTAAAAAAGCTTTAACACACCGTAAATACAATGGCTGTGTTAAAGCTTTTAATTTACCCATTTAACGGGGAAAACGATGTGCGGCAATCCGTTCCGATTCCCATGTCATTGCGAACGCCGTAAGGCGTGTGGCAATCCGTTTTCCTTTTCAAAAGAATAAAGTTTTTTTGCGCTCGTGCCGCGCGGGCACCCTATTTCTGTACGGACAGAAATAGGGAAAAGAACCGTCGGACACCCTTCCGATCGGGTTTCCGAACCTTCCTGTTCGAGCGGACGATTTAGCAAACAGCGTTTTTAATACAATTACATCTCCGCTCTCAACAAACGGCACAAGGGGAGTCCCCTTGTGAATCCCCGTTCGTATAGTCTTACAGTGTATTAAGCTATATGGCACATATAGCTTAATAAAAACCTAAAGCTTTAATATCCCCGTAATGCTTTACGGGTATTAAAGCTTTTTATAAAAATCCTTAATTATCTTTATTCCTGCAATAATTCCAAGCTGAAAATAAATGCTTTC
>DJET01000036.1 GCA_002431945.1 Ruminococcaceae bacterium UBA5891 | reverse complement strand
GTATACTGCATTTACTCGCTTTTTTCTGTTTTGCTTTGCTGAAAAATTTTTAATCCCAATCTCAGCTTGAATTTTGGGTTTTTCGACAGACTGAAAAATCGGACTGTTAAAACAGTCCGATTTTTGATTTATTTACTGCTTATTAAGATCGGCTTTAAATTCTTCGTTTTGTTCGGGGTATGCCGAGAGCATAGGCTCTACGTCTTTACCCTTTTGGCGGTCGAAATAGTTTTTGGTTATACGTGCCACCTGACCCGAAAGAATAACGAGCGCCACAAGGTTAGGCAGCGCCATAAGCCCGTTAAAGGTATCGTCCAGCGCCCAGATAAGGTCAGAGCCTATAAGCGATGAAAAGACTATAAGAAGTATAAATATTATTTTAAAAATAAGAACGGGTATTTTTCTTTTGCTTTCGGGCAAATGACGGAAGCAGAAGTCAACCGCCTTTTCGCCGTAATAGGACCATGCAAGCACCGTTGTAAAGGCAAAAAGCGGAAGAATTATTAAAAACGTAACCGTTCCGAAGGTTCCGAGGTTAGAGGAAAACGCGCTTAGCGCCGTTGCCGAGTCTGAAGCGCCTGCAAAATTACCTGCCGCGTCTGTTGTGCCGAAAAACGTACCGTTTTGGTATGCGCCTGAACCGATATTTGTTGTAAGAATTACAAGCGCGGTTAAGGTGCAGATAACAAACGTATCAAAAAATACCTCAAAAATGCCCCAAAGCCCCTGCTTTACAGGTTCGCGTGTTTCCGAAGCGGAGTGCGCTATTACCGAAGAGCCGAGTCCCGCCTCGTTTGAGAAAACGCCGCGCGCAAGACCCTTTTTGATTATCTGCGAAAAGGCGAAGCCGCCTACTCCCCCCGCAACCGCTTTAGAAGAAAACGCGCTTGTGAATATAAGGCGGAAGGTTTCGGGTATTGCGGTATAATTTTTACCTATTATAATAAATGCCATGGCGATAAATAAAAGCGACATAAACGGAACAAGCATAGAGGCGATTCTGCCTATGCGCTTTATACCGCCTATAATTACAACAGCGGCAAGGAACGCAACTATTCCGCCGATTATAAGCTTAACCGCAGCAGAATCGTTATTAAGAACAGAGGTATAAGAGCCGGTTATTTTATTGGTTTGCACGCCGCTCATACCTACCGCCGCCAAAAGGCAGAATATTGCCGCCAGCATACCGAGCCAGCGCTGCTTAATACCGTAGGCTATGTAATAAAAGGCGCCGCCGCTGAAGCTGCCGTCCTTTTCCTTTTTGCGGTAATAAAGACCTAAAACATTTTCGGAATAGTTTGTAACCATACCGAAAAACGCGGATATCCACATCCAAAGCACCGCGCCCGGTCCGCCTGTGAGTATAGCAGAGGTAACGCCTATGATATTACCCGTACCGACGGTGCCCGAAATGGCAGCCGAGAACGCCTCGAACTGTGAAACGGAATTTTTATCCCTGCCCTTTTTGCCTTTTTTCATATCCTTTACGGCAGGAACTATGGTACTGCTCATAGATTCGCCGAACTTGCGTACCTGCAATACCCTTGTTCTTATGGTGAGCAAAATGCCCGTACCTAAGATCATAATGATCATAGGTAAGCCCCATACAACGCCGTTAACCCAGTCGTTCACCTTGGTGACGGCCTCAATAAATGAATCCCACATAATTTTTTCTCCCCTTTTTAAAAATAAAAAAAGAGCCGAACCTGAAAAAGCTCAACCCCGAATAAGCGCGGCTTTCACCGCGCAGTATTTAAAATAACTTCCGTCCTTTTGCCTGAGAGATTGGCGCTTTTTATAAAAACGCCTTGCACCTTCGGCATCCGTAATAGGATTTCTCCGGAGCGCTATCCGCATACAGTTTTATCGCGCCTTTGCGACACCTGAGAGTGTTACTCCTTCGGGAACGGAAGAACCGTAATTTCCTGCATACTTCACATAGCATATTAAATTTAGTATTCAGTATATCATAATTCGACAAATATTGCAACTGTTTTTTAAAAACCGAGCCGTAATAAAAAGTTTTATAACGCCTGTTTAAAGGGGAGACGGATTGCCGCGGGCTACGCCCTCGCAATGACAAGGGGAGCGGAACGGATTTCAATGCGGCGCGAGCGCAAAAATATTATCTTTTCGGAAATGGCAAATTTTCCGGCAGACCTAAAATATAATCGGCGGATATGTTATAGAATTTGCAAAGGGTTATCAACTTTTCAATCGGAATAGGGTGAACTCCCCGTTCATACTTTCCGTAATAGCTCGTGTCTATGTTCAAGGCTTTTGCTACGGTTTTTTGATCAAGGTCTCTGTCTTCTCTTAAATCTTTTAAAATATCGTAGTATTTTTTCATAGGAAACATATCTCCTTTTTGTTTATACAAACAATTATAGCATAGGAAATAAGTTTCCTCTTGACAAAGGACATATGTGTCCTTTATAATGTGCTTAATCAGCAAATTGGGTGGTAATTATGCAAATAAAAAATATTATAAAGCGCTGCAATCTTTCTGAAATCAGCGATTATATTTTAGGAAACGGCGAGATTATAAGCGAAAATAAAGAAACCGATCTTGAAAGCGAAATGCGTGAGATTGAAAACGATACGACAAAAATATTAAACAAATACTTTCCCGATAAGAAAATGCAGGATAAGTTTTTCGGTGAGATAGCATATAGGGAAACGCGCCTTGAAAGCATTTATTTTCAGCTTGGGATTATTGCGGGAATAAAGATAATTAAGGATTTTTATAAAAAGCTTTAATAACGGCTGTTTAAAGGGAAAACGGATTGCCACAGCCGTTTACACGGCTTCGCAATGACGGGGGTAAGGGAAGCGGTTGTGCTAAGGCTTTTGTTTTTATAATTCCGCATTACGCATTCCGAATTCCGCATTATTTTTCCCCTTTGCTGTTTTTCACAATTTGAAACAGGTTATTATCCTTAAATTGTAATTGTGAACAAATTTTGAAAAAACCGTCACATTTTGTTGACTTTGGCGCGTTACTATGTTACGATTAGTTTACAGAAAATTTAATATGTTTGCCAATATAGGTTTGGATTGATGGCCCAAATGTTTCTACCGCACGCCGATTATAAGTTGCGACTATTGGTTACTTACCCTGTAAAACCGTTTTTTGGTTTATAAGGGGTGTTTTCGTTTTTGGCAAACAGGCTTTTAAAAAAAGTCTGTTTTTTGTTTTTTCGAAAAAAGGAGCTTATAATTGATGAAAGCTTTAGAGGAAAAGATATTAAAAGAGGGAAAGGTACTTCCCGGCAATATCCTTAAGGTCGGCTCGTTTTTAAATCATCAGATAGACGTTGACTTTACAATGGAAATGGGCAAAGAAATAGCCGGACTTTTTGCGAATGACGGCGTTAATAAAATTCTCACCATTGAAACCTCCGGTATTCCGATAGCGGTAGCCGCCGGCGCCGCAATGCACGTGCCTGTTGTATTTGCAAAAAAGCATAAGTCAAGCAATGTTTCGGGCGAGGTTTTAAGCACGGTGGTCCATTCCTATACGCACGGTACGGATTACACCGTTGTTGTTGAAAAGGATTATTTAAGCGAAAGCGATAATGTGCTTATAGTAGACGATTTTCTTGCAAACGGCAAGGCGCTTAAAGGTCTTATCGACATAATAGCTCAGGCGGGGGCTTCTGTTGCGGGCGCTTCGTGCGCTATTGAAAAGGGCTTTCAAAAGGGCGGGGACGAATTAAGAGCAGACGGCATAAAGGTTTGTTCGCTTGCCATTATAGACAGTATGGACGACTGTAAAATATCGTTCCGCAAACAGGGATAAACGCGGATTTCCGCTTATCAAATAAATAATTTTTCGGAGGAAGAAAATTATGAAGAAACTTACGGCAATGCTTCTTTGCCTTGCAATGCTTTTTGCATTCGCGGGCTGCGGCAGCAAAGACACAAGCTCTGACAAGAAGAGCGACGGCAAAAAGGTGCTTTCGATCGAAGAGGTTGAAAAGACTGTTCCGGCTACAATCAAAAAGGTTGAAAAGGACAAGTTTAAAATCGGTCTTATCTGCCTGCACGACGAAAACTCCACCTACGACAACAACTTCATTCAGGCTCTTAAAGAGGCTCAGAAGGATTTAGGTCTTAAGGACGATCAGGTTCTTATAAAGACCAACATAGGCGAAACAGACGCTTGCTACACCGCCGCTGCCGAGCTTGCAGACGCCGGATGCAACGTAATTTTTGCAGACTCCTTCGGTCACGAAAGCTTTATAATGCAGGCTGCCGGCGAATATCCGGACGTTCAGTTCTGCCACGCTACGGGCACTAAGGCTCAAACCGCTAAGATCGCTAACTTCCACAATGCGTTTGCTTCTATCTATCAGGGCAGATACCTTGCAGGCGTTGCCGCCGGTATGAAGCTTAACGAAATGATTGAAAAGGGAACCATTACTGCCGATAAGGCTGTTATCGGTTATGTAGGCGCGTTTGATTACGCCGAAGTTGTTTCGGGTATGACTTCATTCTTCCTCGGCGCGCGTTCTGTTTGCGAATCCGCTACAATGAAGGTTACCTACACCAACTCTTGGTTCGATATTGCCAAGGAAAAAGAGGCTGCTCTTAACCTTATCAATTCGGGCTGCGTTCTTATAAGCCAGCACGCCGACTCTGAGGGTGCGCCCAAGGCCTGCGAAGAAAAGAACGTTCCCAACGTTGCTTACAACATCAGCACGATTTCCATGGGTCCGAACACCGCGCTTATCTCTTCTAAGATAGACTGGGCTCCCTACTTTAAGAAGATCATAAACGCCGCTCTTGAGGGTTCTTCAATCCCGTCTGATTACTGCGGTACAATTGGCGAGGGCTATGTTGCTTTGACCGAGCTTAACGAAAAGGTTGCCGCCGCAGGCACCAAGGAAAAGCTTGAAGAGGTTAAGGCTAAGCTTGTTTCGGGCGAGTTAAAGGTATTTGATACCGATAAGTTCACCGTAAACGGCAAAAAGCTTGACAGCTACAAGGCGGACGTTGTTGATATGGGCGATTACGTTCCGGACAGCGAGGTTGTTAAGAACGGCGAGTTTGAAGAGTCTACCTTCAGATCCGCTCCTTACTTCGATATTAAATACATCGACGGTATAAGCAAAAACTAAAACCGCATTTTAGGCGGAGCGACTTTCTCGCTCCGCCTTGACTTCTTTTTTTAACGCTCAAGGCCGAAAAGAGAACAAAGCCGATTTATTTTCTTTTGAGCCTTGAACAAAACGGAAAGGTGAGATTTATTTGAACAACGCGGCAATAGAGCTTCGCGGTATTACCAAGCGTTTCGGTAAGATCACGGCTAACAAAAACGTAAATCTTTCGGTTTACGGCGGCGAGATACTTTCGCTCTTAGGTGAAAACGGCAGCGGCAAGACTACGCTTATGAATATGCTTTCGGGAATATATTATCCGGACGAGGGGCAGATATTCATAAACGGCGAGGAAGCGGTTATACGCTCCCCGAAGGACGCGTTCGACTATAAGATCGGTATGATACACCAGCACTTTAAGCTTATAGACGTGTTTTCCGCGGCGGAAAACATAGTGCTCGGTCTTAAGGAAAAGGGACGCTACGATATTAAAAAGGTAACGGCGCGTGTTAAGGAAATAAGCGAAAAATACGGCTTCGACATAGACCCGAATAAAAAAATATACGAAATGTCGGTTTCGGAAAAACAGACGGTTGAGATAGTAAAGGTGCTGTACCGCGGGGCGGATATACTTATTCTTGACGAGCCTACCGCGGTGCTTACTCCACAGGAGACACAAAAGCTTTTTGCCGTGCTTCGCCGTATGCGCGACGACGGCAAGGCGATAATAATCATCACCCATAAGCTGCACGAGGTGCTTTCTCTTTCGGACCGTGTTGCGGTTCTCCGCAAGGGCGAATACATAGGCACCGTAAATACTGCGGAAACAAGCGAATCGGAGCTTACCGAAATGATGGTGGGCAAAAAGGTTTCGCTTAATATTGACCGTACCGAATCGGAAAACACGGCGGACAGGCTTATGATAAACGGGCTTGACCTTTACGATGAAAACGGCGTTAAGGTGCTTGACGATATTTCGTTCACCGCAAAAAGCGGCGAAATTTTAGGTATTGCGGGTATTGCGGGCAGCGGTCAGCGCGAGCTGCTTGAGGCTATTGCCGGACTTTTAAAGGTAAGCAGCGGCGAAATTATTTACAATAACCCGAAAACCGGCGCAAAAGAAAATTTAAGAGACAAAACCCCGATTCAGATAAGGGAGCTCGGCGTTCGCCTTTCCTTTGTGCCGGAAGACAGGCTCGGTATGGGCCTTGTAGGCAATATGGATATTGTTGATAATATGATGTTAAGAAGCTACCGCAGGGGCAAATCGGTATTTGTTAACCGCCAGTCTCCCAAAAAGCTTGCCGATGATATTATAAAAGACCTTGAAATAGCAACTCCGAACGCAAACACACCCGTTCGCCGTCTTTCGGGCGGCAATGTGCAAAAGGTGCTTGTGGGGCGTGAAATTGCGGCTTCGCCTACCGTGCTTATGGCGGCGTACCCCGTAAGAGGACTTGACATTAACTCCTCGTATATGATATACAATTTGCTTAACAGGCAAAAGGAAAGCGGCGTTGCCGTTATATTTGTGGGCGAGGATTTAGACGTTTTAACCGAGCTGTGCGACAGAATTATGGTAATAGGCTCAGGCAGAGTTACCGGCATACTTGACGGCAGAACGGCGGATAAAAACGAGATAGGCTTGCTTATGACCAAAACGAACGGAGGCGCACAAAATGAAGAATAACGAAAAGCATATGCGCGAGCCGCTGTTTCACATAACAAAGCGCTCGGATATAGTGTGGTGGAAGGCGTGGATTATAAGGGCTGTCGCCATTATAGCGGCGCTTGTTGTATGCTCGTTTGTAATAATCGCGCTTACAAAGTATAATCCGCTTCAGGTTTATAAAACAATGGTAGAGGGCAGCTTCGGTTCGGAAAGAAAGATATGGATACTGTTTCAGAATATAGCAATGCTGCTTTGCATTTCCCTTGCGGTTACGCCCGCGTTTAAAATGCGCTTTTGGAATTTGGGCGCCGAGGGGCAGGTGCTTATAGGCGGGCTTGCAAGCGCCGCCTGTATGTTCTATTTTAAGGATAGCCTGCCGAACGGTCTTTTAATTCCCATTATGCTGGCCGCAAGTATTTTGGGCGGCGTTATCTGGGGCGTTATACCTGCCTTCTTTAAGGCGAATTGGGGTACTAACGAAAGTCTTTTCACCCTTATGATGAACTATGTTGCAACGCAGCTTGTGGCTTTCTTTATAATGGTTTGGGTGCCGAGCGGATCGAGCGTTATGGGCGTTATAAACCAAATGACAAGAAGCGGCTGGCTGCCCGATATATTCGGTAAAAAATATCTGCTTAATATAATCGTGGTGGCGGTTGTTACCGTAATTATGTTTGTTTACCTTAAATACAGCAAGCAGGGCTATGAAATTTCGGTAGTGGGCGAAAGCGAAAACACCGCGCGCTATATAGGAATAAACGTTAAAAAGGTTATTATCCGCACAATGGTAATTTCCGGCGCGGTATGCGGTCTTGCGGGATTTTTGCTGGTTTCGGGCACAAACCACACGGTATCGGCAAATCTTGCGGGCGGTATGGGCTTTACCGCAATAATGGTTTCGTGGCTTGCAAAGTTTAACCCCGTTGTTATGACTCTTACCTCGTTCCTTATAGTATTTCTGCAAAGGGGCGCGGGCGAGATTGCAACGGCGTTCCGCCTTAACGAAAGCGTTTCGGATATACTTACGGGTATAATAATCTTCTTCATAATCGGGTGCGAGTTCTTTATCAACTACCGCATAAACCTTCGCTCTAAAAAGGAGGCTAAATAATGCTTGCTACAATATTTGCATTTATTAACGCCGCCATTATTCAGGGTATTCCGCTCCTTTTCGGCGCCACGGGCGAAATCATAACCGAAAAAAGCGGCAACCTTAACCTCGGTATACCCGGTATTATGTATATGGGCGGTATTTCGGGTATTATAGGCGGTTATCTTTACGAGCACTCTGCCGAAAACCCTGCGGCATGGCTTTGCATACTTATACCGCTTGTTTCTTCGCTTGTCGGCTCGTCGCTTATGGCGCTTATTTACAGCTTTTTAACCATAACCCTGCGCGTTAACCAAAATGTTACAGGTCTTGCGCTTACCACGTTCGGTATAGGCGTCGGTAACTTTTTTGGCGGCTCGCTTTTAAGCTTTTTCGGCGAAACAGGCTCGATTTCGCTTTTAAAAACAGGCAACTGCTATAAGGCAAAGCTGCCGTTTGCGGATAATTTGGGCCTTTTCGGAAAAACGTTTTTGTCGCTCGGATTTTTAGCGTACCTTGCAATAATAATCGCCCTTGTAACCTCTTATGTTTTAAACCGCACAAGAACAGGTCTTAACCTGCGCGCGGTGGGTGAAAATCCCGCAACGGCGGACGCCGCGGGCATAAACATCACAAAATACAAATACCTTTCAACGCTTATAGGCGGTGCGGTTGCGGGGCTCGGCGGTCTTTACTTTGTTATGGACTACACCGGCGGCGCATGGACTAACAACGGCTTCGGCGACCGCGGCTGGCTTGCAATAGCAATTGTTATATTTGCGGTGTGGAAACCGGGTATGGCAATTTTAAGCTCGTTTTTATTCGGCGGACTTTATATCCTTTGCGTTTATATACCGGGGCTTTCAAGCAGCGCCAAGGAGCTTATAAATATGCTGCCTTATGTGGTAACAATATTGGTGCTTGTGGTGGTAAGTATGCGCAAAAAGCGCGAAAATCAGCCGCCGGCGCATTTGGGCCTTTCCTACTTCCGCGAGGACAGGTAAAATTTCCTCTTACATTTTTCGACAAAATATGGTATAATATAACCGTTCCGGTAAATTCAGGTTTATCGGGGCGGTTTTTGTTTTGCGGCAACGATAGAATGAGAGGTAAAAATTGTTTAATAAGGGAGATAAAATAGTATACGGTCAAACAGGCGTGTGCATAGTTGAGGATATTGCGCAGCGCGAGCTTATAAAGCACGTTAAAAGGCTTTATTATAAGCTAAGACCGATATATCAGCAAAATAATATTATTTATGCGCCGGCAGAAAGCGACAAGGTGCTTATCCGTCCTGTAATATCAAAGGACGAAGCGGCCGCGCTTATTAAAAAAATGCCCGAAATATACGGCGACGCGTCTCAGGCGGCTCAAGACGGCGAATTCGGCTTTGCTAACTGCGAGGAGCTGGCAGCCACCGCCGTAAGAATACACCGCAAAAAACGCGCGGCAAAAAGCGCGCATAAAAGGCTTGGCTTTACAGACGAAAAAAACCTTGAGCACGCGGAGCGCCTGCTTTTCGGCGAGTTGGCAGAGGCGCTTGAAATAGATGTAAACGAAGTGCCCGGCATACTCTTTGCGGCAATTAAGGAATAAACGGAGTGATTTTGTGACCGAAGAAAAAAACCTTGAAGCATTAAGTGCCGAAATACTTGAAACCGAGGAAAGAGAGGCGGAGCGTTTTTCCTCCTCACTTTATGAAAGGCTTGCAAGCCAGACGGATATGACCGAAGAAGAGCAGACGGCTTTGGCAGCAGAGGTTGAGGCTGAGGTTAAGGTGCTTGAAAACACCTCTTCACAGCTTAAAAAGGCGCAGAAATGGGCTTTCGATCAGGCGGACGAGCTGCGCACCAGACTTAAAGAGGGAAAAACAAGCGACAGCCGCGAGCTTTTAATACGCCGCGCGCCGGCAAACTCGGTTATTGATTACGAGGAAGAAAAAACCAAAAACTTTGCCGCCGGCGTTAATTTTTACAAAATTGCGATAATACTTATTTCGGGCAGCTTTGCCGGTGTTATTATTGAAATGCTGTGGTGCTTTATACGCCACGGATATTTTGAAAGCCGCGCGGGGCTTGTGTACGGTCCGTTTAATCTGCTTTACGGCGTCGGCGCTACCGCGCTCACATTGCTGCTTTACCGTTACAGAAACCGCAGCGCCTCAATTTCGTTTTTTGGCGGAATGATAATAGGCAGTGCGGTTGAATACCTGCTTTCGTGGGCGCAGGAAGCGCTTTTCGGCTCTACATCGTGGGATTACAGCGCCGTTCCGCTTAACATTAACGGCAGAATATGCCTTTTATATTCGGTGTTTTGGGGACTGCTCGGCGTTATGTGGATAAAAAGCATATATCCGCGCGTTGCGAAGGTGATACTTAAAATACCCAATAAGGCGGGAAAAATAATAACGATATTGTTTTCGGTTTTTATTGTGTTCGACGGTATTATGAGCCTCGGCGCGGTTTGGCGGTGGTCTAAACGCATCGAAAACAAGCCTGCCGCTACCGCTGTTGACGAATTTTTCGACAGCCGCTTCCCCGATTCAAGAATGGAAAAAATATTTGCTAATATGGAATTTGGGAAATAATGCGGAATTCGTAATTCGGAATGCGGAATTATAAAAGCAAAAGCTTTAGCACAGCCGTTTTGATTTACGGTGTGTTAAAGCTTTTTTATGTGTTATAAATTCACCTGTCATTGCGAGTGACGTTGCGGTTTTCCGTTCTCCTTGTCATTGCGAGGGGCTTTAGCCCCGCGGCAATCCGTTTCCCCGCCCCCGTCATTGCGAAGCCGTGTAACGGCTGCGGCAATCCGCTTTTCCTTTTCAAAGGAATAAATCTTCTTGCGCTCGTGCCGCGCGGGCACCCTATTTCTGTACGGACAGAAATAGGGAAAAGAACCGTCGGACACCCTTCCGATCGGGTTTCCGAACCTTCCTGTTCGAGCGGACGATTTAGCAAACAGCGCTTTTAATAAAATCACATCTCCGCTCTCAACAAACGGCACAAGGGGGTTCCCCTTGTGAATCCCCGTTCGTATAGTCTTACAGTGTTTAAGATATATGGCACATATAGCTTAATACAAATTTAAAAGCTTTAATATCTCCGTAATGCTTTACGGGTATTAAAGCTTTTTTATTTCGTAAGCTTAGTACAAACCTTATTATAGTATTTTAAGCTTGTACAGGGGTTTCAAAAGAATAACGGATTGCCGCAGCCGTTACACGGCTTCGCAATGACGAGGAGGGGAGAAACGGATTGCCGCACGCCTT
>DJET01000035.1:12715-59473 GCA_002431945.1 Ruminococcaceae bacterium UBA5891 | reverse complement strand
AGCAATCCGTTCTTCCATTTTCGTCATTGCGAAGGTGCGGGTGTCCGGTGGACACCTCTGCGGAGCAGAAGCACCGACCGAGCCGGCAGGCGAGACCGCCGTTAGGTGCGCGGCAATCCGTTTCTCTTTTTAAAGGAGGCGGATTCTTTCGTGCTTTGCACTCAGAATGACACACAATTTAGTTATTGCGAATACTTGTGGCGTGCGGTTATACTTTCGTTTACCTGTCATTGCGAGTGACAAGTCGTTTTATATTTTCTTAAAAATTTTAACTTGCTTATTCTGCTTTTTGCAGTTTTCTATAACATATTTTGTGCCGTGCGATTCGCCGTCCCAAAATGCCAATACCTCGTCGGCATAGGCTATAATTTGCAAATTGCGTTTAAGCGGTGCCGAACGGCTGTATTTTTTATATTCGGGCAAAAACTCGGTCAACTTTATTTTGTGCGATAAAGTTCCGTATTATAATTAAATTATAATTCCGTAACGGAATTATGTCAAGGAATATTCACCTTATAATTATTAAAAAATATTATCGGTGATTATATGAAACTCAGAAAAAGCGAATACGGAACCTGTAATATGATAGGCGAAAATGTTGAGCGCTTGCGAAAGGAAAAGGGGATAAAGCAAAAGGATTTTATTGCAAGGCTTCAGACTATGGGGCTTGATATAAACCCTACAAGCTATTCAAAGCTTGAGGGACAGTTAAGAATTTCAACCGATAAAGAGGTTTATTATATTTCAAAGGCGTTAAATGTTCCGATTGAGGTTTTATTTAAAAAATAGTTACTTATATTGCCTTAAATTTACTGTTGACAAATTAAGTTTATATGTTAAAATAATAAATGAACTGAATACAGTCCTTATCAAGAGTGGCGGAGGGGACCGGCCCTGCGAAGCCCGGCAACCTGATTTATTTCAAGGTGCCAATTCCGGCGGATTATCCGAAAGATGAGGTTTTACACCGCTCTTTTTCGGGGCGGTTTTTATTTTGGAAAGGAAGTACAGTATGTCAAAAATGCTTTTCACGTCCGAATCGGTAACAGAGGGTCACCCCGATAAGGTGTGCGACCGTATATCCGACGCTATTTTGGACGAAATTTTAAAAAACGACTCTAAAGCCCGCGTTGCCTGCGAAACCTTCTGCACAACAGGCAGTATTACCGTAATGGGCGAAATAACGACTGAATGTTACGTTGATATTCCGCAGATAGCGCGCGACGTTGTGTGCGAGATAGGCTATGACAGTCCCTCCGCCGGATTTGACGGAAACACCTGTGCGGTTATGACGGCAATTGATAAGCAATCGCCCGATATTGCCATGGGCGTTGACAGCTCGCTTGAATATAAAGAGGGCGAGGAGGATATATATAACCTTAACGGCGCGGGCGATCAGGGTATGATGTTCGGTTATGCGTGCGACGATACGCCGGAGCTTATGCCGCTGCCGATATCCCTTGCGCACAAAATGGCAAAAAAGCTTACCGAGGTACGCAAAAGCGGCGAGCTTTCCTATTTAAGACCGGACGGAAAAACGCAGGTTACCGTTGAGTACGACGGCGGAAAACCCGTGCGCGTGGACGCAGTGGTAGTATCCTCGCAGCACAGCGCGGATATAAGCCTTGATACGCTCAGATCCGATATACTTGAAAAGGTTATAAAGGCTACCGTTCCCGCAAAGCTTTTAGACAGTGACACAAAAATATATATCAACCCCACGGGACGTTTTGTTGTGGGCGGTCCGCAGGGAGATACGGGGCTTACGGGAAGAAAAATAATCGTTGATACCTACGGCGGCTATGCGCGCCACGGCGGCGGCGCATTTTCGGGCAAGGATCCCACAAAGGTAGACCGCAGCGCCGCATACGCCGCGCGTTACGTTGCAAAAAATATTGTGGCGGCAAAAATTGCCTCTAAGTGCGAGGTTCAGTTAGCGTATGCCATAGGCGTGGCGCACCCCGTGTCGGTTATGGTGGACACCTTCGGCACCGGCAAATACGACGATGAAAAAATTGCCGAGGCTGTAAACGCAGTATTTGATCTGCGCCCCTCTGCGATAATAGACAAGCTTGATTTAAGAAAACCGATTTACAAGGAGCTTTCGGCATACGGCCATATGGGCAGAACGGATCTTGATTTAAGCTGGGAAAAGACCGATAAAGCCGAAAATTTAAAAAAATACTTGACAAAATAAAATACCGTGATATAATTGATGATACAAAGAAGCAGTACGTTTTTCGTCTCACCCTGTCGGCAATCGGGCTGAAGGGTTAATAAAAATTCAGGCATTTATTGTTTGGTGTTTTTATGCGCGGGCGAATTTCGTCCGCGCTTTTTAATTAAAGAATTGCAGTTATGCAGTTCTGCTGCAACACGAAATACGGAGGTGCATCAACATCAGCAGCAAAGAGCTTTCCATCAATGAAAACATAAGGTTTAAAGAGGTTCGTACTATCGGGTCAGACGGTTCCCAGCTCGGCATTATGCCGGTTGCAAAGGCGCTTGAAGCCGCCTATGCGGCAGATCTTGATCTGGTTTGCATTTCGCCTAACGCTCAGCCGCCCGTTTGCAAAATAATGGATTACGGCAAATACCGTTTTGAACAGGCAAAGCGTGAAAAAGAGGCAAAGAAAAACCAAAAAACGGTTGAGATCAAGGAAATACGTTTGGGACTCAGTATAGACGTTCACGATTTCGAGACAAAGGGAAAACACGCAATGCGTTTTCTTGACGAGGGCAACAAGGTTAAGGTTTCTATCCGTTTCAGGGGCAGAGAGCTCGGCCACCCCGAAATAGGTCTTGATACCATGAAGCGTTTTGCCGAGTATTGCGCGGAGCACGGTTCTGTTGAAAAACCGGCAAAAATGGAAGGCAGAAATATGCTGATGTTTTTAGCCCCTAAATCGGGTAAATAACAGCAGTTGAATTTTATTAGGGAGGACTTACAATGCCTAAGATCAAAACTCACAGCGGCGCAAAAAAGCGCTTTAAGCTCACTAAAACCGGTAAGGTTAAACGTGCTCATGCTTTCAAGTCGCACATTCTCAACAAGAAGACAACCAAACGTAAAAGAAATCTTCGCAAAGTTGTTACCGCAGACGTAACCAACGTAGCTAAGATCAAGAAAATGATTCCTTATAAATAAGGAACGGTTTATAGTGGAGGTATAAGACATGGCACGTGTTAAGGGTGCGTTGGCAACACGCAAAAGAAGAAATAAAACTTTAAAGCTTGCAAAGGGTTATTTCGGCGCAAAATCAAAGCTTTTTAAAACAGCTAAAGAAGCCGTAATGAAATCCGGCAACTATGCATACATCGGCCGCAGACAGAAAAAGCGCGATTTCCGTCGCCTTTGGATTACCAGAATTTCAGCTGCCTGCAAAATGAACGGTATCAATTATTCCACCTTTATTAACGGTCTTAATAAAGCCGGAATTCAGATCAACCGTAAAATGCTTGCCGACCTTGCGGTAAACGACGCCGCCGGCTTTGCAACTCTTGTTAAAGCCGCAAATAAGGCTCTCGAAAAGTAATTTTTTTCGCCCGAGGTTTTAAACTTCGGGCGACTTTGTATTTTTTAAGGAGCGCTGATATGAGGACTTTTAATATAATTACAAGTCGCGAAAATCCGCTTATCAAGCTTGTTGCCGCCTTGCAGGTATCGTCTGAAAAGCGTAAACGCAACGGCCTTTTTGTTCTTGAGGGGCTGCGTATATGCAAGGACGCGTGCGACAACGGAATCAGGTTTGATAAACTGATAGTTTCCGACGCGGCGGCGGAAAAGTATGCCGCCGATACAGAAAAATTTTCTTTAATATCAGACGAGTGCTATAAAATTCCCGATTCGCTTTTTAAAAAAATAAGCGATACAAAAACGCCGCAGGGCATAATAGCGGTTGCAAAAATGCCGGCGCTCGGCTCTTACGGTATAGATAAAAACGGCAAATACATAGCGCTTGAAAATGTGGCGGACCCCTCTAATCTGGGCGCGGTTTCAAGAACTGCCGAGGCGCTTGGGGTAAACGGCATCATACTTTCGTCGGACGGGTGCGACCCGTATTCCCCTAAAGCGCTTCGCGCCTCTATGGGAACGCTTTTGCGTGTGCCCGTTTTTGTTACCGAAAGCTTTGCCGAAACGCTTAAAAGCACAGGTCTTAAGCGCTATGCCTGCGTTGTTGATAAAACCGCCGAAAGCATAAAGGAGCAGAGCTTTGAAAACGGTTCGGTGGTTATGATAGGAAACGAGGCTAACGGCCTTACCGACAGTGCAAAGCAATCGGCGGACGTTTTGGTTACCATACCTATGACAGGCAGAGCCGAATCGCTTAACGCGGCGGCGGCAGCCGCAATAGCAATGTGGGAAATGATGAAATGACGGAATATTATATTCGTTTAGGATATGCTTTGGGCGCAGGCAATATAAGGGCAAAGCGCGCGCTTGAATATTTCGGCAATGCCGAAAATATTTTTAAAGCTTCCGATAAGGAACGCGCCGAATCGGGTATTTTTACAAAAAACGAGCTTTTGCGTATTAAAAATTCGCAAAACGCGGCTGCTCTTGAAACGCTTGAAGAATGTAAGGAAAACGGAATTGACATTATATGCTACGGGGATAAAAATTACCCTTACTGCCTTTCGGTTACAGACGACGCGCCCGCGCTTTTGTATGTAAAGGGCACTATGCCCGACTTTGATAATATACCTGCCGTTTGCATTGTGGGACCGCGAAAGGTTACCGAAAAGGGTAAAATGGCTTCGTATTCCATTGCAAGGCGTTTGGCGTTATCGGGAATGACGGTTGTAAGCGGCGGCGCGCTCGGCTGCGACTCTGCCGCGCATTCGGGCGCTTTAAAGGCGGACGGTATTACCGCGCTTGTTATGGGCTGCGGTATTTTAAGCGACTATTTGCAGGAAAACGCATCTCTTCGCGAAAGCGTAAGCCGCAGCGGTTGCCTTATAAGCGAATATCCGCCGCATTACGGCGCTTCACGCTATACCTTTCCCGTAAGAAACCGTATAATGTCCGCTCTTTCGGTTTGTACGGTTGTAATCGAGGCGGGAGTTAAAAGCGGAGCGCTTATAACGGCACGCCACGCAGCAGAACAGGGTAAAGATGTTTTTGTTATACCGGGCGATGTGGAAAAGGCGGAGTTTAAGGGCTCTAACGCGCTTTTGCGCGACGGGGCAAAGCCGCTTATCGATATGTCTGACATTTTCAACGAATATATACCGCGTTTTCCCGATAAAATAGATGTTAAGCGGGCATACAGCGCTCAAGCCGGCACCGCAGATAAAAAAGAGAAAGAGCCTGTTCACAAAAATTTATCAAATGAAACCCTTTCAAAAAATGCGAAAATAGTATATAATCATTTAGATAAGCATAAATTTTATCCGGAGGAGATAAAGGATACGGGGCTTGGCGCGGGCGAGATATTATCGGCTCTTACCGAGCTTGAGGTAGAGCTTTTAATACGCTCCTTACCCGGCGGCTGTTACGAAATGCTATAATAATTATCGGAGGAAAATGATGTCTAAGCTTATAATAGTTGAGTCTCCCTCAAAAATAAAGACGGTTAAAAAAACGCTCGGAAGCGGCTATAACGTTATGGCTTCAAAGGGCCACGTGCGCGATCTGCCGAAATCAAAGCTCGGAATAGACGTTGAGCACGATTTTAAACCGCAGTATATAAATATGTCGGACAAGAAGGACCTTATCAAGGAGCTTAAGGAAGCCGCAGCAAACAGCGACGGGGTATTGCTTGCAACCGACCCTGATAGGGAGGGCGAGGCGATCTCCTGGCACTTAGCGCAGATATTGGCGCTTGATATGAATGAAGCGAACCGCGTTGCCTTTAATGAAATTACCGAATCGGGCATTAAGGCCGGTATTGCCGAGCCGCACAAAATAAATCTTGACCTTGTAGACGCACAGCAGGCAAGAAGAGTGCTTGACAGAATTGTGGGCTATAAGCTCAGCCCGTTTTTGTGGAAAAAGGTTAAAAGCGGTCTTTCGGCAGGACGTGTTCAGTCGGTAGCGCTGCGCCTTATTGTAGAGCGCGAACGCGAGATAGAAAAGTTTAATTCCGAAGAATACTGGTCGGTAGACGCAAAGCTTATGTCGGGCAGAAAGAGCTTTTCGGCAAAGCTTTTCGGCTTTGCGGACGGCAAAAAAATAGAGGTTATAAAAAGCGGCGAAGAGGCCGAGGGTATTGTAAAGGCGCTTGAAAACGCAAGCTATACCGTAACAGAACTTAAAAAAGGAACGCGCAGCCGACAGCCTGCACCGCCGTTCAGCACGTCTACACTGCAGCAGGAGGCTTCAAGAAAATTAGGCTTTACAGGTCAGCGCACAATGAGAATAGCGCAGCAGCTGTACGAGGGCGTTGATATTCACGGTATCGGCGCAACGGGTCTTATAACCTATATGCGTACCGATTCACTGCGAATTTCAGAAGAGGCGCGCGCCGCGGCAAACGCCTTTATAACAAAACGGTACGGCGAAAGCTATCTGCCGCCGAAGCCCCGCTATTTTAAAACCAAAAGCGGCGCTCAGGACGCGCACGAGGCTATAAGACCTACCGCCGTAACGCTGACACCCGAACAGGTTAAGGATTCGCTTACCGCCGAGCAGTACAAGCTTTATAAGCTTATTTGGGAGCGGTTCATAGCCTCCTTAATGGCGGTGTGCGTGCAGAATACCGTAAACGCCGATATTACCGCGGGCGATTATTTGTTTAAGGCAAGCGGCTATTCGGTTAAGTTCGACGGCTTTACCGTACTTTACGAGGAGGGCAAGGACGACGACGGCGAAGAGGGCGGCGCATTGCCCGAAATGAAAAAGGGCGACGTTTTAAAGCTGCGCGAATTGACACCCAATCAGCACTTTACACAGCCGCCTGCGCGCTATACCGAGCCTACGCTTATAAAGGCGCTTGACGAAAACGGAATAGGCAGACCTTCCACCTATGCTCCCATAATTTCCAACATTTTGGGGCGCGACTATATCGAGCGCGAAAAAAAGTCGCTTAAGCCCACCAATCTCGGTATAGTGGTTTCCGACCTTATGGTTAAGTATTTCGATAAAATAATAGACGTTAAATTTACCGCCGGTCTTGAAAAGCAGCTTGACGAAATAGGCGCGGGCAACCGCGGCTGGGTTGATACTATAAGAGACTTTTACAGCGATTTTGAAAAATTATACAATAAGGCTGAAACCTCGCTTGAAGGGCAGAAGGTAAAGGTGCCTGTTGTTGAAACAGACGTTGTGTGCGATAAATGCGGCAGAAAAATGGTTGTAAAATCGGGTCGTTTCGGTAAATTCCTTGCCTGCCCAGGCTACCCCGAATGCAAAAACACAAAGCCCATGCCGGAGGACGAGGTTAAACAGCCCTGCCCCAAATGCGGCGGAAAGCTTGTAAAGAAGATATCCAAAAAGGGTAAAAAGTTTTACGGCTGCTCGAATTATCCCGATTGCGATTTTGCGGCACCGGGAATACCCACGGGTGAAAAATGCCCCGAATGCGGCAGCTATATTATAAGCGGCGTTCGCGGCAGAAAATACTGTATGAATTCCGATTGCCCTACAAGACAAAAGAAAACGGCAAAGAAAAATGAAAAATAAAATTACTGTAATAGGCGGCGGTCTTGCAGGCTGTGAGGCGGCTTATCAGATAGCGCGGCGCGGTATTGATGTAGAATTGCTTGAAATGAAGCCCTCTAAAAAAACCGCGGCGCATAAAAGCGATAATTTAGCCGAGCTTGTCTGCTCAAATTCGCTTAAGGCTATGCGGCCCGATTCGGCGGCAGGGCTTTTAAAGGAAGAAATGCGGAAATTAGGCTCTGTTTGTCTTGAGGCGGCTGATAAGGCTTCGGTTGCGGCAGGCGGCGCGCTTGCGGTAGACAGGGACATTTTTTCATGTCTTATAACCGAAAAAATAAAGAATTGCCCGAATATAACCGTTAAAGAGGAATTGGTTACCGATATTCCCAAAGACGGCATAACCGTTATTGCAACCGGTCCGCTTACCGACGGTAAGCTTGCAAATAAAATAGGCGAATTGTGCGAGGGCGGCAATTTAAGCTTTTACGACGCGGCGGCGCCGATAGTGACAGCCGAAAGCGTTGATATGACAAAGGCGTTTTGCGCCTCGCGCTACGGTAAGGGCGGAGACGATTATATAAACTGCCCTATGAATAAAGAGGAATACACCGCGTTTTATAACGAGCTTATAAACGCCGAATCGGCGCTGCTGCACGGCTTTGATAAGGCGCCTAAGGTGTACGAGGGCTGTATGCCGATAGAGGTGCTTGCGAAAAGGGGAGAAGACTCTATCCGTTTCGGGCCGTTAAAGCCTGTCGGTCTTCGCGATCCTAAAACCGGCCACAGACCATGGGCGGCGGTGCAGCTAAGGCGTGAAAACAGCGCGGGTACGCTTTACAATCTTGTGGGCTTTCAAACAAACCTTAAATTTCCCGAACAAAAAAGGGTGTTTTCGATGATACCCGGTCTTGAAAACGCCGAGTTTATGCGCTACGGCGTTATGCACCGCAATACGTTTATAAATTCGCCTAAGCTTTTAAGCCGAAATCTTGCGCTTAAAAGCAACGGCAGCGTGTTTTTTGCAGGTCAGCTTTCGGGGGTTGAGGGCTATATGGAATCCGCGGCAAGCGGAATTATGGCAGGCATTAACGCGGCGGCGATGTTAAAAGGTGAAAAGCCCCTTATTTTGCCTGAATTTACAATGATAGGCGCTTTGCTTAACTATATTTGCGATGAAAGCGTCGCCGATTTTCAGCCTATGGGTGCCAACTTCGGCATAATACCGCCGCTTGAAAATCATATAAGGGATAAACGCGAACGCTATGCGGCGCTTTCCGCCCGTTCGCTTGATTGGTTTCGGGATAATATAAATACGGAGGAATAAAATATGCGTGTTGTTGTTGACGCTTTCGGCGGAGATAACGCTCCACTTGAAATTATTAAGGGCGCTTCGCTTGCTTCAAACGAGCTTAAAACCGAAATAACCCTTACGGGTAAGGAAACCGTTATAAGAAAAATAATTATTGATAACGCGCTGAAATTTTACGGCGAGCTTAAAATAGTTAATACAGACGACGTTATTTCTATGCACGACGAGCCTACCTCGCTTACGCGCGCGCACAAAAACAGCTCGATGGCGCTGGCGTTTAAGGAGCTTGCCGAGGGGAAAGCCGACGCCTTTGTTTCGGCAGGATCTACGGGCGCTGTTGTTGTGGGCGGAACGCTTATTGTAAAGCGAATAAAGGGCGTTAAACGCCCTGCGCTTGCGGGTATGATACCGTCGCCTAACGGCCACTATATGCTTATGGATATGGGCGCCAACGCCGATTGCCGACCTGAAATGCTTTGCCAGTTCGGCATTATGGCAGACGTATACTTAAAAAATGTTGAGGGTATTAAGAACCCTAAAATAGGTCTTTTAAATATAGGAACAGAGGATACAAAGGGCGGCGAGCTGCAAAAGGAGGCTTACAAGCTTTTAAGCAAAGCGCCTATAAGCTTTGCAGGCAATATAGAATCGCGCGAGATGCCTAAGGGCGTGTGCGACGCGGTTATAACCGACGGCTTTACAGGCAACATAGCCTTAAAGCTTATTGAGGGCACCGCTTCCACGTTTTTCTCGCTTATTAAAAAGGTGTTTTACAAAAGCCTTACAAATAAGCTTGCAGCGCTTGTTGTGAAAAAGGATCTCGGCGGTCTTAAGAAAATGATGGACAGCACCGAGGTGGGCGGAGCGCCGCTTTTAGGCGTAAAGGGCACGGTTATAAAGGCGCACGGCAATTCAGACGCCAAGGCGTTTAAAAACGCAATAAGGCAGGCTGTAAAATACACCGAAACTGGTGTTACGGAAAAGATTTCCGCCTCTCTTGCGGAATAAAGAAGGATAATAAAATGGACGGTTTAGAACAAAAGCTCGGCTATAAATTCAATAATATAAATTTGCTTAAAAACGCGCTTACACATTCTTCGTATGCCAACGAGGTAAGAAACGGCTTTTCTTCAAACGAAAGGCTTGAATTTTTGGGCGATTCGGTGCTTTCGATAGTAGTTTCGGATTATATTTATAAGCACTACCCGAATATGCCCGAAGGCGAGCTTACAAAGCTGCGAGCTTCGCTTGTTTGCGAAAAATCGCTTTGCACCTTTTCAAGGGAGTTAGAGCTCGGCAGCTACCTTATGCTCGGAAAGGGCGAGGATAAGGGCGGCGGCAGAGAGCGCGACTCTATTCTTGCCGACGCGTTCGAGGCGGTTTTGGCGGCTATTTATCTTGACGGCGGTATGGAGCCTGCGCGCAGGCACGTTATGAATTTTGTTCTGCGCGAGCTAAAGCATACCGACGACGAGGTTTTTAAGGATTATAAAACCGCTCTTCAGGAAATTATACAGCGCAACCCCGAAGAATCTGTAACCTATATTTTAACAGATGAGAGCGGACCGGACCACGATAAAAGCTTTACGGTTGAGGTGCGGCTTAACTCAAACGTAATAGGCAAGGGCACGGGCAAAAACAAAAAACGCGCCGAGCAGATGGCGGCTAAAGAGGCGCTTATGCTTATGGGTGAGGAAATATGAGCCTTACCCATTCTAACATATCGATTTTTGTGCCGCATATCGGGTGTCCGAACAAATGCAGCTTTTGCAACCAGCGTTATATCACGGGTGCAAATAAAGCCCCGCGTGCCGAAGATGTGGACAAGGCTGTTGCGGCGGCGATAGGCGGCAGGGCTTTTAAAGGCGAAACTGCCGAAATTGCGTTTTTCGGCGGCAGCTTTACGGCAATAAACCGCTCTTATATGACCGACCTTTTAAAAGCGGCGGCAAAATATGTTGATAACGGCACGGTTAAGGGCATAAGAATATCCACAAGACCGGACGCAATAGACGACGAGATATTAACGCTTTTAAAGGAATACCGCGTTACAAGCATTGAGCTCGGCGCGCAGAGTATGAACGACCGCGTTTTAAGAATGAACAACCGCGGGCATACGTCGGGCGATGTTGTGAAAGCTTCAAGGCTTATTAAACAGTACGGCTTTGAGCTTGGTCTTCAAATGATGACGGGGCTTTATGCCGATAACGACGCCTCTGCGCTTAAAACCGCCGCAAAGCTTATAGAGCTAAAGCCCGCTACCGTAAGAATTTACCCCACAATAGTTTTAAAGGATACGGATTTAGCGGCGCTCTATTCAGACGGAATATATAAGCCTCAAACACTTTTTGAAGCGGTAAATTTGGCGGCACGGCTTTATAAGCTGTTTTGCGATAACGGCATTAAGGTTATAAGGCTCGGTCTTCACTCTATCGAGGAGGACGCGTATATCGCAGGTCCGTGGCACCCTGCTTTCAGCGAGCTGTGCCAATCGGAAATAATGCTTGCCGGCGTTATTTCAAAGCTAATAGAAAAGGGCGATTATATAATATACGTAGGTAGATCGGACGTATCAAAAATGATAGGTCAGGGCAGAAAAAATCTTTTGCATTTAAGGGATATGGGATATAACTGCCGCGTTAAGGAGGACGAAGCCTTAAGCGGACTTGATTTCAGAATTGAAAGGCAGGCGTAACAATGCTTTTAAGCTCAATACAAATTCAGGGCTTTAAATCCTTTGCGGATAAAACCGTGCTTAAATTCGGTAAGGGTATTACCGCCGTTGTAGGCCCTAACGGCAGCGGAAAAAGCAATATATCGGACGCGGTTCGCTGGGTGTTGGGCGAGCAATCCACAAAGAGCCTGCGCGGGCAATCTATGGAGGACGTTATTTTCGGCGGCACCGAAACGCGCCGCCCCCACGGATTTTGCGAGGTTACGCTTAATATAGATAATTCGGACAGAACCCTTAACTTTGATAACGATAACGTAGCTGTTACTCGCCGCTATTACCGCTCGCACGAAAGCGAATACGCAATTAACGGCGTTTCGGTGCGCCTTAAGGATATACACGAGCTGTTTATGGATACAGGTCTTGGCAGAGACGGATATTCAATGATAGGTCAGGGCAAAATTGATACCATTATAAGCTCAAAATCGGGCGAGCGCCGCGATATATTTGAAGAAGCGGCGGGTATTTCAAAATACCGTTACAGAAAATTCGAGGCGGAAAAAAAGCTTACCGCCGCCGAGGATAACCTTTTAAGGCTTCACGATATATCGGACGAGTTAGGTTCGCGCGTGGGTCCGCTTAAGGAGCAAAGCGCAAAGGCAGAAAGATTTTTAGAGCTTTCCGAGCATAAAAAGGAGCTTGAAATAGGGCTTTGGCTTTACACCCTTGAAAATTCAAAGGAGGCGCTGCGCTCACAGGAAAGTAAAATAGCGGCGGCTCAGCTTAATTACCGCGAAATAGACGATTCGCTTTCCGAATTTGACAAAAAGGCCGAGGAAAACACCGCGTATTTTGCAAAGCTTACCTCCGATATCGAGGGGGAAAGGCTTAATATTTCAAACTTAAACGAAGAAATAGTTAAAACCGAAGGCTCGGTTACCGTTATAAATAACGATATAGAGCATAACAATCAATCGGTTTTAAGGCTTGAAAACGAAAAGGAGCAGCTTAACCTGTCGGACGCGGCGGCAAAAGAGCAAATAACCGAAAAACAGAACGTAATTGCACAAAAGCGCTTAAAGCAAGCCGAATATACGGAAAAGCAGGCGCAGCTTGACGAAAGGCTCAAATTGCTTTTATCAGACAGTGAAAGCATTTCGCGCGGTATTGAAAACGAGGTCAAGCGCCTTAACGAGCTTACAAGGTTAGGGGCAGACAGCCGCGTTAAAATGGTAACGGCAGACAGTGCCGCCGAGGAAATAACCGCGCGTACAGCCGCGGCAGAGGGTAAAATTGCCGAATACGGCGGCGAAATCGAAAGGCTTAGCCTTGAATTTGCGGAGACTGAAAAAACGCTTGACGAAATTGAAGAAAATATAACCTCGCGCTCAAATGCGGTGCGCGGCTATGAGTTGCGCTTAAATTCCAAGGAGCAGGCGGCGGAAAGGCTTAAGGAAGAGCTTGAAGAGCTAAGGCTTGACGCTAAGGAAAAGCGCCGCAGAGCGCAGATACTTAAGGACCTTGAAAATAATATGGAGGGCTTCAGCCATTCCGTAAAGGCTGTTACGGAGGAAGCCAAAAAGGGCATTCTGCGCGGAATAAGAGGGCCTGTTTCAAAGCTTATAAGCGTTGATAAAAAGTATTCGGTTGCGGTTGAAACCGCGCTTGCCGCCGCAATACAAAACATTATAACCGAAACCGAGGCAGACGCTAAACGCGCTATCGGATTTTTAAAATCAAACAAGGGCGGCAGGGCGACGTTTTTACCCATATCCACAATTAAAGCGCGCGAGTTTAAGGAACACGGGTTTAACGAATATGCGGGCTTTGTGGGTATTGCAAGCGACCTTGTAGATACAAACGAAGAATATAAGGAAATAATTAAATACCTTTTAGGCGCGGTTGTTGTAACCGAGGATATAGATTCCGCCGCCGCGATAGCAAAAAAATACGGCTACCGCGTAAAAACGGTTTCGCTTGACGGTCAGGTGGTAAACCCCGGCGGTTCGCTTACGGGCGGTTCGCTTGCCAAAAACGCAGGACTTTTAAGCCGCGGCAGCGATATTAAAAAGCTTGAAGACGAGGCGGCCGCGCTTGAGGGCAAGGCAAAGGAAACCGAAAACGCATATATTTCGGCTGCCGAGGCTTTGAATGAGGTCAGAGCGGATATTACCGCCGAAAAGGCCGAAATTACTACCGCAAACGAGGATAAAATACGCTTTTTGACCGAGCTTAAACGCATAGACGAGCTTAAAACCGCGGCGGAAAACAGCCTAAAGCAATTAAAGGAAGAAAAGCTCACAAGCGAGGAAAAGCTTACCGCGCTTAAGGAGGCTTCCGCCAAGGCGGCTAAGGATATAGCCGAGCTTGACGGCGAAAAAACCGCAGTTCAGTCAAAAATAGATGAAATGACCGGCGGCAGGGAAGACCTTAACGCCGAACGGGAAAGCACTGCCGAGGAAATAACCGCCGTAAAATTGGCGGCAATAGAGCTGCAAAAGGATATTGAGGCGGCAGAGCAATCTGCGCGCGACCTTAGTCTTATGATAAACGGCAGGGCGCAGCGCACCGCGGAAATCGAGAAGGAATTAAACGCTCTTGCCGATAAAAACAGCGAACTGAAATTAAAGATCGACGGGGCAAATGCTAAAATTTCCGAGCTTAAAACCGCAATTTCAAATACCGAAAATAAAATCGGCGAGCTGTTAACGGCGCGCGACAAAACCGAAAAGGCAGGTATAGAGCTGCGTTCGGGCGAGAGGGAGCAAACCGCGTTAAGGGAGAAAATAAGCGGAGAATTAGCCCGCCTTACCGAACGTAAGGAAGTAATGCTTAAGGAATACGACGACGTTATAAAACAGCTTTACGACGAATATCAGCTGACACGTACCGAGGCGGAAAAAATAGGTATAAAAATCGATAAACCGTCCGAAGCCAAAAAGACTCTTGCCGAAATAAAGTCGAAAATACGGTCGCTCGGCAGCGTTAACGTTTCGGCAATTGAGGAATATAAAGAGGTAAGCGAGCGTTACGAATTTATGACAGCGCAGATAAACGATGTTGAAGCGACGCGCTCTGAGCTTTATAAGCTTATAAACCAGCTTACCCACCAAATGCAGGATATTTTTACCGAGGGTTTTGCGAGAATAAACGAAAACTTTGCCAAAACCTTTACCGAGCTTTTCGGCGGCGGTCAGGCAAGCCTTTCGCTTTCCGAGCCGGAAAACGTGCTTGAAAGCGGAATAGACATTAACGTTAAGCTGCCCGGTAAAAACGTGCCCAGTCTCGACGGTCTTTCGGGCGGTGAAAAGGCGCTTATCGCACTTTCTATTTACTTTGCCATAATGCGCGTTAACGCGCCGCCGTTCTGCTTCCTTGACGAGGTGGATACCGCGCTTGACGATATAAACGTAGACCGATTTGCGGACTATATGAGGCGCTCTGATTTTTCAACCCAGTTTATCTGCGTTACTCACCGCCGCGGCACTATGGAGGCGGCGGATATGCTTTACGGCGTTACAATGCAGGAAAAGGGCGTTACAAAGCTGTTGGAGCTTAATGTGGCTGAGCTTGAAAAGGCGCTTCTTACAAAGGGCGCATAATTCTTTTTTGAAAGCAGGTAGAAAATGGGATTTTTCGGTAAAATTAAAGAGGGACTTAAAAAAACGCGCGATTCAATAGCAAACGGCGTAAACGGTATTATAAACAGCTTTACCAAAATCGATGAAGAGCTGTTTGAACAGCTTGAGGAAACGCTTGTTATGTCCGATATAGGCGTGGAGACCTCTGTGGAAATATGTGAAAGACTGCGTAAAAGAATTAAGGAAACAGGCATAACCGATCCTGCCGAAATCAAGAATTTGATGAAGGAAATAATTGTTGATATGTTAGGCGAGGACGAGGGCTTAAGGCTTGAAACAAAGCCTTCGGTAATATTGGTTATCGGCGTAAACGGCGTCGGCAAAACAACAACAATAGGCAAGCTGTCGTTACAGCTTAAAAACAGCGGTAAAAGGGTTGTTCTCGGCGCGGCGGATACGTTCAGAGCCGCAGCCATCGATCAGCTCGGTATCTGGGCGGAGCGCGCGGGCGTTACTATGGTTAAAAGCGTGGAGGGAACGGACCCTGCCTCGGTTGTGTTTGATACAATAGCCTCGGCAAAGTCAAAGGGAGCGGACGTTATTATATGCGATACCGCAGGCAGGCTGCATAACAAGAAAAATCTTATGGACGAGCTTGCAAAAATTTACCGCGTAATTGCAAGGGAGCTGCCCGACGCTTCGGTGGAAACGCTGCTTGTGCTTGACGCGGCTACCGGTCAAAACGCGGTTAATCAGGCGCGCGAATTTAAAAATGTTGCCGATATAACGGGAATTGTGTTAACAAAGCTTGACGGAACCGCAAAAGGCGGTATAATAATAGCTATAAGAAACGAGCTTGGCATACCGGTTAAATTTGTGGGCGTGGGCGAGGGCATAGACGATTTACAGCCGTTTTCCGCCGCCGAATTTGCCGATGGCATATTTGAGGAGCTTTAAATGAAAATTTTTATTGCCACAAAAAATCATAATAAATTAAAAGAGCTTGAAAGAATTTTAAAGCCGATGGGCTTTGAGGTTTTAAGCGAGAACGATCTTGAAAAGCCGCTGCCGGAGGTTGAGGAAACAGGAACAACCTACGAAGAAAACGCGCTTTTAAAGGCGCACTCCGGTCTTAAGGAAACGGGCTTTATAACCGTTGCGGACGATTCGGGACTCAGCGTTGATATTTTAGACGGCGCGCCGGGGCTTTACTCTGCGCGTTATTCGGGCAGCGGCGCTACCTATGCTTCTAACAACGAAAAGCTTTTGGCGGCGCTTAAGGGCGTACCGCGCGATAAAAGAACGGCTGTTTTTGTATCCGCCATAGCCTGTGTTTTTCCCGACGGCAGGGAATTTACCGTAAGGGGCGAGTGCAGGGGCTATGTGGCAGAGGAATGCCGCGGCAGCGGCGGCTTCGGCTACGATCCGCTTTTTGTATGCCCCGCCGGCTGCTATGCCGAAATGACGGCTGAGGAAAAGGATAAGGTAAGCCACCGCGGAAATGCGTTAAGAGCATTTAAGGAAGAGCTTAAAAAATATATTTAAACGGAGAAAAAAATGTTAAACAGCAGACAAAGAGCGCAGTTAAGAGGTCTTGCAAACAGCCTTGACACAATTTTTCAAATAGGCAAGGGCGGCGTTACCGAAAACACCGTAAAGCAGGTGAGCGACGCGCTTGAGGCAAGGGAAATAATTAAATTGCGTACGCTTGAAACAAGTCCCGTATCGTCCCGCGAGGCGGCGGAGCAAATTGCCGAAAAAACACATTCCGACGTGGTTCAGGTAATAGGCTCGCGCTTTGTGCTTTACAGGGAAAGCCGCGATAACAAGCAGATAAAGCTGGTGAAGTAATGGGCTTTACCGCTTTGTTCGGCGGAACGTTTAATCCGCCCCATATAGGGCATTACGAAATGTTAAGAGCGCTGGATTCCCGCCGCGATATTGATGAGGTTTGGCTTATGCCCGACCGCATACCGCCGCATAAGGTATGCGATTTTTTGGCGAGCGATAAGGACCGCATAAATATGTGCCGCATTATGGCAGAGGATTTTAAAAAGGTAAAGCTTTGCCTTATAGAGTTTGAAAGAACGGGCAAAAGCTACAGCATTGATACCGTTAGGCTTTTAAAGCAAAAATACAAAGAGCGTGATTTTATTTTCGTATGCGGCGGCGATATGCTTATATCGTTTGATAAGTGGTATAAATACGAAGAGCTTTTAAAGGAAATACCGTTTTTGGCTTTCAGAAGAACCGGGACCGACGGCGGGCTTTTTGATAAAGCGGCCGAAAGGTATAAAAATATGGGTATGCAGCTTTTGGTAAGCGACAAAGCGGTGCCGCAGGTATCTTCCTCATATATAAGAAGCAATATTGCAAAATCGGAAAAGCTGTTGCCGAAAAAGGTGTATGAATATATAAATGCCGGAGGGATTTACATTGGAAAATAATACCGATTACGGGGCGTTTAAAGAAATACTTAAAAAAAGACTTAACGAAAAACGTTATTACCATTCGCTTTGTGTGGCAGACGAGGCGAAAAGGCTTGCCGAAAAATACGGCGGAGATACTGAAAAGGCGTATCTTGCAGGGCTTTTGCACGATATAACAAAAAACGCGCCGGCAGAGGAGCACTTGAAAATATTTGCCGATTTTGGTATAATACCGAATGAGATTGAAAAGGGTGCGGAAAAGCTTTGGCACGCAATGTCGGGAGCGGCGTATGCCGAGCATATTTTGGGTATAAAGGATCCCGAAATTATAGACGCAATACGTTACCACACCACGGCAAAGGCGGGTATGTCGCTGCTTGCCAAAATTCTTTACCTTGCGGATTTTACATCGGCAGACCGCGATTACGACGACGTAGAGGTTATAAGAAAATATGTAAACGAATCGCTGCAAAAAGCGTTTGTTTACGCATTGCAGTATTCTATAAAGGATCTGGTTGAACAGGCTCGCGCGGTGCACCTTGATACCGTGGCGGCTTACAATCAAGCAGTTCTCGGAGGGAAATAAATGGAAGCTTTGGAAATATTAAAAATTGCCGCAAATGCGCTTAATGAAAAAAAGGCAAAGGAGCTTAACGCCGTTAAGGTGGACGAGCTTACCGTAATTGCCGAGTATTTTTTAATGTGTACGGCAACAAGCTCAACCCACGTAAGGGCGCTTGCGGACGAGGCGGAGGAAAAGCTCGGCGAAGCGGGCGTTCAGCCGCACCATATCGAGGGTAAGACCACGGGCTGGATAGTGCTTGACTACGGCTCGGTAATTATACACGTTTTCAGCCGCGACCAGCGCGAGTTTTATGCGCTTGACAAAATGTGGAGCGACGGCGAGCAAATAGATTTAAGCGGATTACTTACCGAATCCGAGGGGGATTAACAATGGCAAAAGATTACAATTACGCGCAAATTGAGAAAAAGTGGCAGGATATATGGGACGAAAAACAAACCTTTGCCGCTAAGGACGATTACTCTCTTCCTAAATTTTACGGGCTTGTGGAGTTTCCTTATCCTTCGGGTCAGGGATTGCACGTGGGTCACCCGCGTTCATACACGGCTATCGATATAGTATGCCGTAAAAAAAGGCTTGAGGGCTATAATGTGCTTTACCCTATGGGATGGGACGCATTCGGTCTTCCTACCGAAAATTTTGCCATAAAAAACCACATTCACCCGGCAGAGGTTACGAAAAAGAATATTGCCAATTTTAAAAGACAGCTGAAATCTTTAGGCTTTTCGTTTGACTGGAGCAGGGAAATAAACACCACCGACCCCTCTTATTACAAGTGGACGCAGTGGATATTTTTGCAGCTTTATAAAAAAGGTCTTGCTTACAAGAAAAAAATGTCGGTAAACTGGTGTACCTCGTGCAAATGCGTGCTTGCAAACGAAGAGGTTGTAAACGGCCATTGCGAGCGCTGCGGCAGCGAGGTTATCCACAAAGAAAAAAGCCAGTGGATGCTTAAAATAACCGATTACGCCGAAAAGCTGCTCGATGGGCTTGACAATGTTGATTTTATAGAACGCGTTAAAACGCAGCAGCGCAACTGGATAGGCAGATCATACGGTACGCAGGTTAAGTTTTCAACCAACATAGGCGATACGTTCGAGGTATTTACCACCCGTGCGGATACGCTTTTCGGCGTTACCTATATGGTAATGTCGCCCGAACACCCGCTTATTCAAAAGTGGGCGGATAAAATAACAAATATGGACGAGGTTTCGGCATATAAGCAGGAAGCCGCCAAAAAGTCCGACTTTGAGCGTACCGAGCTTGCTAAGGATAAAACGGGCGTTAAAATAAACGGCGTTACCGCAATAAACCCCGTAAACGGCAAGGAAATTCCGATATTTATTGCGGATTACGTGCTTATATCCTACGGCACGGGCGCTATAATGGCGGTGCCTGCGCACGACACGCGCGACTGGGAATTTGCAAAAAAATTCAATCTGCCGATAATCGAGGTAGTTGCAGGCGGCGAGGACGTACAGAAGGCTCCTTATACCGAGTGTGCGGCTGGCAAGCTCGTAAATTCCGGCTTTCTTGACGGTATGAGCGTTGAAGAGGCGAAAAAGGCAATACAAAATTGGCTTAAGGAAAGAAATTTGGGCGAGCTTAAAACCAATTACAAGCTGCGCGACTGGGTATTTTCGCGCCAGCGCTATTGGGGCGAGCCGATACCGATAGTGCACTGCGATAATTGCGGCTATGTGCCGCTTCCCGAAAGCGAGCTGCCGCTTGTGCTGCCGAACGTTGATTCATATGAGCCGACGGATAACGGCGAATCGCCCTTGGCTAAAATGACCGATTGGGTTAATACCACCTGCCCGCACTGCGGAGGTCCCGCTAAGCGCGAGACCGATACAATGCCCCAGTGGGCGGGCTCTTCATGGTATTTCTTACGCTACTGCGATCCGCATAACGATAAGGAGCTTGCGTCTCCCGAAGCGCTTAAATACTGGACTCCCGTTGACTGGTACAACGGCGGTATGGAGCACACCACATTGCACCTGCTTTACAGCCGTTTCTGGCATAAATTCCTTTATGATATAGGCGCGGTGCCCACGCCCGAACCGTATGCCAAGCGCACAAGCCACGGTATGATCTTAGGCGAAAACGGCGAGAAAATGTCGAAATCGCGCGGCAACGTGGTAAATCCCGATGAAATAGTGCGCGATTACGGAGCGGACACAATGCGCCTTTACGAAATGTTTATAGGCGATTTTGAAAAGGCGGCGCCGTGGAGCCAGTCCTCAATAAAGGGAAGCAAGCGTTTTCTTGATAAGATATGGGCGCTTTCCGATAAGCTTACCGACGGCGACGATTACCGTCCTGAGCTTGAATCGGCTTTCCACCGCACGATTAAAAAGGTTACCGAGGATATTGAGGGGCTTAAAATGAACACCGCGATAGCGGCGCTTATGTCTCTGCTTAACGATATTCAAAGCCAAGGCGGCATAAACAGGGCTGAATTTAAAACCTATCTTATATTGCTTAATCCCTTTGCGCCGCATATAACAGAGGAGCTTTGGCAGCAGGCAGGCTTTAAGGGAATGCTGAACGAAGCCGAATGGCCTGCCTACGATGAGTCTAAGTGCGCAGACAGCACCGTGGAAATTGCAGTTCAGGTAAACGGCAGGATAAAGGCGCGCATAAACGTTGCGGCAGATATAACCGCCGCCGACGCAATAGCCGCCGCAAAACGTGAAAGTGCCGTTGCCGAGATTACAGAGGGCAAAAGCATTGTAAAGGAGCTTTATGTCCCCAAAAAGCTTGTGAATATCGTTGTAAAATAAATTTGCGATTTGTTGAAAATATTTATTGCATAATTACTTAAGTTATGGTAATATATATTTGTCTATTTGTGTAATGGAGGTGTAATCTGTGAGTGCAATAGAGATTATTCTCGGAATTTTGGTAATTCTGGTATCACTCTTTATAATCGCAGTCGTTATATTGCAGCAGGGTCACCGTGCCGGTATTAACGGCGCGATATCCGGCGGTGCCGATACTTTCCTTTCCAAAAACAAAGCAAGAACCTTCGACGCAACCTTAGCGCGTCTTACCAAGTGGGTTGCCGCGTTATTCTTCGTGCTGGCGATTATCGCTAACGTTATTGCTTTAAGGGGATAAGCTGTTTTAAGGCTTGAACGGTTCCGTTAAAGTAATTCTTGACTAAAACGTCCGTTTATAGTATAATAAGCCTTGCGATTGTTAATACCCCTGCTATTTTGCGGAGGGAGGGAATATAAATGAGTCAAGTAAGAATTAAAGAAAACGAGTCTCTCGATAACGCTTTGCGCCGCTTTAAAAGGCAGACCGCAAAGGACGGCGTTATACAGGAGGTTCGCAAGAGAGAGCACTATGAAAAGCCCTCTGTTAAGCGTAAAAAGAAGTCGGAAGCTGCTCGTAAAAGAAAGTTCCGCTGATATTTACAGTTAAAAAAGCGGTTTTTAAAACCGCTTTTTATTTTATTATAAGGATTTTTAATAAATGCTTTTAAAACCTAAAATTAAACTGCACGCAATAACCGATATAACACCCGATATGCTTAAAAAATACGGTATAACCGCGCTTATATTGGATGTTGACAACACGCTTTCAACCCATCACGGTCAAAAGCTGACGGACGGGCTTGAAAATTGGCTTGATATTATGAGAAAAAACGGAATAAGGCTTATTATCCTTTCAAACTCAAAGGAAAAAAGGGTAAAGCCCTTTGCCGAGAAAATAGGGCTTGATTTTATAAGCCTTGGCTTAAAGCCGCTGCCGTTCAGGTTTTCCGCGGCGTGCCGCCGCATAGGCAGCCTAAAAAAGGATACCGCCATTGTTGGCGACCAGATATTTACAGATACGTTAGGCGGTAATTTGTACGGCGTTAAAACCGTTCTGCTTGACCCTATCAAGCCCGAAAGCTCGGCACGGTTTAAATTTAAGCGCAAATTGGAACGCGCGGTTTATAAAATATATAACATAAAAAACACGGAGGTGTAGCGAATGCCTAAGTTCGGTCCTGCTGGAAATTCGGAAAGTTTTTCGAAAATGGGTTATAAAAACAGTCTTGACGTACCGGATTATATAGTTAAAATGGGACTTGACTGTTATGAGTACCAATGCGGAAGAGGGGTTAACATAGGCGAGGAAAAGGCTCGCCTTTTGGGTGAAAAGGCGGCTAAAGCCGGTATAACGCTTTCACTGCACGCCCCTTACTATATTTCAATGTCCTCTACCGAGGCAGAAAAGCGCGATAATTCGGTGAATTATATTTTAGCCTCGGCACGCGCGGTAAACGCAATGGGCGGGGATCGCATTGTGGTGCATACAGGCTCCTGCGGAAAAATATCCCGCAGCGACGCATTCGACCTTGCTCTTGATACAATGCGCAAGGCAATAGCCGCGCTTGACGGCGAGGGACTTTCAAACATTCACATTTGCCCGGAAACCATGGGTAAGGTAAACCAATTAGGCACGCTCGAAGAGGTTTTGGAGCTTTGCTTATTGGACGAAAGACTTATTCCGTGCATCGATTTCGGTCACCTTAACGCAAGGGATATGGGGTTGCTTAAATCTTTTGCCGACTATGAAAATATATTCCTTAAAATTAAGGACAAGCTCGGTACGGACCGTCTTAAAAGCTTTCATTCCCATTTTTCAAAGATAGAGTATACCACGGGCGGCGAAAAGCGCCACTTAACATTTGAGGATACCGTTTACGGACCGGACTATCAGCCCGTTATGGAGCTTACCTGTAAATACGGCTGCAGCCCCGTGTTTATATGCGAATCCGCAGGAACGCAGGCGGAGGACGCAAAGCAGATGAAGGATTATTATAACTCACTGATATAAGGAGTGTTCATATGATTTGGCACAGCACATCCGCCGCCGAGGTATTAAGCGAGCTTGAGGTGGACGATAAAAGGGGCTTACCCAACGGCGTTGCCGAAATGCGCCTTCAGCAATACGGCAAAAACGTTATTTCAAGCATTGAAAAGCCTTCGTATTTAAAAAGATTTTCAGAGCAGCTTAAAAACCGTATGGTTATATTTCTTGTGGTAACGGCTGTTATTTCGTTTATCGTTTCGCTTATGTACGGGCAGGTAAATAACTATTCGCCGCTTTTAATAATCGGCATAGTTATTGCAAACGCGGCGGTAAGCGCTTATCAGCTGCATAATTGCGATAACGCGCTCGACAGTATGAAAAGCTATACCAATCCTACCGTTTCGGTTTTGCGCGAGGGAATTGTAAAGCCCGTAAATTCCGCTTTACTGGTTCCCGGCGATATTATTATACTTGAAGAGGGAGACTATGTTCCGGCAGACGCCAGAATAATAGAATGCAACGAATTTCGCTGCAACGAAGCGCAGATTACCGGCAGTGAAATACCCGTTGAAAAAAATGCCCAAGCCGAGCTTGAGGATATAACGGCTGTTGAAAACAGATCCAATATGGTATTTACCGGCACCAGCGTTGTTCACGGCAGTGCAAAGGCGGTGGTTACCGCTACGGGGCTTCATACCGAAATAGGCCATACCTCAGCCATATTGCAGCAAACCGGAGAAAATGCCCTGCCGCTTGAAAATGAGCTTGATACAATAGGAAAAACCGTTAACACGGTAATACTTATTATTTGCGCCGTTACCTTTGTAATCGGTATGATACAAAACTTTTCAAGCGGAAACTTTGCCGATATGACACTTAAAAGCCTTATGAATTCCGTTGCGCTTGCGGTGGCGGCAATACCTGAGGGCTTGCCTGCAATAGCAACGGTGGTTATAGCGGTAGGTGTTAAGCGCATTGTTCACAACAATATAATAGTTAAGGATTCGGCGGCGCTTGAAACCCTCGGCAGAACAAACATTATCTGCGCCGATAAAACAGGCGTGTTTACACGCAATAAAATGGAGCTTGTAAAAATATTCGACGGCGATAAGCTTACGGATATCAAGAACGAACCGCTTGATGAAAAAACGGCGTTGGTTCTGCGGCTTGCCGCCGCCTGCTCAACCCTTAAAAACGACTCTACCGAGGACGCCGTTAAAAAAGCGTGCCTTACCTATAACTCTATGTCGCAAAAGGATATCGACAGCTTTTTCCCGCAGCTTGCGGTAATTCCGTTTGATTCGGAGCGCAAGACCATGACGGTAATTACTATGATAAACGAAAAGCCGTTCGCAATAGTAAAGGGTGCGGCTGAAAACGTTGTTCCTTACTGCGGCGGCTGCGACGGCGAAAAAATATTAAAGCTTAACGAGACACTGGCGGACGAGGCGCTGCGTATAGTTTGTATTGCAATGCGGCCGCTTGATAATATTCCCGCCAATCCAACGCCTGAGGATATAGAACGCGACCTTACGTTTGTTGGGCTTTTGGGGCTTGACGATCCGCCGCGCGATACTGCTGTTAACGATGTTGCAACCTGCGAAAAAGCAGGTATCAGAACCGTTATGATAACGGGGGATAACCTTACCACCGCAAGCGCGGTTGCAAGGCGTATCGGCATACTTAAGGACGGCACAAAAGCAATAACAGGCGAGGAGCTTAACGCTTTAAGCGATGAAGAGCTTTGTAAAAATATTGCCTGCTATTCTGTTTTTGCACGAATTTCGCCCAGTGATAAAACAAGAATAATTAAAGCGTGGCAGGCTTCTGGCGCGGTGGTTACCGTAACGGGCGACAGCGTGCAGGACGGTGAAGCGCTTTCCGCGGCAGACGTAGGCTGCGCCGTTGGGAAGTTCGGTGCGGACGTTGCAAAGGGCAACGCCGATATAATTATTAAAAACAACCGCTTTAATTCGGTTGTAAACGCGGTAAGGGAAAGCCGAGGGCTGTTTGACAATATTAAAAAATCGGTTTACTACCTTGTTTCCTGTAATTTCGGCGAGCTGATTTCGGTATTTATAGGTATGCTTATGTTTTCAAAAATGCCCGTATCGGCGGTACAGCTGCTCTGGATAAATCTGCTTACCGACAGCGCGCCCGCAATTTCACTCAGTATGGAAAACGCCGAAAAAACGGTTATGAACCGTAAGCCGGATTCGGCGCTCGGAAAAATATTCGGCGGAACTGCGCTTATATTTATTTTGCTGCAAAGCATATTTATTGCCGCTATGACATTAACTGCGTTTGCCATAGGGAATAAGAGCGGCTCGTCCGCGGCTATGTCAATGGCGTTCGGCGTGCTCGGAATGTCGCAGATATTCCATTGCTACAACAATAAATCGGCAGGCTCTGTTTTGAACGGCCGCATTTTTTCAAACCGCTTTATGAATTTTTCTGCGGTGTTAGCGCTGTTTATTGTTATATTCCTGCTTTTAACGCCTGCCGGCTACGTTTTCGGTATGACGGTGTTAAGCTTTAAGCAATTTATGCTTTGCGTTCTGCTTTCGGTGCTTGTGATACCGTTCTGTGAAATATTAAAGCTTATAAAACACGCAGCGCATTTTGAATGATTAAGCGATTTATCACCAATAATAATTACGGTGATAAATTTGAAAAAAACAACTAAGTATTCTTTATTTCTTGCGGCGTTTTGCGTTTTGTGCTGCGCCGTTTTGGTGAGCGGCGGATATTTTTATTTAAAAAGCGGTTTCAAAAAAACCGATAACGCCGTTTCAAAGGTGCCGTATGAGTTTACAAAGCCGGAGAACAGCGGCGTAATGCTTGATTTCTGCGGTGATAAAACATTTGTTTACCTTGATTTTGAAGAGGGTAAGTTAAGCGTTATAATACCGCCGGACAGCGGCTTTCAAAGCAATATATACGGTTATGATATTGATTATACCGTTTCGGGCGATTATTATCTGCTTGCAGATATTATAGACGCGGCGGACGGTATAGAGCTTGCGGCAGAAAACGCAAAAACGCGCTATACGGGCGTTCAGATTGCCGTTTTATTAAGCGAAACCGTGGAAACCGAGGAATTAAAACGCGAAATTGCCGCGGCGCTTATTCAAAAAATATCGGAGAACGGTATTGACGAAAATATTTTTACTGTTATAATTAAAAAAGCAGAGACAAACCTTACCGTACCCGACCTGTTTAGATGGCCTGAGTATATTAAGGAGCTTTGCAAAAACGGAACCATAATAAATTGATTACGGAGGAAAAACGGTGGATAAGGTAACAGAGCTGTTCGGGAGCAATGTATTTAACGATTCGGTAATGATAGAGCGTTTACCGAAGGATACATACAAAATTCTTAAAAGCGCAATTAAAGAGGGTAAGGGCATTGACAGCAGCATAGCAGATACGGTAGCTTCGGCAATGAAGGATTGGGCTATTGAAAAGGGCGCTACGCACTATACTCACTGGTTTCAGCCGCTTACCGGCATTACCGCCGAAAAACACGACAGCTTTATAACCCCCACGGGCGACGGCCACGTAATAATGGAATTTTCGGGTAAGGAGCTTATAAAGGGCGAGCCGGACGCGTCTTCGTTTCCGTCGGGCGGTCTTCGCGCAACCTTTGAAGCAAGGGGCTATACCGCGTGGGACCCAAGCTCTTATGCCTTTGTTAAAGACGATACCCTTTGCATACCTACTGCATTTTGCTCTTACAGCGGCGAGGCTTTGGATCAAAAAACACCTCTTCTTCGCAGTATGGACGCAATAAACAAGCAGGCGTTAAGAATTGTGCGTATTTTCGGAATGACCGACGTAAAAAAGGTTACCGCAACCGTAGGACCCGAACAGGAATATTTCCTTGTTGATAAAAAAATGTACGATAAGCGCCCCGATCTTATTTACTGCGGCAGAACCCTTATAGGCACTATGCCGCCCAAGGGTCAGGAAATGGACGACCACTATTTCGGCGTTTTAAAACCGAGGATTGCGGCGTTTATGCGAGATCTTGACAGCGAGCTTTGGAAACTCGGTGTGCTTGCAAAAACCGAGCATAACGAGGTGGCTCCCGCACAGCACGAGCTGGCTCCCATATTCACCACTACAAATATAGCGGCGGATCATAACCAGCTTACAATGGAAATGATGAAAAAAACCGCGCTTAAGCACGGGCTTGTATGCCTGCTGCACGAAAAACCGTTTGACGGTGTAAACGGCAGCGGCAAGCATAATAACTGGTCGCTTTCTACCGATACGGGCGTTAACTTTTTAAGCCCCGGTAAAAATCCCAGTGAAAATTCACTGTTTTTGTTAACCCTTGCGGCTGTTATAAAGGCGGTAGACGAGCATCAGGACCTGTTGCGCATATCTGTTGCAACTGCGGGCAACGACCACCGCTTAGGCGCTAACGAGGCGCCGCCGGCTATAATTTCAATGTTTTTGGGCGATGAGCTTACAGGCGTGCTTGAGGCAATAGAAAACGGTGTTCACCACGACGACGCAAAGTGGGTTAAAATGACCGTGGGAGCAGATATAATACCCTTTATCCGCCGCGATAATACAGATAGGAACCGCACCTCACCGTTTGCGTTTACGGGCAATAAGTTTGAGTTTAGAATGTTAGGCTCTGCTTCCTCCATTTCCGATACCAACGTTATGCTTAACACAATGGTTGCCGATGTTTTTGCGGAATTTGCCGACAGGCTTGAAAACGCCGTCGATTTTGAAAAGGAGCTTAACCTTATAATTAAGGAAACCGTTAAAGCGCATAAGCGGATTATATTTAACGGAGACGGCTATTCGGATGATTGGCAGGCAGAGGCTCAAAAGCGCGGGCTTTTGAACCTTAAAAGCACAGTAGACGCGCTTCCGCTTTTAAAAAGCGAAGAAAACATTGCAATGTTTGAACGCCACGGCGTTTTAAGCCGCGCTGAAATAAATTCGCGCGTGGATATAGTGCTTGAGAATTATTGTAAGGTTTTGCATATCGAGGCGCTTACCCTTATTGAAATGATGAACCGTCAGGTAATACCTGCAATAAGCGAATATACCGATAGGCTTTGTACCGCGCTTTCTCATAAACGCGCGCTTAATATAAACGCAGACGAATCGGCAGACAGGGAGATAATCGCCCGTTTGTCCGCCGCGGGGTCTGAAATATATAAGCTTACCGGCGACCTTAAAATGGCTGTTTCCTCGGCGGAAAAGATTGCCGATATGCTTGAAAAGGCTACGGCTTACCACGATATTGTATTAAAGCTTATGACCGATATACGTAAATATGCCGACAGCGCGGAGGCTGTGGTTTCTATGGACGTATGGCCGTATCCAAGCTACGGCGAGCTGCTGTTCAGTATTTAATTAAAAAAGCGTTTCTTACCGCTAAGGCAAGAAACGCTTTTTTGTACTTTGAAACTGCCGTAATTGCGAGCGCCGAACAGCGCTTGGCAATCCGTTTATTTTATAGCTGTTATTTTGTCATAAGCTCGCAAACAAGCGCGCTGTGTTCGGCAGGGTCGGGCACGGTCTTTCCGCCTATAAGGCATGCCTCGCCGTAAAGCAGCTTTGAATATTTAGAAAGGGTGTCCTTATCGCTTTCGAAAAGCTTTTTAAGCTTTTCGGCAATCGGGTGCGCCGCGTTTATTTCAAGTACAAGCTGTGCCTTTACCTTGTTTTGCTCCGCTCCCGGCATAGAATTTAACACCTTTTCCATTTCAAGCGAAATACCGCCCTCGCTTGTAAGGCATACGGGGTGATTTTTAAGCTTGTTGGTAAATCTTACGGCGTTTACCTTATCGCCTATGCTTTCCTTCATAGCCTCAAACATATCCTTGGCGGCGTCGTTTTCTTCTTGAAGCGCTTTCTTTTCGTCTTCGCTGTCAAGGTTTAAATTATCGTCGCATATGTTTACAAACTTTTTGCCGTCGTATTCGCCCATCATCTTAACGGCAAACTCGTCTACGTTTTCGGTAAGGTAAAGTATTTCGTAGCCCTTGTCCTTTACCGCGTCTGCCTGGGGCAGCATATCTATCTTTTCATCGGTTTCGCCGCAGGCGTAATAAACGGCGTCCTGCCCGTCCTTCATACGGCCTACATACTCTTTAAGCGTAACATACTTCTTTTCTGCCGAAGAACGGAAAATAAGCAGATCCCTAAGCTGATCCTTATGCATACCGTAATCGTTATATATACCGAATTTAAGCTGTATGCCGAACGCCTTAAAGAATTCCTCGTATGACTCGCGTTCGTCCTTAAGCATTTTTTCAAGCTCGGATTTAATCTTCTTTTCAAGTGTCTTTGCTATAAGCTTTAACTGACCGTCGTGCTGTAAGGTCTCGCGCGAAATGTTAAGCGAAAGATCCTCGCTGTCTACAAGACCTTTGACAAAGCTGAAATAATCGGGCAGCAGGTCTGCGCATTTATCCATAATAAGCACGCCCTTTGAATAAAGCTGCAAGCCCTTTTCATATTCCTTTGTATAATAGTCAAACGGCGGGTGCTTAGGTATAAACAGCAGGGCGGAATATGTCGCCTGACCCTCGGTTTTGGTGTGGATCACCCTTGCGGGGTCCTCATAATCATAAAACTTTTCTTTGTAAAAGCTGTTGTAATCCTCCGGCTTAATTTCGCTTTTCTGCTTTTTCCAAATCGGGATCATACTGTTAAGGGTGCGTATTTCGGTAACGTCCTTATATTCGGGCTCCTTTTTGTCGTCGCCGTCTTCCGATTTAACGGGTTCCTTTGTGGTAAATTCCATTTTGATCGGATGGCGGATATAATCCGAATATTTTTTAACAAGCGCGCTTATTCTGTATTGATCAAGGAATTCGTCGTAATTATCGTCGCCCTCGTTTTCCTTTATATGAAGCGTTACAACGGTTCCCACGGTTTCCTTGTCGCACGGCTCTACGGTGTAGCCGTCCGCACCCTCGGAGGTCCAGCAAAACGCCTTGTCCGCCCCATAGGCGCGGCTTTCAACCGTAACCTTATCGCTTACCATAAACGCCGAATAAAAGCCTACGCCGAACTGACCTATAATATCAACGTTTTCTTTTTTCTCGTTTTCCTGCTTAAAGGCAAACGAACCGGACTTTGCAATGGTGCCGAGGTTCTTGTCAAGCTCTTCCTCGGTCATACCGCAGCCGTTATCGATAACCTTTAAGGTGCGCGCGTCCTTGTCTATTTCAAGGCGTATCTCAAAATCTTCGGGGGCAATACCCACCGCATTATCGGTAAGCGAACGGAAATAAAGCTTATCAAGCGCGTCGCTTGCATTCGAGATAAGCTCGCGTAAAAATATTTCCTTATGGGTATAAATTGAATTTATCATCATATCCATAAGCTTTTTTGATTCGGATTTAAACTGTTTCTTGCTCATTATATCACCTGTAAATTAAAAATATTTTATGTAAGTTTGACCTTAACTGACATATAGTATAAGCCTTTTAATCCCACAATGTGTTAACATATTATGAACAAACCATAAATGTTAGCACTCTTTTAATTTGAGTGCTAAACAAGAAACAAGCCGTTGCTTTCATATAATTTCCTGAAAGAAGGTTTTGTTATGTTTTTAAAGCTTTTAATGGAAATTGCGTCAAGTATCTACTATTTTGCACTGCACGTTACGGGAGCGGGATCCTTTCCGCCGCCGCTTTCAGCCGAGCGCGAGGCAGAACTCCTCCAAAAAAGCCGCGCGGGCGACGATAACGCTAAAAACGAGCTGATAGAGCATAATCTGCGGCTTGTGGCGCATATTGTAAAAAAATATTACAATTCAGGCGCCGATCAGGACGATATGATATCAATAGGCACGATCGGGCTTATAAAGGCGGTTTCAACCTTTAACAGCGATAAGGGCATACGCCTTGCAACCTATGCCGCAAGGTGTATTGAAAATGAGATACTTATGTATTTCAGAAATATGAAAAAGACCTCTCAGGACGTTTTTATAAGCGATCCTATTGATACCGACAAGGACGGCAACGCTTTGACACTTATAGACGTTATAGCGGACGACAGCGACATTGCCGAAGAGATAGATACAAAAATCAAGCTTGAAAAGCTTAGGGTGATATTATCGGGCTGTCTTGAAGAAAGGGAAAAGCAGATAATAGAAATGCGGTACGGAATAAACGGAAGGGAAGAGCTTACCCAGCGTGAAATAGCCAAAAAGCTTAATATATCAAGAAGCTATGTTTCGCGCATAGAAAAATCAGCGCTTGAAAAATTGCGCAAACAATTTTAAAATATAATTGTTGTAACCTGTGGTTAAAATTTCCTGTCTTTAAAGATGAGGGGGAAGAAAAATGGACGACGGCAGAATAACAGAGCTCTTTAATCTGCGCGACGAAACCGCGATAAGCGAGGCAAACACCAAATACGGCGCCTACTGCCATACTGTCGCCTTTAACATATTGGGCGATAAAAACGACGCCGAGGAAACCGTAAGCGACGCGCTGTTTAAAGCGTGGCAGGCAATACCGCCCGCAAAGCCTAAGAGTCTCGGTGCGTTCCTTGCAAAAATAACGCGAAATTCGGCGCTTAATAAATTAGAACGCGATACGGCGAAAAAACGCGGTAACGGCGAAATTCCCCTTGCAATAAGCGAGCTTGATTACTGCGTCCCCTCAGATCACTGTACCGAGGCTTCGTCGGACGCGCGGCGCCTCGGCGAGCTTATAAACAAATTTTTGGGTTTGCAAAGCCGTGAATACCGTATTGTATTTTTAAAACGGTATTGGTATATGATGCCGATAAGCGAGATTGCAAAGGATTTAGGCTTTACCGAAAGCAAGGTGAAAACTGCGCTTATGCGAACAAGAAATGCGCTTAAAGAGTTTTTGGAAAGAGAGGATTTTTCAGTATGACGGGCAGGGAAATATTAACCGCATTAACGGATATAGACGAGGAATATATTGAAGAGGCGGCGAAAAAGCATAAATCAAAAAAGAATATAATAATCAGATTTTCGGCTATGGCGGCGTGCCTTGCATTAGCGGCAGGCGGTACGTTTGCGGCGTTCAGGGCAACGCACGGCAATGCCAAAAACAGCATAAAAAACGAGTCGTTCAGTTATGCTTTTTCCGATGAAAACGCTGACGCCGCCGCCGATAACGCGGCGGAGGGCTATGCCGATAAAAACGGAGGCGGCAAAACCAACGGCACTGCGTCATCGTCAAAAAATAATTGCGTGCGCGTTAAAAAATGGGACGAAAAAACCGTTGCCGAAAAATTCCGCGAAATAACGGTAAACGGCAAAGAGTATTATGCCGTAAACACATATGTTGCGGCGGATAAGGTAGGGCAAAAGGTAACAAAGCTTACCGTTCTCGGAAAAGACGTATACACAAACAGCGAGTACGCTGCGGGAGCGGAAATTTACGAAATAAAGAATATTTCGTCAGAGTGCGCCGCGGCGGTAAAATACGACGGAGACGAAAAATATTACGTTTGCCGAAGCGCATATTACAAACCGGAAACATTAGGGCAGTTTATAAACGACCTTGACCTTAAAAATACCCTTACATTCAATGAATTTAACGCCGCGCGCGAAAAAAACGGCAAAATGCGCGACGTTAAGTACACCGGCGCCGACAAAGAAAGGGTTTGGGAGCTTTTATTTTCCGATACACAGGCAAAAGCGGTAAAGGATATTGAGTCCCTTAATTTTGAAATGGCGGTAGATATAAGCGTTGATCTTAAGCTTTTGGGTTATGAAAATTTCTCGCTTTCCGTAAGCCGCGACGGATATATTTTAACAAATATACTTGATACCGCAAAAGCGTTTTATATAGGACAGGAAGCTGCGGAAGGCTTTATAAGCTACCTTGATAACAGCTGCAAGGCAGTCGAATATGAACGCGATTACTCAGAGCCTGAATATACGGGAAAAGAAAGTTCGGGCAGTACGGCGAGCGGTACTGCAAGCTGTAAGGTAAAGCAATAAAGGGGGATTTAAAATGACGGAAAGATCAAAAAGGCTTATAATAGCGGCGGCAGCTTTTGCCTTGGGAATTACCGTGGGGCTTTCAAGCGTTGTTATAATAAAAAGAAACACTAAACCGCTTACGGTCGTTAAGGCTTCGGGCTTTGATTCCGCTGTTAACTATAATTCTGTATATAAGGTTATGAAAAAATTTGTACCCACGGTGTGGGACAATATAACCTCGAAAATAAGCGCATACAACGGGGCTAAAATGTCGGAATACACCAACGGAACCGACGAATCTGCGGAAGCTTATATAGACGCAGCCGACGTGGATTACAGCGAAACCAACGTACAGGTGCAGGGCGTAGACGAGGCGGATATTGTTAAAACGGACGGTAAGTATATTTACATTTTAAAAAATGAGCATAAAAAAGACGGAACCACGCTTGATTCCGTAATAAAAATTGTAAATATAACAGGCGAAAAGCCCGTTCAGTGTAAAAGCATAACGCTTGAGGGCTTTTGTGCGGACGATATGTATTTAAGCGGCAAAAGGCTTGTTATAATAGGGCGTGAAAGCGCGCTTATAAATTACGGCAAAGCTTTAAACGACGACATTGCATTTTCCGAAAATTGCTCAAGCGCGGTATTTTACGATGTAAGCGACCCGCAAGAGCCTGAAAAAATAACCGAATGTGCGCAAAGCGGAAACTTAAGCGATACAAGACTTATAGACGGCAAGCTTTACATTATATCAAATTATTATATTAACACCGAAAAAATCGAAAAGGATAAACCCGAAACGTTTGTGCCGTCGGTAACAGCGAAAAACCACAGCGGCGCAGTAAACGCAGGCAGTATTTGCTTTTACGGCAATTGCAGCGAGCCCGAATATACGGTGCTTTCTGCTTATGATATTAAGGACGGCAAGCTGTTATCAACGCAGTCGGTTTTGGGCGGCAGCTACACGGTATATGCAAGCAGCAAAAATATAATCACCGCCTCGTTAAGCGGCGGTGACGGAAAGCTCCAGGTAACTCGTTTTTCGCTTAACGGCGGAAATATCACGCTTGAAGCGGCAGGCGAGCTTGAGGGCGAGCTTTTAAATCAGTTTTCAATCGACGAGTATAAAGAGCATTTTCGCTTTGTGCTTACAGATAACCGCGGCGAGTATTCAAGCAATTCTCTTGTTATACTTGACGGCAATTTAAAAAAGACAGGTGCAATCAGCGGCATAGCGGAGGACGAACGCGTATATTCGGTTCGCTTTATGGGAGATACGGCGTATTTTGTAACGTTCCGTCAGGTCGATCCGCTGTTCAGTGTGGACGTAAGCGATCCGACTTCTCCTAAAATAATCGGCAGCCTTAAAATACCGGGCTTTTCAAATTATCTTTTCCCGTTTGGCAAGGGTATGCTGTTCGGTATGGGGCAGAATGCAGATGAAAAAACAGGCAGAAGCACGGGTATAAAAATTTCAATGTTTGATATAAGCGATCCTTCAAACGTTACCGAGTGTGCCAAAACAGATATTTCCGCCTCTTATTCCGAAGCGCTTTACAGCCATAAGGCTACCCTTATAAACAGCGGCAAAAATATTATAGGCTTTTCGGCTTACGGCTGGCAGAACAATATACTTTATTTTATCTATGCATATGAAAACGGAGAGCTTGTAAAAAAAGCGGAAATAAATCTGCCGCACAGCAATACCGGCTGCCGCGGACTGTATTCGGGCGATAAATTTTACGTGGTAACGCCCGACGTTGTTTACTGCTTTACGCTTGACGGCTTTAAGGAGCTTAGCGTAACGGAAATATAAACGCTTAAAGCCTATATTTCGGCTAAGCTTACCTCGTTTCCGTGTTCCTTTATGATTTTTATAAGGCCTTCCGATTTAAGCCATACGGTAGCGGTGTTATCGTTTGGGTGAACGCCTATAAGGGTGCCGTTAAATTCAGAATCCAAGTAAAATTTTACAATATGCCCTTCGTCGTTTAAAAGGCCTAACGGCGTAACGGAGCCGGGCGTTAAGCCCATTATTTTCATAAGCTCCTCGGCAGAGGCAAACGATAGGTTTCTAAGCCCGTATTTTTTGCGAAACTCCTTTAAATTGACCCTTTTATCCCCCTTAACGGTTATTAAATAGTAGTTTTGCTTTTTATCATCGCGCACGAAAAGATTTTTTGCGTCGAATTCGGGGTGGGGAAGCTTTACTTCGCCTAATTCCTCCATATTAAAAACGGCTTTATGCTCGGTAATTTCGTAATTAACGCCGCTTTTGTTAAGAAATTCGTATGTTTCTGCTTTATTCATTTTGTTTCCTCTTTCTTTACAGCTTTGAAATTATTTTTACAACGTCTTCCCAGCTTTCGGCTTTGCAAAAATCGCACCGTTCGTTTTTATTGGCACGGCTTACAAACAAAACGGGAAATACCCCCGCATTTTTTGCGGCTGAACAATTAGCGGCAAGATCGTCAACAAGCACCGATATTTTTTCTTCCTTGCACGCCTTTGCTTTATCAAGAGTGCAGATAAGCTTATCGTAGATAATTCCGCCGTTTTCAAGCTCTTTTCTTGTGGTTTTATAAGGGTCGGTATAAAAATCGGCGGTTCTGCCGGTAATGATTATAATTTTGTGGCCTAAGGCTTTAAGCCTTTTAATTCCCTTGGCGGCGTCTTTTTTAAAGGGTGTGTCGGCGGCATAGCGGTCGTAATAGCTTTTGCAAAATGCAATTTCGTCCTTTTTCCATTCGTCCGGCAGGTTTGAATAGGAAATGTTTTTGGCATTAAGCACCGATATATCGGTTTTAAAGAATTCCGCCGCAAAGGGCATAAAATAATCAAACGAGTCGGTAAGAGTATCGTCTATATCAACGGCAATGTTCATTTTATAATACCTCAATCGTTTAAACAGGGGCTGTCATAATATGGCAGCCCCTGTTTTTTGTTATTATTAAGCTCCGCACATTTTCATAACTAAGCTGTGGGGAAGTATTTTGGCTATAAACCTGTAAAATTTGTAAAATGCAAGGTTTGTGTAAACGCCCTTTTTTTTAGCGGAGGCGGCAAGCGATTTGCGCGCCATTACCGAGGGATTAACGCGCGGCAATGTATCGAATGTGCGGCTGGCGCCGGGATCTATTCCCGCAACGGGTAAAAATTCCGTATCCATAGGACCGGGGCATACTGCAAGCACGTTGATTCTACGCTTTTTAAGCTCGCTACGCAATGCTTTTGAAAGGCTTAACACATACGCCTTTGTAGAGCAGTAAACCGCCATTCTTGTGTTTGGGGCAAAAGCGGCTATTGAGCAGGTATTTATTATTTCGGAATTTTCCTTCATATACGGCAGCGTAAGCGAGGTTATAACGGTAAGCGCCTCGCAGTTAAGGCGTACCATTCCGCCGTTATCGTGAGTGCTTAACAAATCAAAATCGCCCAATCTGCCGAAGCCCGCATTGTTAATTAAAAGCTCTACTTCGGGGTTTGTTTCCTTTAAAAGAGAGGCGTATTCGCTTATGCATTCTTCCTTTGTAATATCAAGCGGAAGAATTCTAACCTTTTTGCTTATTTGCTCGGCAGTTTCGCGCAGTTTATCCTCGCGCCGCGCTATAAGCCAAATTTCGTCAATTTCGCGGCGGCTTCTTGCGGTTTCAAAGGCATATTCCCTGCCAAGACCGGAGGAAGCGCCCGTTATTACGGCAATTTTCATATTTATCACGTCCTTTTATCTGTATTATTATATACCTTTTTAATGTTTATTGCAAGAAGTATTTACTGTTGCAAAAAATGTAAAAATGTTGTAAAATTATACTGTTATTTTACAGAGGTGTCCGCTTTGGTAAGCTATTTTAAAGACAGACCTATGCTTACGTGCGGCCTTACGGGCAGCGCTCTTTGCGTCATAGGCTATTATTCCGCCGAATTTATATTTTTCGCGGCTTTGCTGTTTATAGGCTTGTGCTTTTTCATTATTATAAAAAGGGCAAAGCCTGCCTTTGCGTTTGTATGCGCCGTTTTGGTTTTAATTTGCATAAGCCTTATTTTAACAAGAAATGTCGCTGTAAAAACCGCCGAATATAACGGAGAATGCCTAAACGGCGATTTTATTGTAACAACCGAACCCGAAAACCGCGGCTCATATTTCTATACCGTGCTTGAAGCAAGGGACGTCGGCGAAGCGGCAGACGGCGCGCGAATAGCGACGTTTTCAAAAAATGCCGATTTTAAAATGGGCGATATTATTACAGCCAATGTTGAGGTAAGCGCCGTAAGCGACGAATATAAGGCTATGGATTACGCCGAAAAGATTTATCTTACGGGATATGCCGAAAGCACGGATTTAAAGCAGAGGGCAGGCGAGCCTGTGCTGGCGGCGGTGGGAAAGCTCAGAAATTATATAACTAAGACGCTTTTTTCAAATATGGATTATAAAGAGGCGGCAACGTTAAACGCCGTGGTTTACGGCGATAGGTCTTATATTTCTGATGAGTTTTACGCGCATATAAAGTCGGCGGGAGTAAGCCACGTTATGGTGGTTTCGGGTATGCACCTTGCAATAATCGTTTCATTGGTGACCTCTCTTTGCGAAAGGTTTATTTATAACGGGTATTTAAAGGGCTTAGTTATTTTTATAACGGTGCTGTTTATGGCGGCGCTTTGCGGATTTACAAAATCTATTGTAAGAGCGGGCGTTTATTACATAATTTATGCCGTAGGCGTGGCAATAAAACGCGATAACACGCCCGAAAATACTTTGGGCGGCGCGGTCTCGCTTATACTTGCGGTTTCTCCCTTTACGGTGTTCAGCATTTCATTTCAGCTTTCCGCGCTTTCAACGCTCGGTATAGTTGCGGCGGCAATGCCGCTTAATTCTGCGGTTAAGGAAGCATATCTTAAAAATCACGGTATAGCTGCGGCTTTGTTTTCGGCAATTTCGGTAACCGTGTTTGCGCTTATCTTCACACTGCCGGTTACGGTTTATTTCTTCGGGTATATATCGTCGGTATCGGTAATAACCAATCTTCTTATAGGCGAGGTAATAACCGTTGCGCTTACGGTTACGGTGATAGGGCTTGTGCTTTATGCCGTTGTTCCTATGATAGGCGAGGGCGTGCTTGCCTTTGCGGGACTCGCGGCAAAATACATAAATTATGTTATAGACCGCTTCGGTTCGCTCGGATTTGCCGCGGCTTCATTCGGTGAAGGGGCTTTTCCCGTTTCGTTAATACTGTTTTTTGCGGTGCCTGCGGTTTTATTTGCTTGCCAAAAGCGCGCCGATATGTTAAAATTAAAAGCAATGAATAAAAAAATAATGCGGGAAGGCGGGAAAAAGCTTTTATGGCGATAATTTACGAGGACGCTCTTAAAGCGCAGCTAAAGCTTAAAAATACGCTTCCCGTTTATGTTATCGCAGGGGACGACGGATATTTAAAACAGCTTTATGTTGATAAAATCATCTCGCTTTCGGCAGATAAGGACGATGTTTTTAATTTTCAGCGTTTTAACGCGGGCTGTGATCTGCAGGAGGTTTACGATTCGCTTTCGCAGCTGCCCGTTATGGCGGATAAAAAATGCGCCGTGCTTTGCGATTACGATTTTGAGCATTGCTCAAAATCAGAGCTTGAAAAGCTGTATCTGCTTGCAAGCGACACTGCCGATACCGCGGTGCTTATAATTTGGTTTGACAGCTTAGAGTTTGACGTTAAGAAAAGCGCTAAATTTAAAAAGCTTGTTTCAAGCGCCGAAAAGGGCGGCGGCGCGGCGGTGCTTTTAAATCACCGCAAAACACCCGAACTTGTAAAAATGCTTGAAACGGGCGCCGCAAAACGCGAATGCAGGTTCGGCACGGGTACTGCAAGGTATCTTGTGGAAACTGCGGGGGACGATATTGCAATACTTAAGAACGAGCTTGAAAAGCTGTGCGCTTATAAGCAGGGCGGAATTATCGAAAAGGACGATGTTGATAAGGTTTGCATAAAAACGCCCGAAGCTTCGGTTTACAATCTTTCAAAATGGATACTGGCAAAGGACGCGGGGCAGGCGCTTTCGGTTCTTGACGAGCTTTTTTTTATGCGGCTTGAGCCGATGATGATACTTTATACCGTTTCATCTGTTTATGTTGATATGTACAGGCTTTACGTTACGGGGAAAAAGGGAATGAAAATTTCCGAAACAGCGGCGCTTTTCGGGTATAAGGGCAGGGAATTTGTGCTTGAAAGGGCGGCGCAAAACCTTAAAAAAATGGATTTTAAAAGGCTTTCGTTAAGCTTTAACGCTTTAATACTTGCCGATAAAGGGCTTAAAACCGCCGGCGCCGACCCGCGCACCGTGCTTGAACAGCTTACGGTAAGGCTTATTTATATAATTGCAAAGGGTGAAACGGTTGATCAAGCTTAAACAGCCGGTAATAGTTGAGGGCAAATATGATAAGATAACGCTTTGCAATATTATAGACGCGGTAATTATTCCTACAAACGGCTTCGGTATATTTAAGGATAAGGAAAAATGCGCCGTTATTAAGGCGCTGGCTCAAAAAAACGGCGTTATTGTTATAACCGATTCGGATTCGGCGGGCGCTCTTATCCGCGCGCATATTAAAAAAATTGCGGGAAACGCGGAAATAATCAATGTTTATGTTCCGCGTATCGGCGGTAAGGAAAGGCGAAAGGACGCACCCTCGCGCGAGGGAATACTGGGCGTTGAGGGTATGACGCCCGAAATAATAGAAAAGGCGCTTTTTGAATGCGGCGTGTTTTGCGAACAAACGGACAGCCGCCGTAAAATAACAAAGGCGGATATGTTTTCCTTTTCGCTTTCCGGCTGTAAGGAAAGCGCGGAAAAACGGAAAAGCTTTTTGCGTTTTATAAATATGCCGGATAATTTATCATCTTCGGCTATGCTTGATTTGCTGAACGGAATGTTTTCATACGAGGAATTTAAAGAGAGGGCGGTTAAGTGGCAAGAAAATACGGGCAAAGATTAAAACCGCTTTATGTTCTTGATATACTGCGCGAAAAAAGCGACGAGGAGCACCCCGTAACCGCCGCATATATATGCGGCGAGCTTGAAAAAAGGGGAATTACAGCCGAGCGGAAGTCGGTTTACGCCGATATAGCGGCGCTTACGGATTACGGGTTTGATATTATAAAATCCGGTAACCCGCGCGGTTGGTTTTTAGCCTCGCGCGAATTTGAAGAGCCTGAAATATATCTGCTTGCAGACGCGGTGCGGACGGCAAAATTTATAAGCGCCTCTAAAACAAGAAGCCTTATAGAAAAGCTTGATTTCTTTTTATCGGAAAGCAGCAGGGAAAAGCGCGAAAAGCGCGTTTGGTTTTCCCCGTCTTCAAAGTGCGATAATGAAGAGATTTTTTACAGTATAGATAATATAAGCGCGGCGATAAAGGAAAAGGTTAAAATAGAATTTGACTATGTAAGCCGCACCCTAACAAACGACCGCAGGCTTTCAAAAAGCATAAAGCATATGAAAATAAGCCCGTATGCGCTTACCTGGCAGGACGATCATTATTACGTTATAGGCAATTACGAAAAATACGATAATTTAATTCATCTTCGCCTTGACAGAATGAAAAAGGTAAATAAAACCGATGAAAAGCAGCGGCATTTTTCATTTGTCAGCAAATACAGCGATTATTTTGACGTTTCGGATTATACCGCGGGGCTTTTCAGTATGTACGGCGGCAGGCTCTGCGATGTGGAGCTGTGCTGCAAAAAGACTATGACAGAGCAGGCGGCGGACAGATTCGGCGAAAATATATTTATAAAAAACGTAACGGACGACGAATTTTGCTTTACGGTTAAAGCCGCGCTTTCGGACGCGCTTGTTACGTGGATAATAAGCTTCGGTGATAAAATAAGGGTACTTTCGCCGCCGGAGCTTATAGATATGACTGTAAACAGGGCAAAGGAAGTACAAAAGAAATACGAAAACGGAGAGAACTATGAAAAAAACAGGATTTGACAATAAAAATTATATAGAACTGCAATCTAAAAACATACGCGACCGTATAGCTATGTTCGGCGGAAAGCTTTATATGGAATTCGGCGGAAAGCTGTTTGACGATTATCATGCCGCGCGCGTTTTGCCGGGCTTTGAGCCGGACGCCAAGGTTAAAATGCTGTTGGAGCTTAAGGACGACGCCGAAATAGTAATAGCGATAAATGCCGACGCAATTGAAAAAAACAAGCGCCGCGGCGATCTCGGCATTACATATGATCTTGATACCCTAAGGCTTATAGACGCGTTCAGGGGCATAGGTCTTTACGTTGGCAGCGTGGTTATAACGCGTTATACTGGTCAGCCGCTTGCCGAAGCGTTTGAAAACCGCCTTAAAAAGTTAGGGGTTAAGGTATATCGCCATTATCCGATAAAGGATTATCCCTCTAACATACCGTATATAATAAGCGAAGAGGGCTTCGGCAAAAACGATTACATTAAAACCGAGAGAAAGCTTGTTGTTGTTACGGCACCGGGTCCCGGCAGCGGGAAAATGGCGACCTGCTTATCCCAGCTTTACCACGAGCATAAGCGCGGTATTAAAGCGGGCTATGCCAAATTTGAAACGTTCCCTATTTGGAATATTCCGCTTAAGCACCCAGTAAATATAGCGTACGAGGCGGCAACCGCAGATCTTAACGATGTTAATATGATAGATCCGTTCCACCTTGAAGCATACGGCAAAACAACCGTAAATTATAACAGGGATATCGAGATATTTCCCGTGCTTAACGCTATGCTTGAAGGAATTTTGGGCGAATCGCCTTATAAAAGCCCCACCGATATGGGCGTTAATATGGCGGGCTACGGCATTGTGGACGACGAAGCCGTGCGCTGCGCCGCAAAGCAGGAAATAATACGCCGCTATTATGCGGCTTTGGTAAGCGTAAGGCAGGGGCTTGCCGAGCAAAGCGACGTTTCGAAAATCGAGCTTTTAATGAATCAGGCGGGGGTTACCGCTGCAGACAGGCCTGTTGTAAAGGCGGCGCTTGATAAAGCGGAAATAACGGGAGCGCCCGCCGTTGCGATAGAGCTTGCAAACGGCAGAATAGTAACCGGCAAAACCTCAAGCCTTTTAGGTCCTGCGGCGGCGATGCTTTTAAACACTCTTAAAATTCTTGCCGGCATACCCGATAATATCGATTTAATATCGCCGTCTGTAATAGAGCCGATACAGCGCCTTAAAACAGAAATTATGGGCAACCATAATCCGCGTCTTCATACAGACGAGGTGCTTACCGCACTTTCAATATGCGCGGCAACAAGCGATATGGCAAAAAAGGCGCTTGATACCGTTAAGCAGTTAAGGGGTACAGAGGCGCACTCAAGCGTTATTTTGGCGCGCGTGGACGATCAGGTGTTCAGAAAGCTTGGCGTAAATATGACCTGCGAGCCGAATTATCAAACCAAAAAGCTTTACCATAATTAAATATAAATATATAAAATCAATCGCCGTGTGATCACACGGCGATTGATTTTATGACTCTGTTTTTACAATAAATGAAAAATCTATATATCCGTTGCCCAAAGCGGTTGCAACGTCGCTTAAAGCGGAAGAGTAGGCAATAGAGGTGTTTTGGAAAAGCAGGGGGAAAATATTGCTTCCCTTTAAAATATTGCTTTGTATTTCCGAAACGCTGTTGCCCGAAACGGCGGAAAAGTTTTCAAGATATTCGCTTAAAACATCACTTTCGGCGCGAATGGGGAATACCGCCATTGTAAGCGTTTGGTTTTTAAGCTCCGATGTTAAATTATCAACATTTTGGGCAGCCTCAATATTTATAAAAGCGCCGAGATTATTTTGCCAGTGCCCTACAATATCGGTAATAACGGGCTTTATAACGCCGTTGTCATAATAGTAAAGCCTTATGTCGGCAGGGAATTTTTTATCCTCAAGCTTTGAAACCTCTTTTATAAACAGCTCTTTTCCGGCCGCTAAGTTATAAGCGGTCATTCCCGTGCCGTCGGGGCTTTTAAGCACTGCAGGCGGAAAAACAGACGTTGCGGCAGAGTAACCCGATTTAAGGCTTTTACCGTAAACCTCCGGTCCTATAAGCATTGCAAGCGATTTGCGAAGAGCCGCGGGCAATTCGGAATTCATTGTAAGAAACCAGCAAATATTGCAGTATTCGGCGGTTTTAAGCCCGTTTTTAACGGCTGTATCGGTAAGCGAGGAATCAATAAAGGCAATGTCCGCTCCGTTTTCCGTAAGCCGCTCTATTGCGGTCTTATCCTCGGAAGCGGTAATGTAAACCGCGGAATTTTTGGGCTTAAACGTGCCGTTATAATGCGTATTGTTTTTAATTCTGAGTGCAAACGGGTCTTTTTTCCAGCGAGTGAGCATATAGCTGCCGCACGAAATCACCGTATCTAACGTAAGCCCGTACTTTCCGCCGCATTTGCCGAAAAATTCTTCGTTGCACGGCATTGCAACAGAGGTTGTGAGGGATTCTTCAAATTTATCGTCCTCGCGGCAGAGCTTTATAATTACGGTTTTTTCGTCGGGCGCCGAAACGCCTAAGCTTTCGGGCGAAAGCTTGCCGTTATATATCTGCTCTGCATTTTCAATTGCAAAAAGGCGCGAGGCAAACGGCGCCTTGGTTTCGGGCTGCACCGCGCGGCGAAGCCCGAACACAAAATCCGCCGCGGTAACGGGCGTACCGTCGCTCCATTCGGCGTTATCCCTTAATGTAAAGGTATAGGTAAGGCCCTGTTTTGAGAAATTTGCCGCCATACCGCATACAATAGCTCCGCTGGCGTTTTTACGAAGCAGACCTTCATATATATTTGCCGTTACCGCAAGCTCGGAATCGCTTGAGGCGGTTTGCGGATCAAAGGTAAACGGCTTTTCGGGAATTTCAAAATATATAACGGCGTCCTGATAACTGTCGCTGCAGCCTGCCGTAACGATAAGCAGGGCAAGAGCGGTTATAATCGCCGAAAGCTTTATTATCAGTTTCATCGTAAACCTCGAAGAAAGAAATTTCATTTATTATACTACAACAGTCGCTCTTTTTCAATATTTTCACCGAAAAAACAAATTTGGTTTAAATTAAATTAAAAATTCTTCGTAATTTCGTTAAAAAATTATCGAAAAAGACTTTTCAAATTTGATAATATATGTTATACTACATAGGTATATGTAGATTGACACATACTGTCGTATTATGACGGGTGCCGTCCGCATAGAATTTATCGAAGGAGGATTCGATTGATGCAAAAAAAGATCAGTAAGCTTCCCTTTAAGGGAACAGCTGAACAGGAAAAAAAGCTGCGTGAAATAATTGAAGCCAACAAGCACGATAAAAGTCTTTTGATGGCAGTTATGCAGCAGGCGCAGGACGTTTACGGCTACCTGCCTATGGAGGTTCAGGAAATGATAGCCGAGGGAATGGACGTACCGCTTGAAAAGGTATACGGCGTTTCTACGTTTTACGCACAGTTTTCGCTTTCACCCAAGGGGGAATACAACATATCTGTCTGTCTCGGTACGGCGTGCTATGTTAAGGGTTCGGGCGATATTTTCAATAAGCTCAGCGAACGCTTGGGCATCGGTGCGGACGAATGCACGGAGGACGGCAGATTTTCGCTTACCGCCTGCCGCTGTATAGGCGCTTGCGGCTTGGCTCCCGTACTTACCGTTAACGACGAGGTTTACGGCAGACTTACCGTAGACGATGTTGACGGAATACTTGAAAAATACGGCTTCGGTAAATAAATCCTGAAAGGATACTCCGCATATGAAGATCGGTACTATAAGAGATTTGCTGGGCGCAAAGGTCATCTGCTGCGAGGACGGGCTTTCACGTCATGTTTATTCCGCCTGCGGCAGCGATATGATGAGCGATGTGCTGGCGTATGTAAAGGATCAGGCGGTGCTGCTTACGGGGCTTGTTAATTTACAGGTTGTAAGAACCGCCGAAATGATGGATATGAACTGTATAGTGTTTGTACGTTCCAAAATGCCTACTGCCGAAATGATTGAGCTGGCTAAGGATTGCGGCATAGTAATGCTTGCTACCGATAAAAGAATGTACGAGGCGTGCGGTCTTCTTTACAGCAACGGTCTTGTAGGAAACAAGGTAAGAAATGCCTGAAGCTTTAAAATTTCATTTTGACGTTGACGGCGAGGATTTTACATCGGCAGGTAAGGCCTCGGTTCAGGTTAAGAAAAATTTAAGGCAATTAGGGCTTCCGCCCGAAATAATACGCAGGGTTTCCATTGCAATGTACGAGGGCGAAATAAATATGGTAATTCACGCGGGCGGCGGCGAGGCCGACGTTACTGTGAATGAAAACTGTATTGAAATATTCCTGCACGATAAAGGTCCCGGAATTAAAGATATTGAGCGGGCCATGCAGGAGGGGTACTCCACTGCGTCTGATCAGATACGTTCCTTAGGCTTCGGCGCGGGAATGGGACTTCCGAATATGAAACGCTATACCGACAGTATGGAGATAAGCTCTACGGTGGGCGTGGGTACGGACATTACAATGAAGGTTATGCTTTAAATAATATTTTCGGCAGGTGTTCAGATGAACAAATATGAGCATTCGGTTTACCTTGACGAAAAAAAGTGCAGCGGCTGCACCGCGTGCTTAAAGCACTGCCCGACTGAGGCAATAAGAATACGCGGCGGCCACGCTTCAATAAACCCAGACCGCTGTATAGACTGCGGCGAATGTATAAGGGTATGCCCGCATAACGCGAAAAAGGCGGTTTGCGAAAAGCTCTCGGCAATGGATAAATTCAAGTGGAAAATCGCATTGCCCGCGCCTTCTTTATACGGTCAATTCGATAATTTAGAAGACGTTGACTATGTGCTTGACGGTCTGCTTAAAATTGGGTTTGACGATGTGTTTGAGGTTTCCGCCGCGGCGGAACTCGTTAGCGCGTACACAAGGCTTTACCTTAAAACCGAGGGGGTTAAAAAACCGGCTATAAGCTCGGCGTGCCCCGTTGTTATAAGGCTTATAGGCTTACGCTTTCCGTCCCTTACCGATAATATTATACATATGCTGCCGCCAATGGAAATTGCGGCTAAGCTTGCCCGCAAAAAGGCAAAGCGGGAGCACCCCGAATTATCGGACGAAGAAATAGGCGTTTGCTTTATTTCGCCCTGTCCCGCAAAGGTAAGCTATGTAAAAAACGGGTTTGCAGGCTATAAAAGTCAGGTTGATACGGTGGTATCAATTAACGATATTTACTTTCAGCTTATAGCGAAAATGCAGCCTAAAGCAGATGTAAAGTCGCTTTCAAATTCGGGTATGATAGGCATTGGCTGGGCAAGCACCGGCGGCGAGGCTACCGCAATATTCAACGAAAGCTATTTGGCAGCGGACGGAATTGAAAACGTGATACGGGTGCTCGATCAGGTGGAAAACGGCAATATACCGTCGCTTGAATTTATTGAGCTTAACGCGTGTTCGGGCGGCTGCGTAGGCGGGGTTATGACAATGCAAAACCCCTTTATAGCAAAGGCGCGGCTGCAAACGTTAAGAAGATATTTGCCCGTTTCGCAAAACTTTCTTTCAAAGGAAGAAAGCTATATTCCCGAAAGCTACATTTTCAACGAAATACCTACTTATCACCCAATTTCCAGACTCAGCGACAGTATGGCTGAATCAATGCGTATGATGGCGGATATTCAAAAGCTGCGCGATACCTTACCCGGTATTGACTGCGGCGCGTGCGGAGCGCCTAACTGCCGCGCGTTTGCCGAAGACTCGGTAAGAAACAGATCCTGCGGGGCAAAATGTCCCTTATATAAGGAGGGCGACGGTAAATGACGGTAGAAG
>DJET01000035.1:419-12556 GCA_002431945.1 Ruminococcaceae bacterium UBA5891 | reverse complement strand
TGGATAACCATAATGTCCAACGCCAATATTGCGGCGGTGGCGTCCCTTGCAGACGTTGCCTGCATAATAGCGGCGGAGAGTGTGGAAATACCCGCGGACGTCTCTAAAACGGCGGAAGAAAAGGGCGTTAATATACTTTCCTTTTCCGGCTCTGCTTACGAGGCGGCGGTAACGCTTCACTCGCTTTTATGAGGTATTATTACGATCTGCACATTCATTCCTGCTTATCCCCATGCGGGGATAACGATATGACGCCCGACAGCATTGCGGGAATGGGGAAGCTTAACGGACTGGATATTATGGCGCTTACCGACCATAATACCCTAAAAAACTGCCCCGCGTTTTTCAAAGCGGCAAAGCGGCACGGAATAATTCCGGTAGCGGGAACAGAGCTTACAACGGCGGAGGATATTCACGCGGTTTGTCTGTTTCCCACACTTTCGGGCGCTATGGAATTTGAAAACCTGCTTGAAAGCAAGCGGATAAAAATTAAAAACCGCCCCGATATTTTCGGGGAACAGCGCATTACCGATGAAAACGATAATATCACGGGTTATGACGATTATCTGCTTATAAACGCTACTGCGCTTTCGCTTGAAGAAGTGCCGCAGGCAGCGGAGGAATACGGCGGCGTGTGCTTTCCGGCACATATCGACAGGCAATCAAACGGCTTGTTGGCAGTTTTAGGCTTTTTCCCCGAAAAACCGCACTTTCCGTTTGCGGAAGTAAACGACGGGGAAAAGGCGGCGGAATATGCCGAGAAATACGGCAAAAAAATTATAACAAGCTCCGACGCTCACTATCTATGGAATATAAACGAGCGCGGCGCTTACATAGAGCTTGACTGCGGCAGGGAAAACGCCGCACAGGAGCTTATAAACTATTTACGGGGTGCGGTATGAAGGAAATATCGCTTAATATACTTGATATAGCCGAAAATTCGGTGAAGGCGGGGGCTGCGCTTACGGAAATTACCGTAAACGAAACCGACGATACGCTGACGCTTAAAATTTCGGATAACGGCTGCGGAATGACTGCTGAAACGCTTAGATCCGTCACCGACCCGTTTTACACCACGCGCACCACGCGCAAGGTAGGAATGGGGCTGCCGCTTTTAAAAATGGAGGCGGAGCAGACGGGCGGCACTTTTTGTATTTCATCGAAAGCCCTAAGCGAATACCCCGAAGACCACGGAACCGAAGTTACGGCGGTATTCAATAAAAAGCATATTGATTATACGCCGCTCGGCGACGTTGTTTCAAGTATTGTGACCTTAATACAGGGCCACCCCGATACCGATTTTCTGTTTGCGCACACCTACGGGAACAAAAGCGTAACCCTTGATACAAGGGAGCTGCGCGCGGTTCTCGAAGAAGTGCCGCTTAACAGCTATGAGGTGCTTAAATTCATAGAAGAAACCTTAAGAAAGGAAGAAAACATATGAAATCATTGGCTGAATTACAGGCAATAAAGGAAAAAATGCGCGATAAGGTCATTCTTCGCGAGGGGCTTAACAGCGTTCGCGTTGTAGTCGGAATGGCAACCTGCGGAATCGCGGCAGGCGCGCGCCCCGTTTTGAACGCTCTGGTTGAGGGCGTAAACAAAGAGGGGCTTACGGAAAAGGTGACCGTTTCACAGACAGGCTGCATAGGCATTTGCCAGTTAGAGCCTATTGTAGAGGTCTTCGAGCCGGGCAAGGAAAAGGTAACCTATGTTAAAATGACTCCCGAAAAGGCAGCGCGCGTAATTGAGGAGCATCTTAAAAACGGTAACGTCGTAAACGAATATACGATAGCCGCTCATAAGTAAAAATTTGGAGGTAAAAAAATGATTCGTGCACATGTGTTGATCTGCGGCGGTACCGGCTGTACCTCTTCGGGAAGCCACGATATTCAAAAGGCATTTGCCGAGAATATTGAAAGCTGCGGACTTGCGGACGAGGTAAAGCTCGTACAGACAGGCTGTTTCGGTCTCTGCGCTTTGGGACCGGTTGTTATCGTTTATCCTGACGGTACTTTTTACAGCAGAGTAACCCCGGAGGACGTTAAGGAAATAGTTGAGGAGCACCTGCTTAAAGGCCGTATTGTTGAGCGCTTGGTTTATAACGATACAGGTAACGTGGCTGATGAAATCGAGGGTAACGTATCCCTCGGTGATACCGCTTTCTATAAATCGCAGAACCGTGTTGTTCTTCGTAACTGCGGCGTTATCAATCCCGAAAATATTGACGAATACATAGCTATGGACGGCTACGCCGCTCTCGGTAAGGTTTTAACCGAAATGACACCGGAGGACGTTATTAAGTGCGTTACCGATTCGGGCCTTCGCGGCAGAGGCGGCGGCGGCTTCCCCACGGGCAGAAAGTGGGCTTTGTGCGCGCCGAATAAGGCTCCGCAGAAGTATGTTGTATGTAATGCGGACGAGGGCGACCCCGGCGCGTTTATGGACCGCTCGGTACTTGAGGGCGACCCGCACTCGGTAATTGAGGCTATGGCTATTGCGGGCTATGCAATAGGCGCAACACAAGGTTATGTTTACGTTCGTGCAGAGTACCCGATAGCCGTTCACCGTTTGCAGATAGCTATTGACCAGGCGCGTGAATACGGGCTTTTGGGTAAGGATATTTTCGGTTCGGGCTTTGATTTTGACCTTCATATCCGCCTTGGTGCCGGCGCGTTCGTTTGCGGCGAGGAAACCGCGCTTATGACCTCAATTGAAGGCAACCGCGGCGAGCCGAGACCCCGCCCGCCGTATCCTGCGGTTAAGGGACTTTACAACTCACCCACGGTTGAAAACAACGTTGAAACCTTTGCAAACATTCCGCAGATTATTCTTCGCGGCGCCGAGTGGTTTGCCTCAATGGGAACAGAGCGCTCTAAGGGTACTAAGGTATTCGCCCTGGGCGGTAAGATAAAGCACACGGGACTTGTTGAAATTCCTATGGGTACAACGCTTCGCCATATAATTGAAGATATAGGCGGCGGTATTCCGGACGGCAAGAAGTTTAAAGCCGCGCAGACAGGCGGACCTTCGGGCGGATGTATTCCCGCAAGCCTTATCGATACCGAGGTTGACTACGATAACCTAACCGCTATCGGCTGTATGATGGGGTCTGGCGGACTTATAGTTATGGACGAAGACACCTGTATGGTTGATATGGCTAAATTCTTCCTTGAATTTACGGTTGACGAGTCCTGCGGTAAATGTACTCCTTGCCGCGTAGGTACAAAGAGACTGCTTGAATTGCTCGATAAAATCACAAAGGGCAACGGCACGCTTGAAGACCTTGACAGAATGGAAGAGCTTTGCCACTACATTAAGCAAAATTCCCTTTGCGGTCTCGGTCAGACAGCACCTAACCCCGTGCTTGCAACACTTAAATTCTTCCGTGACGAATATGTGGCTCACGTTACCGATAAGGTATGTCCTGCCGGCGTATGTAAGGATCTTGTTTCTTACTCGATTATTGCCGATAAATGTAAGGGCTGCACAAAGTGCGCCCGTAACTGCCCTGTGGGCGCTATCAGCGGTACTATTAAAAATCCGCACGAAATCAATCAGACCGCTTGTATCAAGTGCGGCGCTTGTATTTCTAACTGCCCGTTCGGCGCAATAGTTAAAAAGTAAGAAAGGAGCCTTAAATAATGGATATGTTAAATGTTAAAATAAACGGTATTTCGGTAAGCGTAGAAAAAGGCTCTACCATATTGGACGCCGCAAGAAAAGCGGGCGTTGAAATTCCCACCCTTTGCTTTATGAAAGAGAAAAACGAGATAGGCGCTTGCCGTATCTGCGTTGTTGAGGCTAACGAGGGCAGGGGCTTCCGCATTGTTACCGCCTGCGTTTACCCCGTAAGCGAGGGTATGGAGGTTCTTACCAACACCGAAAAAATTCAGAAAGCAAGAAGGACTACCTTGGAGCTTATTCTCTCAACCCACGAGAAAAAGTGCCTTTCCTGCGTTCGTTCCACAAACTGCGAGCTGCAAAAGCTCTGCCGCGATTACGGCGTAGAGGAGTCTGCCTTTGAGGGCTTTAAGCCGACCTATGAGCTTGATACCTCAACCCCCCACCTTGTAAGGGATAACAACAAGTGCGTGCTTTGCCGCCGCTGCGTTGCTGCCTGCAACGAGCAGTATGTGGGCGTTATAGGCGCTAATAACCGCGGTATCGATACTGCAATCGGCACTCCGTTTGAGGTTGGTCTTTCAAATGTACCGTGTATCTCCTGCGGTCAGTGCACCGTTGTATGTCCTACCGGCGCATTGGTTGAAAAGGACGATACCGATAAGATTTGGGCGGCGCTTGCCGACCCCGATAAGCACGTTGTGGTTCAGACCGCTCCGTCTATCCGCGCTACCTTGGGCGAATGCTTCGGTATGCCGATAGGCACTAACGTTGAGGGCAAAATGGTTGCGGCTTTACGCCGTCTCGGTTTCGATAAGATTTTCGATACCGATTTTGCCGCCGACCTTACAATAGTGGAAGAGGCTAACGAGCTTGTTGAACGCATTAAAAACGGCGGCACACTCCCGATGATAACCTCCTGCTCGCCCGGTTGGGTTAAGTTCTGCGAGTATTATTATCCCGATATGTTAGAGCATCTTTCCACCTGCAAATCACCGCAGCAAATGGCGGGAGCGGTTATAAAGACCTACTATGCCGATAAAATGGGCATTGACCCGAAAGACATAGTTTCCGTTTCGGTAATGCCCTGCACGGCAAAGAAATTTGAAATCGGCAGGGAAGACCAGAGCGCGGCGGGCGTGCCCGATGTTGACATTGCCATTACCACCCGTGAGCTTTCGCGTATGATAATGCGCGCAGGTATAAACTTCACAAATCTGCCCGATGAAGAATTTGACTCTCCGCTCGGTGAAGACACGGGCGCGGCGGTTATATTCGGCGCTACGGGCGGCGTTATGGAGGCGGCGCTCAGAACCGCTAACGACTGGCTTACCGGCAAGGATAATACCGATATCGACTTTACCGCGGTGCGCGGCACACAGGGCCTTAAACAGGCTACCGTTAACATTAACGGCAGCGATATAAAGGTTGCCGTAGCCTCAGGCGCGGCAGCTGCCAAGTGCGTTATGGACAGAATGAAAAACGGCAACCCCGACGGCTGGGCGTTTGTTGAAATAATGGGCTGCCCCGGCGGCTGTGTAAACGGCGGCGGTCAGCCGATTCAGCCGCAGTATGTAAGAGATACTGTTGACTTAAAGGCTGTCAGGGCTAAGGCGCTTTACGATCAGGACGCTTCAATGGCACTGCGTAAATCGCACGAATCCCCCGTTGTAAAGGCGCTTTACAGCGAATGGTACGACGGCTTCGGCGGTCATAAGGCACACCACGACCTGCACACAAGCTACGTTCCTAGAAAGAAATATTCAAAATAAAAAATAATACAGCCGCCGCATTGGCTTGACCGGTGCGGCGGCTGTATTTTTTAAAGGGGAGAAACGGATTGCCGCACGCCTTTCGGCGGTCTCGCCTACCGGCTCGGTCGGTGCTTCTGCTCCGCAGAGGTGTCCACAGGACACCCGCACCGCAATGACTAACCGGCTTGTCATTCTGAACGCGGAGCGTGAAAGAATCCGTAATACCCTTAGAGGAAAGACGGATCACCGCAGCCGTTTACACGGCTTCGCAGCGACAAAAAGTATATCACACGCAATAACCGTTTTTTCGACAGATTGATAAACAAAAATCGTTTTATTTTTTAAATTCCCCTTTAAATCGGCTTAAATGTATGGTATTATATTATCGGTGATTTTATGAAAAAATTATATTACTTAGCGGCGGCGCTTATTATTGCTTTATCGCTTGCCGCCTGCAAAACCTCCGGTAATGAAGATAACGCGTCTTCCGCTTTTGAAAGCTTGGCAGTCAGCGCTGTTTCCTCTTCGGAGTCAAGCGAAGCGGTTGTACCCGCTGTAAACAGCATACCGGACGAGCCTGTTTATGTAAAGGTTGAGGAAATAAAGCTGAGCGCTTATGAAAAAACGCTTAATATAGGCGAAAGATTTATGCCCATTGTTACAATGCTGCCTGAAAACGCAAGCAATAAGGCGGAAATATGGGAATCGGACAACACAGCCGTGGCAACCGTTAATAAATACGGAAATATCACCGCCATAGGCGAGGGCGGCTGCACCGTAACGGTAAAATCCGCCGACAGCCCCGAAGTGAGCGCGGTGTTTAAGGTAACGGTAAACGCGCCGATAAAAATTGAAATGACATACCGCGAGGGAATACTTATAGTAAATAAATCCTATCCTCTTCCGAGCAATTATAACCCCGGCGTAAACAGCGAGGCAAAGGCTGCCTTAGATCAAATGTTTGCCGCCGCAAAGGCGGAGCAAAATCTTGATATGTGGGTATGTTCGGGTTTCAGAAGCTATAACGTGCAGAAAAACCTGTATAACAGCTATGTAAGGCGCGACGGCGTAAAAAATGCAGACAGGTATTCCGCGCGTCCGGGCTACTCCGAGCACCAAACGGGACTTGCCTTTGACATAAACTATGCCGACAGCAGATTTACAGGAACGCCTCAGGCAATATGGCTTGCCGAAAACGCATATAAATACGGGTTTATTTTGCGCTATCCAGAGGGCAAGGAGCATATCACGGGCTATATGTACGAGCCTTGGCATTACAGGTACATAGGCGTTGAAAACGCGGCGAAAATTTATTCAAGCGGACTTACTCTTGAAGAGTATTTCGGCTTAACATCGGTTTATTCGGAATAAGCAGAACAAACGGAGAAATTATGTTTAAAGTTATTATTTGTATTTTAGCGGGCTTGGGCGCCGGTCTCGGCACCGGCTTTGCCGGTATGAGCGCCGCCGCGGTGATAAGTCCTATGCTTATTGCTTTTTTAAATATGGATCCTTATATGGCTGTGGGCATTGCCCTTGCAAGCGATGTTTTGGCAAGCGCCGTTTCAGCCTATACCTACGGTAAAAATAAAAATCTTGATATTAAAAACGGCATTATTATGATGATCTCCGTTTTGGCCTTCACCTTTTGCGGCAGCTTTGTTGCAAGCATTGTGCCGAAAACCGCAATGGGCGGCTTTTCGGTGTTTATGACCTTTATTTTGGGCGTTAAATTTATTGTAAAGCCCGTTGTTGCGCCTAAAAAGCGCCTTTCGTCCGCCACGGTGCGCCAAAAGGCGGTGCGCTCGGTAATATGCGGCGCAGGCGTCGGGTTTATCTGCGGCTTTGTGGGCGCGGGCGGCGGTATGATGATGCTGCTGGTGCTTACCTCGGTTTTGGGGTACGAGCTTAAAACCGCCGTTGGCACAAGCGTGTTTATTATGAGCGCCACCGCGCTTACGGGCGCCGTAAGCCATTTTGCAATAGGCGGCGCGCCGGATATGGGGGCGCTTGCGGTTTGCGTTGTAAGCACTCTTGTTTTCGCACAGCTGGCGGCGGTAATTGCAAACAAGGCAAAGCCCGAAACGCTTAACCGCGTTACGGGTGCGGTTCTTGTAATATTGGGCGTTGCAATATTTGCGGTAACAAGATTAAAATAGCATATTTACATTTTAATCGGCTTTAACCTTCCTGTATTATGCGGCAGGGAGGTGATTTTTTATGGCAGAATACGGATATGTACGCGTTTCAAGCGTGGATCAGAACGAGGAACGGCAGCTGATAGCGCTTTGCGAGCGCAGTGTGCCTGCAAAAAATATTTTTAAGGATAAGCAGTCCGGCAAGGATTTTGAACGGCCGCAGTATAAAAAGCTGTTGAAAAGGCTTAAGGCAGGGGATCTGCTTTATGTTTTAAGTATTGACCGTTTGGGCCGCAATTACGAGGAAATACAAAAGCAATGGCGCGTTTTAACCAAGGAAATAGGCGCCGATATCTGCGTTATTGATATGCCGCTTTTAGATACGCGGAACGGCAAGGACCTTATGGGAACGTTTATTGCAGACCTTGTTTTGCAGATTCTTTCGTTTGTGGCGCAAAACGAACGCGAAAATATTAAAAAACGGCAGGCGCAGGGCATTGCCGCCGCAAAGGCAAAGGGAGTATTGTTCGGCAGACCTGAAATACCTATCCCCGACGGCTTTGCAAAAACAGTGCGGCTGTGGGACAGAGGGCTTATTTCCACCGACGCGGCGCTTAAAAAGTGCGGTATGAGCAAAAGCACGTTTTACCGCCGCCGCCGAGAGCTGAAGCTTATAAAAAGGTAAAGCAGGAGTTCAAAAGGTGTACCTTTTGAACTCCTGCTTTATATGTTGATTTTACCATACAAACCCTTGTATTTCAAGGATTATTTTCCATATTTATCCTTTTTTTGTGAAAGAGCATAAGCAAATTTTGTAATTTGGACTTATGTCAAAAGGTACACCTTTTGAGAAAAGCTATTATAAAAAGGGGAATTACTGTTATGTTAAAATCCAAAAAGCTTAAAAAACTTATTACGGTTGCTTTAACCGTAATACTTGTTATTGCGCTTTCCGCAGGAACAAGCATTTTAGTGAATAAGAAAGGCTCGGTGCAGTCGTCCGTTACGGTTAAAAACGGGCTTTCGGCTTACGAGCTTGCGGTTAAAAACGGTTATAACGGCACGGTAAAGGATTGGCTTGACTCTTTAAACGGAAAATCCGCATATCAGCTTGCGGTAAGCGCAGGCTACAACGGCACCGAAAACGAATGGGCGCAAAGCCTTAATGCGTTGATTTCAAGCGGCGTTCAAAGCATTAAAACCGCTTGCTTTAATTCCTATGGTCAGCTTGTAATCACCCTTTCGGACGGAACCGAGCTTAACCTCGGAAATGCCGTAGGCAAAAACGGTGCCGACGGTAAAAACGGAGTTGACGGAAAAGACGGGGTTAACGGTAAAGACGGACTTAACGGAAAGGACGGAGTTAACGGTAAGGACGGCTCTGACGGTAAAAACGGCACAAACGGAACCGACGGAGTAAGCATATCCGGCGCCGCCGTAAACGAAAGCGGCGAGCTTGTTTTATCTTTTTCGAATAATAAAACCGTGAATGTGGGCAAGGTTGTAGGTGCAACAGGCATTAAGGGCGATAAAGGCGACCAAGGCGAGCAGGGAATACAGGGTATTCAAGGCGTGAAAGGCGAAAAAGGAGATACCGGCGCAACGGGAGCCACGGGCGCTAAGGGTGATAAAGGAGACAAAGGCGACCAAGGCGAGCAAGGAATACAGGGTATTCAAGGCGAGAAAGGCGAAAAAGGAGATACCGGTGCAACGGGAGCCACAGGCGCTAAGGGTGATAAAGGCGATAAGGGCGACCAAGGCGAGCAGGGAATACAGGGTATTCAGGGCGAAAAAGGCGAAAAGGGAGATACCGGCGCAACGGGAGCCACAGGCGCTAAGGGTGATAAAGGAGACAAAGGCGAAAAAGGCGAGCAGGGAATACAGGGTATTCAGGGCGAGAAAGGCGAAAAGGGAGACACCGGTGCAACCGGAGCCACGGGCGCTAAAGGTGATAAAGGAGACAAAGGCGACCAAGGCGAACAGGGAATACAGGGTATTCAGGGTGAAAAAGGCGAACAGGGCGACAGCATAACCGACATCAGCATTACCGGCAGTACAATGACGGTTAAGCTAAGCACCGGCCGCACCTTTACCTTTGAAAATATAAGGGGTGCAGACGGAAAAGACGGTATTTCACCTAAAATAAGAATAAACGCCGAAACTGGATTATGGGAAATTTCGGAAGACGATGGCGAAAACTGGACTTCTACCAATGTATCGGCACTCGGAACAAAGGGCGATAAGGGCGATAAGGGTGAGCAAGGAATACAGGGTATTCAAGGTGAGAAAGGCGAAGACGGAATTTCGCCGAAAATAAAAATAAATCCGCTTACAAACGAATGGGAAATTTCAACCGATAACGGGCTTACATATGTTTCAACCGAAATAAAAGCCACGGGCGCAAAGGGTGATAAAGGAGACAAGGGCGACCAAGGCATACAGGGTGAGAAAGGTGAAACCGGTGCAACAGGAGCCGCAGGCGCTAAAGGCGACAAGGGAGACAAAGGCGACATCGGCGCTCAGGGCGAACAGGGTATACAAGGTGTTCAAGGCGTTCAAGGTATACAGGGCGAAAAAGGCGAGACAGGTGCACAAGGTGAAAAAGGCGAGACAGGTGCACAAGGTGAAAAAGGTGAGAAAGGCGATCAAGGCGAAAAGGGAGATAAGGGTGCTGACGGCGTAAGCGTTACCGGCGTTACGATAAATGAAGATAACAAGTTAGTTATTACATTGTCCGAGGGCGACCCGATAATAATTGATAAATCGGTAGTGGGCGCAGACGGTAAGGACGGCAACGGAATATCCAAGGTTACATTAACCGAGGATTTTTACCTTGTGTTTAATTATACCGACGGAACAAGCTCCGATAAAATAGGCCCGATAAAGGGTGCTGACGGCACAAACGGCGCTGACGGCTTAACCCCGATATTAACCCTTAGCGAAAGCGGCGACCTTTCGGTTAAATACGGCGAAAACGGCACGGTAACACTGCTTGGCAATATTAAGGGTATTAAAGGCGACACAGGTGATACAGGTGCAACAGGAGCCAAAGGCGAAAAAGGCGATACAGGCGCACAAGGTGAAAAAGGCGAGAACGGAAGGGGAATAGCTAAAACAGAGATTATAGACGGTGAATTGATAATAACGTATACAGACGGAACTTTTGACAATTTGGGAAAGTTCAATTACAAAAACGATACCGAATGTTTGAAATTCACACTGCTTGATGACGGCACGTTGTCTGTTGCTGTTAAAGATGATTATAAAACATTTATAGAGGAAGTAAGTATACCGGCGGAGTTTTATGGAAAAGCCGTTACACAAATAGCCGATTCAGGTTTTTACGGGTGTGGAAGTTTAAAAACGATAACTTTTCCTAACACCATAACTGTTATAGGAAATTCAGCATTTTACGGCTGTTCATCGCTTGCGGATATCAATCTACCCAACACCATAACTGTTATAGGAAATTCTGCATTTGGTGGCTGTTATTCTTTAATAGAAATTGAATTGCCGGATAATATTACAGAACTCGCAAAGCAAGTTTTTGTTGGTTGCAAAAAATTAAAAAATGTTACTTTGCCCGCCAATTTGGAAAAGATATACGGTTCGTGTTTTGCATTATGTGATGAACTTAAAGAAATAACAATACCTGCAAAAGTTAATTACATTGAGGGAGGTCGTTACAGCGAAACCGGTGCGTCATTCCTGATTTATTCCGGAATTGAAAAGGTCTATTTTGAAGATACAAACGGATGGTATAGAAAAGAAACGGAAAATAGTTATACTCTCACCTATGTGTCTAATGTATTTAGTGATCCTGCTAAAGCGTGTGAACTTTTGACAACAAATATCGGCACTACTACTAGTCCAAGATATTATTATTTCGGTAAAAACAATTAAAAAGGAGTTAAAATGTTAGAATGGTTTGAAAACGGCAGTCAAATATTTGAAATGCCGCATACAAGACAAAAGTTTTTTAATTACGGCAAAAAGAATTTAAGCCAAGACGAATTTGAAAACATAAAGAGTTATGTGAACAAAATAATTGATAAAGTCCTCATAAGTAAGAGTGACGATAACAAATTTTTTGTTCCGGGGTGGGAAGCAACAGGAAGTTGGGAAAACACACCGCTCCAAACAATATGGGAAAAGGTTTACAAATATGACCGTGAAAGTTGTGCATTGTGGTATGGTTTATTGGTTATGGAGGTTCTGATAGAAAGGAGCGAAGATTGGAAAGCAATAAAAACAAATTATAATAAAGATTTTGAACAGATGACATATTGGACCAATGATGATAGTTTGGTTAATGCGTAGGTGTTGGAATTTACATAGTTTTTCAATTGTTTTGTCCAACAGGCTGTTATTGCGAATGAAAGGGGAACGGATTGCCACAGCCGCTTACACGGCTTCGCAATGACGAAAAAGCGTGTCATTCTGAGTGCGAAGCGCGAAAGAATCCGTAATACCCTTAGGGGAGAGACGGATTGCCACAGCCGTTTGCACGGCTTCGCAATGACTAAAAAAGCGTGTCATTCTGAGTGCGAAGCACGAAAGAATCCGTAATACCCAAAAAGGGGAAAAACGAATTGCCACGCACCTTACGGCGGTCTCGCCT
>DJET01000035.1:0-310 GCA_002431945.1 Ruminococcaceae bacterium UBA5891 | reverse complement strand
CCCGCACCGCAATGACGGGGGAGTGGATAACGGATTGCCACAGCCGTTTACACGGCTTCGCAATGACGGGGGAGTGGATAACGGATTGCCACAGCCGCTCACACGGCTTCGCAATGACTAAAAAAGCGTGTCATTCTGAGTGCGAAGCACGAAAGAATCCGTAATACCCCAAAGGGGGAACGGATTGCCACAGCTGTTTGCACGGCTTCGCAATGACGAAAAGGTATGTCATTCTGAGTGCGAAGCGCGAAAGAATCCGCCTCCCCTTAAAAGAGAACGGATTGCCACGCACCTTGCGGCGGTCTCGCCT
>DJET01000064.1 GCA_002431945.1 Ruminococcaceae bacterium UBA5891 | reverse complement strand
CGCACCTTGCGGCGGTCTCGCCTGCCGGCTCGGTCGGTGCTTCTGCTTCGCAGAGGTGTCCACCGGACACCCGCACCGCAATGACAAGAACGACAGCCAATCGCACATTTTACGTCACTCGCAATGACAAGGACATTTATGACATACAAAAAAGCTTTAGCACCCCGTAAATAAAACGGCTGTGCTAAAGCTTTTGTTACATAATTCCGCATTCCGAATTACGAATTCCGCATTATTATCCCTTACCTGTGCGTTCCGAGGAAGAACAGCGCCAGCGTACCCGGACCCGAATGCGCCCCGATTACCGGACCTATTGCGTTAATTTTAATCTCCTTGGGGTGAAATTCCTTTTCAACCATTTTTTTAAGTGTCAGCGCGTCCTCCTCGCAGTCGCCGTGGCTTATAAACACGGTCTGACCTTGCGGATCTATCGCGCTTTTTTTCATATTGTTAAACACTTCCTCAATCGAGGCTTTTCTGCCGCGAACCTTGCCCACGTTTATAAGATGGCCCTCGTCGTCAACGTGAAGTATGGGCTTAATGTTCAAAAGCGAGCCTACAAGCGCGGTTGCGGCGGAAACCCTGCCGCCCCTTTTTAAATGGTTAAGGTCGTCTACTGTAAACCAGTGGCAAAGGTTAAGCTTATGGCTTTCTGCAAAATCGCGTACCTCCTCTATTGTTTTGCCGTTTTGCTTTTTCATTGCGGCAAGGTACACCAAAAGCCCCTCGCCCATTGAAGCCGCCAGGGTATCCACACAGTAAATTTTACTTTCGGGATATTTTTGCGAAAGCTCCTCTGCCACAAGCGTGCTTACGTGGTATGTGCTGCTGAGGCCCGAAGAAAAGCCCAAATACAAAACGTCCTTACCCTGCTTGAGCACGTCTTCAAACACGGTTGTAAACACGTCCATATTAACCGCGGCGGTAGAAGCGTTTTCACCCGCGCGCAGGCGTGCGTAAAAATCCTTAACGGATATTTCCCTGCCGTCAAGATAATTGCGGTATTCCTTATTTGCAAGCGTTAACACCATCGGAATTACCGTAAGCTGCGCCTTGCGGCTTAATTCTTCGGTAAGATCGCAGCAGGAATCGGTTATAATAACATAGTCTCTCATTTTACTTTACTCCTATACCAATATATAAAACAGCACGCAGAAATACTGCAAAATACTGCCTATTACCACAAATATATGGAAAACCGAATGCATATAGCGGTGCACGCTTCTGCCGGCGATGCCGTAAAGCACCGCGCCCACGGTATACGCTATACCGCCCGCAAGCAGCCACATAAAGCCCTGTTTTCCTATGGCGGTCACCGCGGTTTTGCCCGTGAGCACTATGCACCAGCCGAGCGCTATATAGCAAATGCCCGAAAACACGCGGAATTTTTTAAGGTCTACCGCGTTAAGCGTAATTCCGAGCGCCGTAACGCCCCAAACTATACCGAACACCGTCCACCCAAGCGGAGTGCTTGCGCGCCGCAGCGAGCAAAGCGAAACCGGAGTATAGGTGCCTGCTATAAGTATAAACACGGTGCAGTGGTCTATTACCTGCATAACCTTTTTTGCGGTTTTCGGTATAAGCCCGTGGTAAACGCTTGAAACGGTATAAAGTATCACCATTGAAAAGCCGTAAATAAACGCGCTGACTATTTCATACGCGTCGTGGTTTAAAAAGGCTTTTACAACACAGGTTGCAAGCGCCGCTATACCGAACGCGCCGCCCACTATGTGCGAAACCATATTAAAAATTTCCTCGCCCCTTGTGTAGTCGGGCAGCTGTCTGTCTTTAAGCTTAGTTCTTTTCATATTATTACCTCTTATTATATCATAACATAAACGCGCGTAAAAATAAAGGTGAATTTTGAGTTTATATATGATATAATGGCATAGAGGCAGATTAAAAGTATATAAACCCGCTTTTCGGGCAGGTAAAACGTTTGTCGAAAAAGCTCGAAAGCTTTACATAATTTTTTTATTCATTTTACAGTGAATAAAGATTTATTCAACTTATCAACACAGTTATCCACCGAAAACGGCGTAAAAAGCCCGATTTTTCGTTTTATCCACCACCCTAATGTTAATATAACGGTGGATAAGTTGGATAACTTAACAGGTTGTCCGAGTTTACATAATAACATTTTTGCAATAAATTTTACGGCTTTTAAAAATTAAAGCAGTATGTATACAAGTGCAAACAGAAGCTTTTTATCCGCCTTTTCGCTTATTAAAATAAGCAGCAAGCCGAGTATAAGCGCCGTATCGCCGCTGCCTGTAAGATTTTTTAAAAACGGTATATCCAAAAGCCCCTGTAAGCCGCCGTTTTGCGGCGGAGGAGGCGGTGGCGGCGTTTTTGCGCGTTCATCTGTTCTTGCGGCGTTTTCCTGCCGCGGCACCCTTACAAACGGCGGCACGGGAGGCATATTCCCCGCTCCCGTGCTTTTTGCGGCTCTGGCGTTCATTTCGCGCATACGCTCCACCGCCGCCTGCTGCTGTTTCATAAAATCGTTTTCGCTCATAGTTTTCACCCAACACTAAAATAACAGTCCGCTTTCCTTTATAGCCGGCAGAATGTCAAGCAGCTTTAAAATTTTAACGGCGGTATCGGCGCGCGCCTGCCGCTCGGCGCTTAAATGCGGCTTTAGCGCGTATATAAGCTGAACGCGGCTGTCGTTTCCCGCCGTTTTCATTTTCGATATAACCGATACTATTTTTCCTATATCCTCGCCGCCCAATGCGTCGCCTATATCGGCAAGCCCCGTCACGGCGGAGGGGGCGGGCGGCTCCGCTTTGCCGCCGCCCAAAATACTTTCCGCCATTTGCTTTACGCGTTCCATACTTTCGGGATCGTTTAATATACCTGTAAGCTTTTCGCTTAAATCATCCATTTTTTCCTCCGCCCTTTAGTATGGATTTTAAAAGCGCCTGCGCCTGCGGGCTTTTAAGCGCTTTTTCAAGGCTTTTTTTATCCGACATAGCGGCGTTAAGCTTTTCCCTGTCCTCGCTCGACAGGCTGTTTACAAGCGGCGCTATATTTTTGCCGTTTACCGCGCCGTTTACGCTGTTTTTATCGATTTTGCCGCCCGACGAGCTTAACAGCGCCTCCATAAGCTTTTGTTTATCAATATTTTCGTTATTCATAACCCATACCCCCTGTTTTAAATACTATGAAAAAATTACATTTTATAGAATGGTGGACAAAATGAGAATTACCGTAATTTCCGATTCGCACAGAAACACTAACGCTATAAGGAAAATACTTAACGCCGAAAACGGCGGCGACACCGTATTTTTCTTAGGCGACGTAACCGCCGATATTGAAGAGGTTATGCACGAATACCCGAACAAGACCTTTAACATAGTCTCAGGCAACTGCGACTTTTTTTCCGTTTATCCGGCAAGCGGCGTTGCAAATGCGGGCGGTCACAACATCTTTTACACCCACGGGCACACGCTTTCGGTAAAATACGGAACCGAAAGGCTTATCGCCGCCGCAAGGGAAAGAAACTGCGATATAGCGCTTTACGGGCACACCCATATCTCAAAAATATTATATGAGGACGGGATATACGTTGTGAATCCCGGCTCCTGCTCTTCCCCGCGCGAGGGAAGAGCGAGCTATGCCGTAATTGATATTGAAAAAAACGGAATTATGCCTATAATAATAAATGTATAGACAATATAATCAGGGTGAAGCTGTATTATGAAAAAAATTATAATTATCGGCGGCGGCGCGGCGGGACTTACCGCGGCATACGGCGCAAATTTAAAATATAAAGGCGGCGCCGAAATAACCGTGCTTGAAAAAAACGAACGCCCCGGCAGAAAGCTTATGATAACGGGCAAGGGCAGGTGCAACGTTACAAATAACTGCGATATTGATACGCTTATATCAAACGTGCCGAAAAACGGAAGATTTTTATATTCCGCCTTTTCGGGCTTTACGCCTAAGGACGTTGCGGCGTTTTTCGAGTCTTCGGGCGTTCCGCTTAAAACCGAGCGCGGAAACCGCGTTTTCCCCGTATCGGATAAGGCGGCGGATATAGTAGACGCGCTTGTAAACGCCGCAAAGCGCGGCGGAGCGAAAATAATCAACGCCGCCGCCGAAAAAATACTTGCCGAAAACGGCGCCTTAACAGGCGTTTTGCTTAAGGGAGGCGAGGTACTGCCGGCAGACGGCGTAATTCTTGCAACGGGTGGTATGTCCTACCCTCTTACCGGCTCTACGGGCGACGGATATAAAATGGCGGCGGCGCTCGGTCATACCGTAACGGAGCTTAAGCCCTCGCTTATTCCCCTTACCGTGCACGAAGGCTTTGTAAACAGGCTTTCGGGGCTTTCGCTTAAAAACGTTACGCTTTCGGTTTATGAGGAAGGGAAGAAAAAGCCCGTATTCAGGGAGCTTGGCGAAATGCTGTTTACCCATTTCGGAATATCGGGTCCGCTGGTATTAAGCGCCTCCTCGCATATGCGCCATATAGGGAAAAAGCAATATACCGCGTTTATAGACCTAAAGCCGGGGCTTAGCGCCGAACAGCTTGATAACCGCGTTCTGCGCGATTTCGGGGAAGAAAAAAACCGTGATTTTTCAAATTCGCTTGATAAGCTGTTGCCTAAAAGTCTTATTCCTGTTATAATAGCTCTGTCCGGCATAGAACCGCATTTAAAGGTAAACCAGATAACGCGCGGACAGCGCTTATCGCTTTGCGGAGTTATTAAAAATATGCCGCTTCATATAACGGGAACCAGACCTATCGAAGAGGCTATTATAACCGGCGGCGGAATTTCGGTTAAAGAAATAAACCCGAAAACAATGGAATCAAAGCTTGTGAAAGGCCTTTATTTTGCAGGCGAAATTATAGACGCAGACGCATACACCGGCGGTTTTAATCTGCAAATAGCCTTTTCAACCGGCTTTGCGGCGGGAAGTAATATTTAGGAGAAACAAATATGATAAACATAGCGATAGACGGACCGGCAGGCGCCGGAAAAAGCTCGGTTGCAAGGGCGGCGGCGCAAAAGCTCGGCTTTATTTATGTTGATACGGGCGCGCTTTACAGGGCGGTAGGGCTTAAATTTTCCTCTTTGGGGGCGGATACGGCGCTTAACTGCGATATAGAAAGCGTTTTAAAAGACACCGATGTTGAAATTAAATTTATAAACGGCGAGCAGCGCGTCTTTCTTGACGGAACCGACGTATCGGATAATATCCGTACGCCATTAGCTTCAAAAATGGCGTCCGCCGTGTCTGCAAAGCCGCCTGTAAGGGCGTTTTTGCTTGAAATGCAGCGAAAAGCGGCGCGTGAAAACAACGTTATTATGGACGGGCGCGATATAGGCACCGTGGTTTTACCGAATGCCGACGTTAAAATTTTCCTTACCGCCTCGCCCGAAGCCAGAGCCGAAAGGCGGTATAAGGAGCTTTTGCAAAAGGGCGCCGACGTTACCCTTAACGGCGTATTAAACGATATAATAAGCCGCGACAGCGCCGATACAAACCGCAAAACAGCGCCGCTTAAGCAGGCGGACGACGCGGTTTTGGCAGATACCTCGGCTTTAAGCTTTGAAGACTCCGTTGCGCTTATAATAAATATTATAAAAGAAAGGACCGCTAAGCTTAGCATATGAAAATAACCGTGGCAAAAACAGCCGGCTTCTGCTTCGGCGTTAACCGCGCGGTGAACACCGTTTACCGTCTGCTTGAAAACGGCGAAAGGGTTTGCACCCTCGGTCCTATAATACATAATCCGCAGCTTGTAGCCGAGCTTGAAAAACGCGGCGTAAGAACGGTAGAGTCGCCTTGTGAAGTGAAAAACGGCGAAACGCTTGTAATACGCTCGCACGGGGTTGCTAAAGCGGTTACCGACGAAGCCGCCGCTTCGGGCGTTAAAACGGTAGACGCAACCTGCCCGTTTGTCGCCAAAATACACGGCATTGTCTCCGCCGCCGGGCGGGACGGATACGTAACACTTATAGCGGGGGACCCCGACCATCAGGAGGTTATGGGAATCGTAGGCCACTGCACGGGCGAGGCTTATGTGTTTAAAACGCCGCAGGAGATTGGCGAATTTTTGGAAAATAAAGAAAAAACAGGCAAAAAACCCGTAATTTTGGTCGCTCAAACAACCTTTAACGCAAAAATTTTTGAAGAATGCAAAAAAAATTTAAAAAAAGTATATACAAATGCAAAAATTTTTGATACAATATGTAATGCGACTTCTATGCGCCAGCAGGAGGCACGGGAGCTGTCGCGCCGTAACGACGTTATGGTGGTTATCGGCGGCAGGCACAGCTCAAACACGGCTAAGCTTTTTGACGTGTGCCGTGAAAACTGCGGCAGAACCTATTTGATAGAGACGGCAAGTGAGCTTGAAAATCTGTCTTTTGAAAATTGCGGTAATATAGGCGTCGTTGCGGGCGCGTCTACGCCTGCAGGTATTATAAAGGAGGTTATTAAAACCATGTCGGAAAATTTACAACCGGTCGAAGAACAGGCGGAGGTTAAAGAAACTGTTCAAAAAAGCTTCGACGAAATGACGGACGAGGAAGCGTTTGAGGCTTCACTCAGCGGCTTAACAGGGGATCAGAAGGTCTGCGGAACTGTAATTGCCGTTAACCCCACCGAAATCACGGTGGATATCGGCAGAGGAGTTACGGGCTACGTAACTGCCGACGAATACTCGCAGGACCCCGATGCTAAGCTTACAGAAGAGGTTAAAGCGGGCGATAAGCTTAATCTTATCATTATGAAAATCAACGATCAGGAAGGAACTGCTTTCCTCTCTAAACGCCGTTACGACGCTATTGCCGGTTGGGACAATATAGTAGCCGCCAAGGATTCGGGCGAGATCGTTACAGGCGTTGTAAGAGACATCATAAAGGGCGGAGTTGTTGCTTATTCAAACAACATAAGGGTATTTATCCCTGCTTCTCAGGCTACCGCTTCAAGGGGCGAGCCGCTTGAGGACCTTAAGGGTAAAGAGGTTTCCTTCCGCATTATCGAGATCGGCAGAGGCCACAGAGCGGTAGGCTCTATCCGCAGCGTGCTTAAAGAGCAGCGCAAGGCAGCCGAGGATAAGATCTGGGAAAACATTGCCGTGGGTGATCGCTTTACAGGCGTTGTTAAATCACTCACAAGCTACGGCGCGTTTGTTGATATCGGCGGCGTTGACGGAATGGTTCACATTTCCGAGCTTTCGTGGCAAAGAATTAAAAACCCGTCTGAGGTAGTGCTTGTAGGCGATACGGTAGAGGTATACGTTAAGGCGCTTGATACCGAAAAGAGAAAGATCTCTTTAGGCTACAAAAAGCCTGAGGATAACCCGTGGGTTATTTTTGAAAACAACTATAAGGTCGGAGACACCGTTAAGGTTACTATTGTAAGTATGACTACATACGGCGCTTTTGCACGTATAATTCCTGGTATCGACGGTCTTATCCACATTTCGCAGATTGCAAACAAGCATGTTGCTAAGCCGCAGGACGAGCTTACCGCAGGTCAGGAGGTTGAGGCTAAGATAATAGCTATCGACCTTGATAAAAAGCGCGTAAGCCTTTCTATCCGCGCTCTGCTTGAGCCGGAGGTTGCAGAAGAGGAGCAGGCAGACGTTAAAGCCGCCGATGAAGTGGTTTACGAATCCTCTGACGAAACAAACGAATAATCGCAAGACTCAAAAACAGCCGCGAATTTTTCGCGGCTGTTTCAGTCTGTCGAAAAA
>DJET01000078.1:101763-118549 GCA_002431945.1 Ruminococcaceae bacterium UBA5891 | reverse complement strand
GGAGTAGTACTCAAGTTGGTGACGAGGCGCCCCTGCTAAGGGCGTAGGTCGGCTAAACCCCGGCGCGAGAGTTCGAGTCTCTCCTACTCCGCCATTAAAAAACCGCACTATTGTGCGGTTTTTTGTTTATGCGGGTTTAAAGTTATTTTTGGCATAAGAAAATTATATTTAAAAATAAGATAATTCCATTAAAATTCAACACGAAAAGCCCTTGATATTCCAAGGGCTTTTCACATTTTGCGGTATTTTAATTCTTCTTGTTCATAGGCTGTTATTTGCCTTGAAAAACTATTATTATATTATTCCTTAATTTCTGCTATTGTAACGCCGTTTTCGCCCTCGCCGAAGGTTCCTGTTCTGAATGCGGCAATATTTTTGTGGGAACGCAGATGCGCCTGTACCGCCTTTCTTAAAGTGCCCGTACCCTTGCCGTGAATTACCGTTACGGTCGTAATACCCGAAAGCACGGCGTTATCAATATATTTATCAAGCTCCATAATGGCTTCGTCGGAGGCCATACCGCGCAGATCGACCTCGCCTGAAACGGTGCGCTGCCCGCGTGAAACAAGACCTGTAACGCGCCTTGTTTTCTTAAACTCGGTCGATGCCGAGCTTTTGTTTTTAAGGCGCAGATTTTCAAAATCAACCCACATTTTCATTGAGCCCGACATTACAAGCGCTTTTTTATCGCTCTGTTTTATGTCAACCACAGTGGCGTCGCGGTTAATGTCCGCGATAAGCACAATTTCGCCCTTGGTAAGCTTTGTTACCGCTTCGCCCGAAACGGACTTTTTTGTTACGGGATCCGCCGATTTTTCAAGCTCGTTTATGGTGGATTTATATGCCGCACGCGCCTTTTCGGCAAGCTTGGCGGCGTTATCGGCGTTAAGCTGCTTTTTCATTTCTTCAAGCTCGTTTAAAAGCAGCGCCGATTTATTCCGCGCGTTTTCAATGATGCGGTCGGCATTTTCGCGCGTTTTCTCCATAAGCTTCTCGCGGCTTTTTTCAAGCTCTGCTTCGCGCAGGTCTGCCTTTTTCTTGGCTTCGTCAAGCTTAAAGCGCAGGCTTTGCGCTTTTTTGTGCTCTTCTTCTGCCTCACGGCGCGCGTTTTCAAGCGATTCCACAACCTTTTCAAAACGCCTGTCCTCATCGGAAACCTCGTTTTCGGCTGTTTTTATAATATCGTCGCTAAGCCCTAAACGCCGTGAAATTGCAAACGCGTTTGAGCGGCCCGGCATACCGATGATAAGGCGGTAGGTAGGCTTTAAGGTGTTAACGTCAAACTCGCACGAGGCGTTTTCCACCCTATCGGTATCAATGGCATAGGATTTAAGCTCAGGGTAATGCGTTGTAGCTACGGTTTTAGCGCCCAAAAATGAAAGCCGCATTAAAATTGCTTTTGCAAGCGCCGCACCCTCAACCGGATCTGTTCCCGCGCACAGCTCGTCGAACAGCACAAGCGAGTTTTCGTCTGCAAGCTCTGTTATAGATATTATGTTAACCATATGCGACGAAAAGGTTGAAAGTGATTGCTCAATACTCTGCTCGTCACCTATATCGGCAAATACCTTTGAAAAAACCGCTATATGACTGCCGTCGTCCACGGGGATCATAAGTCCGCACATTGTCATTACCGTAAGCAGACCTATGGTTTTAAGCGTTACGGTTTTACCGCCGGTATTAGGTCCCGTAATTACCAGAGTATCATAGTTTTTGCCAAGCTCTACTGTTACGGGTACTACCGTTTTATAGGATATCAGCGGATGCCGCGCACGCTTTAAATATGTGCAGCCGTTTTCGTTGATCTGCGGCATTGAGGCTTTCATCTTATATGCAAGCTTTGCTTTTGCAAAAATAATATCAAGCTTTAAAAGCGCGTTGTACGAATATATAATACTGTCTGCAAAGCCGCCTGCCTCTGCCGATAGCTCGGACAAAATACGCTCGATCTCCTCCTGCTCACGCGCCTTTAAAACACGTATTTCATTATTGGTTTCCACAACCGCCATAGGCTCGATAAATATGGTGGAGCCTGTTGCCGAGGTATCGTGCACAATTCCGTTAAGCTGACCTTTATATTCGGCTTTAAGCGGTACAACAAACCTGCCGTCTCGCTGAGTTATAATTGCCTCCTGCAAATATTTTGCGGTAGGTCCTCTTACAATTCTTTCAAGACTTTCTCTTATTTTGCCCGATTTTGCGGTTAGCTTACGCCTTATGTCATAAAGCGCGGGAGAAGCGTTGTCGTTCAATTCCTCTTCCGATTTTATGGCAAAATTTATTTTATCTTCAATGTATTTATTAGGTACAAGCGCGCCGAAAAGCCCGTCGAGCGAGGTTTGCGCCATACCCGCGCAATCGTTTCGCCATGCCTTAACTCCCCTGATAATCCGCAGGGTTTCGGCAATATCAAGCAGCTCTTTAATAGAAAGCACCGCCGACGCTTGCGCACGGCGAAGCGGAGAAGAAACGTTTTTTGCCGCGCCGAACGCCGGGGCTGAATAACGCGACATAAAGCTGTAAGCGTCCCCCGTTTCCTGTAATTTTGCTTTTACCGCATTTAAATCGGTATCGGGCATAAGGTTGCGTGCCGTTTCGTGCGAATCCTCAAGGCTTGCCTGTTCCGACAGCATTTCAAGTATCTTATCAAGTTCAAGCGTTTTTAAGTATCTTGATATATCGTATTTCATTATTTCTCCTTAACCGTATTGTAAAAATCAAGCGCCGTAAACCTGTGGTCGGTCTGTAAAGTAATGTATTCCCCGGTTATATCCGCCAAGCGTTTTGAAGCGCCGTCCGGCAGGGTAAAGGAATAAAGCTTTTCAAGCTCTGAATATACTATATGCCGCATAGCCTTAAGCAGCGTAGGCTCTAACGGTATAAGCCTGATATCGGCAGGTTTACAGCCGGTGCAGTATATTCTTCCCCCCAAGGGATCAAAATACATAACGCTGTCTTCAAATTTGCCGCAGCCGCCGCAGGCTACAAGATCCGGCATATAACCGGATATTGCCGCCGCCCTAAGCTCTGTTACAGCTTTTAATAACGGCGGCGTGCGTTTAGCCGAGGTAAGAAAATGCAGTGAATTAAGTATCAGCCTTAAAAACTCGCCGTCCGGCACGCCGCTTGAAACGAAAACATAGCTTAATTCGCAAAAATACTGTGCAAGCGCCAGTTGCTCTATATCGCACCCAAGCCTAAAGAATACGCGTATCGGCGCCGCTTCGCGAATTTTATATATGTCCTTTTTTTTAACTATTGTAAAAGATGAATATGTAAGTAAGCTTGTGGCGGTACAGCGCCTTGATTTAACATTTGCCGCGCCCGCGGCGAAAGCGCGTATAATACCGTAATCACGCGTAAAGAGAGTAACCAAACGGTCACTCTCCCCTAACTTCATTTCCTTTATCACCAGTGCTTCGGTTGTTATACGGTTCTGTGTTTCGTTCACCAAAAAAGCTCTCCCTGCGTGAATTTACAAAGCTTAAATAATCGTCTACCCTGCCGCTCTTTAAAAAATCGTTCCAGTATTCATCGGTTTTCATTTTATCGCCTGCCAAAATTCAAGATAACATTAAAAGTGTCTGTATATCTTACCGAATTTATAACAGGTAATAAAAGTTAATCAAGCCCGAAGGTATGAATAAGTCCCTCGCGGTTGCGCCAATCCTCTTTAACCTTTACCCAAAGCTTAACCGAGGCGCGTATACCGAAAAATTCCTCAATATCGCGGCGTGCAAGCGTTCCTGCCTTTTTAAGCATAGCGCCGCCTTTTCCTATAACAATGCCCTTGTGCGATTCTTTTTCGCATATTATCGCGGCTTCAACCTCTAAAATAGGTTCGCCGTTTGCCGTATCGCGTTCAACAAAACGTTCCAAATCGACCGCAATACCGTGCGGCACTTCTTTATTTAAAAGGCGTAACAGCTTTTCGCGTATCATTTCGGCAACCATTGTTTTTTCGGGTTGATCCGTAATATCGTCGTCGGCAAAATAATGCGGCGACGGCTTTAAATATCGGCTTAATTCTTCGGTTAAAATTTTTGTGCCGTCCCCTGTTTTGGCCGAAAGCGGAATTACCGCGTCAAACGGAAACTCCTTCATATAAAGCGGAATAAGCGATAACAGCGTCTCTTTTTTTTCAAGCAGATCAATCTTATTTATCACAAGCACCGCGTGCATTTTTCTGCGGTGCAGTTCTTTAATAAGCTCATTTTCGGCAGGCGGAATACCGTTTTCAAGACTGAATTTCGGCGACGCCTCTACAACAAGCACGGCAGCGTCCACGTCCGACATACCGTCGCCTACCGCCTTATTCATATTTTTATCAAGCTGATTGCGCGGCTTGTGAAAACCGGGCGTATCAATAAAAACAATTTGATCCTCGCAGCGCGTATAAACGCCCATTATGCGCGTTCTTGTGGTTTGCGGCTTGTCCGATACAATTGCTACCTTTGTTCCGAGAATTCGGTTCATAAGTGAGGATTTTCCCACGTTCGGTCTGCCTATTATAGTTATAAAAGCCGATTTTTCTTTCATTAAAGCCGTTCCTTAAAAATTATGTATATCAAACCTTATTTATTGCAAGACCGAGAGCGTCGAGCACGCGTTCTTCCTTTTCACGCATAACGGTTTTTTCAAGGCCGCCCTTTTCATGGTCGTAGCCTAACAGATGAAGCATTGAATGAACGGTTAAAAACGCTGTTTCGCGTTCAATTCCGTGACCGTAAAGATTGGCCTGAGACAGCGCGTGCTCAACCGAAATCACTATATCGCCGAGCATTTTTGCCCCTGTTTCGGGGTTTGTATCGTACACGCCGTTTTCGCCGAGCGGGAACGACAAAACATCGGTAGAAGAATCTATTTTACGGAATTTCGCGTTCATTTCCCTTATCATTTCATCGTTTACAAGGGTAACGTTTACCTCTGCCGAATCCTCAAAGCCCTCAAGCTTTAGGGTGGCAATGCACGCCTTTCTTATAAGCAGGCGGGTGCCCGTGGGCAGCTTGATCTTTTTTTGCTCGTCCGTAATATTAACCTTTATACTCATTTCTTTTCAGCACTTCTTTCATAAGCTTTTATAATTTCCTGAACAAGTCTGTGACGAACTACGTCCTTTCCGGTCAGGTAGTGTATGTGAATATCGTCTATACCCCGAAGAACCTTTACGGCTTCTTTAAGGCCTGAGCGCTTGCCGTCGGGCAGGTCTATCTGAGTAACGTCGCCCGTTACAACCGCCTTTGAATTAAATCCTAAGCGCGTTAAAAACATTTTCATCTGCTCGCCGGTTGTGTTTTGGGCTTCGTCGAGAATAATAAAGCTGTCGTCAAGCGTTCTTCCGCGCATATATGCTAACGGCGCTACTTCAATATCGCCGCGTTCCTGACATTTTTGGAAATTTTCCGCGCCCAGCATTTCAAACAGCGCGTCGTAAAGCGGTCTTAAATAAGGATCTACCTTTTGCTGCAGATCACCCGGCAGAAAGCCTAACTTTTCGCCCGCTTCAACCGCGGGGCGCGTTAAAATAATGCGGTTTACCTCTTTTGCTCTAAATGCGCTCACCGCGCACGCAACCGCCAAATATGTTTTACCCGTTCCGGCAGGACCCACGCCTATTGTAATTGTGTTTTTCTTGATTGCGTCCACATAATGGCGCTGACCCACGGTTTTTGGCTTTACGGGCTTTCCCTTTGAGGTGATGCATACGCAGTCTGCGTCTGTTACGGCGCTTATTTTTCCGTCTTCCCCGTCTTCTACAAGCGCAGCGACATAGTCGACGTTTTGATCGGTTATCTGCTCGCCTTTATTTATCATAGCGATAAGGGCGTTGACGGTTCTTACTGCGTTCATAACGTTTGTCGCCTCGCCCCTTATCTTAATTTGCGAGCCGTGCGAGGTTACGGCCACGCCGTATTTCTTTTCTATCCGCTTGATATTTTCATCAAAATTACCGAACAGATTTACAAGCTGTTCGATACGCTCTATATCAACCGTTTGCTCAAACAATACAACTTCTCCTTAAACACGTTTACTGCTTTTATTATTATACCACATTTTTTCTCAATTTCCAGTATTAAATAACATAACGTCCTGACCTGCGATATTTTCAGTGCCACAAATTACCATTTTAAGGCGTATACCGCCCTCTATTTCGTCAAATTCACGATTTTTAACCTCAAAACCGCTTATATTTTCTACCTTGGCATATTCGTTATATCGCTTTAAAAGCTCGTTTTCAAGCTGTTCCCTGCTTAATCTTACGGTTCTGCCCTCGGTAATTTCGAAGGTTTTTGTATAAAGCCTTATCGGCAGGCTTTTATTAAACAGCTTAACGCTTTTAACCTCGGTTTGGCTTTCATATCCGCCGTTTATCCTGCCTAAATAAAGCGGAATTTTAAGCGTGAAAAAATACAGTGCGCTTTTTTTCTTTTTTTCACCTGTTTTAACCGTTTCTTTTTTTTCAAAGCTTCCGTCTAAAATTATTTCACGTTCGGTTTCGGCTTCGATTTTTCCTATCGAATGAACAAAGCGCGTGCCGTTTTCGTTTTCAATTATGCCCGAAACCAAAAGGTCGCCCTTTGCTACCGCATCGCCTACCTTTACCACGCAATTGCCGGAGGTTACGTCTATTTTTGTTATAATGCCGTCTGCGGCGGCCTTTAAATTTGTCGGTATGCTGTTATCCTCCGCCTTGGGCTTTGCCTCTGTTACGTTAACCGTCAGTCTGCAGCCCTCTAAATTGAAGGAAGCCCACGCAAGCCTTCCGCACTTTAAAAGCAGGCTTTGACCCGCGTTTTTAGGATCAAGGTCTTTTTTATTCATTCCCTCGTATACGCCGATTTCTTCGCAGGCTGCTGTAATTTCACTTGCCGAAACCGTTTTGTTGCCTTCAACCTCGATACTCCATACAAAAAGAGACATAAGCTTTAAAAGCCCGAAAAATATTGCCGCGCCCGCAATAATCCCATATCTTTTTTTATAACGCGCGGCGATAAATGGAATGCCGTATTTTTTTAAAATATGTATTCTTATGCCGCTGTTTTTTCTTACCTTCGGCAGCAGCTTAAAGCTTTTGATCGTCATACGGCAGCAAAGCTTTTTTCCCGTCCGCTTTATTCCCCACAGCGGTATTCCGTTTTTTGCACAGATATTAAGTATGTTTTCCGCAATATCGCCCGAAACCTCTACCGTTAAAAAACCGCAAATAAATCTGTAAATCCAGAGCATAAATTCACCTACACGCAAAATTCAAGGGAAGATATCTTACCCTTGACGGTAATGTTAGAGCCTTCAAATGAGGCTATATCAAAGCCGCTGCCGCATAGTATAAGAGCGCCCTTATTAAGCCGCAGCTTTAAGTATGCATCGCTGTATTCAAATACGCCTATACACCCCTCAACGGTTATTTCCCTGTTGGAAAAAAGCTCAATATGCGTTCCGTTCATCATATCGGTTTTGATATCAACGTCTCCGCACCCGAAAATGCGCCATTTTTCCTTTGGCTTTTCGGATTTGTATTTGAATTTTTTAGCCACTCCTCACAACTCCTCTGCAATTTATATTATGAAATTATCATTATAATAATTCTAAAAAGCATATAGTTATTTTGGGGGCGATAAAGTTGAAGTTAAAAACCTATTTTAAAAAATATACTGCCGTAATCTTTATTTTAGCTTTTATCGCGCTTATTCTTGCAAATCCCGAAGTCTGCACTTCGGGCGTTGCCGAAGGCATTCTTATTTCGGGCAGAATAATAATTCCCTCGCTTTTCCCATTTACCGCCTGCGTATTATTTTTAAGCGGTTCGGGAGCGCTTTCGCCTTTCAGGTACTTATCGCCTGTTACAAAGCGAATATTTAACATAAACGGCGAGCTTTTTGCAATAATGCTTTTAAGCTGTATAGGCGGATATCCGATAGGTGCAAAATTGCTGAATGAGGCTGTTGATAACAAAAAAATATCGCCCGAAAATGCCGGAATTATGCTGAACTACTGTGTTAATGCCGGACCAGCATTTGTTATTATTGCGGTCGGAAGCGGAGTTTTGGGCTCAAAATCGGCGGGAACGGTTCTTTTTGCCGCGCATTTAGCGTCATCGCTTATTATCGGCGTTTTATGCGGTTTTTTTATAAAGCCGCAAAACGGTATAAACAAGCAAAACATATTCCGACATAACGCTGCCGATTGCTTTGTATACTCGGTATCGTCAGCGGCGTCGTCCGTACTCGGAATTTGCGGGTATGTTATATTTTTTTCCGCAGTAAACGCATATTTAAACTGCTATTCCGAAAATTTTCCCTTCTTAAAATATGCAAAAGCATTTTTTGAGGTTACAAATGCGGTATATTCGGCAAAAAGCATAGAGGTTATGGCTTTTCTTTTGGGGTTTGCGGGTATCAGTATTTGGTGCCAGGTCTTAAGCGTAGGTAAATCACTAAAAATAAATTTATTTGTTTTTGCGGCAGTCAGAGCGGTTCACGGTGCTGTTTCGGCAATTATAACGCGCCTTTTAATAAAAATATTCAATATAACGGTTTTTGTATCATCGGCTGTAAGGTATAAGCCGTTTTACGGCGGCGGCGCTTTAGGCTTTTCAATGCTTGTTATGGTTATAATTCTTATAATATCGGTATTTAATAAAAAAAATACTGGAAAAATTCTTGACGATATCGTATAATATTTACGGTGATGATATATGGCAAGGCTTTTTAACAAGGAGCTACCGCACTCCTGCAAATACTGCGTTCACGGGAAAAATTCACATTTTGAAAACGAGATACTCTGCAAAAAGCACGGCGTTACAGGTCCGCGCGACTGCTGCCGCAGTTATAAATACGATCCTATTAAGCGTATTCCCGATCGTGTAAAAATTGCAGACGGCTACAAACCCGAAGATTTTTCGCTTTAAATAAAATTTTTTGTTGACAAAACGAATTTCTATGGTATAATAGTTTTTGCGTTACGGTGGATGTAGCTTAGTTGGTTAAAGCGCCAGTTTGTGGCACTGGAGACCGTGGGTTCGAATCCCATCTTCCACCCCATAAGTAAACACGCATATGCGTGTTTACTTTTCTTTAATCCGTTGCTGCCGTACAGCGGCGGAGTTTTTTATATAGTATGAATATTGGGGTGTCGTCAAGCGGTAAGACACAGCACTTTGACTGCTGCATTCGTGAGTTCGAATCTCGCCACCCCAGCCAAAAGAAACAAATCCGAACTCGCCCGTGTTTTTTAACGGTGCTTTCGGGTTTGTTTATTTTTTCAGTAATATATAGAAAAAAACGGATAGTCGCTTGTACTATCCGTTTTCTTTTACTTAATTTCAGTGTTCTTTTTCTCTTGCTCGGCTTTCCAATCGTTAAAATACTCCTGTCCCTCTTTGCTTTCATAAAAAGCGGTTATTTCGGGTAAAATACACCGTGCAAGCGATTGAATAACATAAACGGGTACACCCGTATCATAATCATTGTTTTTATCTTTTATCGGGCACACCCCCGTTATTGCGTTTTTTGTTATAATGGCGATAATTTATTATGTTGCAGGTTTTTCCGTTATCGTCGCTTATTTTAATCGTTTTTTCATATGTCAAGGCACAATTCCCGATTTCGTGCATTGCCTCGGAATAAGTACAGTCTGTAATTTCGGGCGGTACAATACCTTTGCTTTTTCGGAAAATTCTAAAACCTTTGGGATATAATTTCAGCCTTGCGCCTTTAACTATCGCTTTTGAGGGCTTTTTATCATTTTTTATCAGCTTAAAGCCTTTAACCTCTTTACTGCTGACCGTTAATGCTTCCCCAAGCTCCATATCGCCTAAATACGCCGAAAGATATGCGCCTATATTATCAATATTTTTCAGGGATTTAATTTTCACAAAACCGTGTCCCCATATTTCGGCTAAAACATTGTTTGGAATAAACGGCGCTTTTTCATTGAATATCAATAGCAAATGGGCATGCAGACTCCCCCTTGCCTGCGGTTCTATAACTAAAATGTACTCGTATTTCGGCATATTGTTTTTATTTAAGTAATATTTAAGTTTCATATTGAATTTGCGAAAATCGTTGTATAGTCTTTCGGTATCTTGCATATTTTCGGCATAAGTGAGAGTTACAAACAAAGCTTTTTCGGGTTCGGTGATATTTGTGTTTATATAGTTTCGTATTTGCTTTAAAGATTGAGAAACGCTTTTTATATTATCCGTTCTTTTTTCGGTATGCTTAAAGCCCTTAACTTCGCCCGTTTTGATATTGACAAAATTATCTCTATCAAGCTTTTTAATCGGCATTTGCGGAGCTTTGCTCATAGTCCTTATTTCAAATATATTGCCTGTCTTTTTAAGCTGTACCGAGCTTTCGGGATTAGGCTCGGTATTAGGTATTTTTTCAATCTTCATTAAAACACCCCTTTCTGATATTATTCTACAATAATCAAGTTAATATATATGGGCGGCTTTCGCTCCGCTGCACCGCCCATATATTTCTAACGGTTCATTGCGGCAGTAATGCTTTTATTAAGTGTATCAAAATCGGTAATAGGCGCAATTTTCACAGGCTCTACGCCTTTCCCGTCTATCAGCAAATATCCCTCGCCCAAACCGTTATTGCGGTTAAGCTTTTCACGGTCTTCAAAGAACAGCATTGATTTCTGTTCCTTAGAAAGATTTCCAAGTGCAAGCACTGCCGAGAATTGGTCGCGTGCGCCATTGGCATATAGCTCACTATTGGCGCGCTGAGTTCCTAAAATAACAATTATTCCTAAACTCCTGCCCATAAAAAGCATATTCCCAATAAGAGTTTTGAACTGTTCTGCGTTTTTCTTATCCTGCGACGAAATAAAAGCCCCGTATTCATCAATCAATAACACAATTTTATTTTTGTTTCGCTCTTGATTGTTATCTTGTAATCTTTCGGAAAATTCTTGATAAACGGTTTTAATTCCCCTGCCAACATCATTGTAGCCATAGAAATTTTTATTTCCCTCGAATTGTGAAAAACTGCTTTTTTTATAGTCACATATCATTATGCGTATATCGGGTATTTTTGCAAATATGCCTAATATTGTTAAAAGGGCGTAGCTTTTTCCACTGCCTGTCCTGCCTACAACCAATAAGTTAATCATTTTTTTAATTATATCGGTGCTATCTGTTGTAATAACGGTAGGTTGTGCGTACCTAAAGGGCATGGCGAATATTCGTATTGTTTTTGTCGTATTGCCGAAATCGATTGCACTTATACGAATATTCAAAGCAGTTTCAAGAGCGGCAGTTTTAGTGTCAAAATCGATTATCGAAGTTCCTCTGTTTAGAATTGTTAGTATTATTCCTTGATTTTTATTACGGTCTTTTTTTACGGATATTAGTGTCGGGTATTCAAGCAAAGAATTATGTAAGCCTATCTTTCTGACGGCTCTGTCAAATTTTCTCTTACCTAACGGGTAACGCACCAATTCTATATAAGCCATAAACAGTACAATCTCAACCGCCGTTATAACGCAGTTCCGCACAAATGCACCTAACGGTGCAGGGAAAATATTTCGCTTGACAACAGTAATAATCGCTATCAAACAATAAGTTAAAGTCACAGTAAAACGAAAATAAAAATCTTTTGTCATAAATAGCTCCTTTCAATAGCACGGGGACAGTTTTCTATCCCCGTGCCGTTTGCCGACTGTTTAAGATGTTTAAACAAGTTAAGAACTTTTTTTATTTATAATCTCGCAAGAGCCGGCACAAGCCGATAAAACCATATTATTGTTAATCGAATACGCCGATACTTTGCAGTCAGAGAACCTAACAAAAATGGGCTTTAGTGTAGAACAAGCCAAGTCTATGTCTTTATCGCTTATTTCGGGCAAGACATTACCGTCACCCTCAATTCTTACGCTTAGTGGGGTAAAACGATTTCCTTGTAAAACAACATCTAAGCGACTTCCTATGGCGGTATCATCGACCCTCTTTCCGTTCTCGTATTTATAGATAGGGGCTCTTGCCGTAAGGATACAATAATCCATACCGCCGTTAATTGTTGATAAGTCTATTTCTATTTTATTATACATTTGATGTACCTCTCATTTTAATATTTTTCATATACACACTTTACTTTTTTGTGTGGTAGGGGTGATTTACACCCCTACCACTAAAATCTGACGGTTAAATGCTTATACATAACTCTTTTAAAAAGTATTCTTTTAATCGGCTTTGCAGAAAACAACAATGGCTATGTAATAAAAGAGTTACTATATCACCGGAAAATTCAGAATGCGCTTTAGGCGAACCGTCTCTTTTAAAATTGTAGAAATTACTTACAATAAAATAGTAATATGTATCTAACGTTAGCGGTTGAACATACATTTCTAAAAAAAATTCAATTTTTTTAATTATTTCCTGCGGCAAATCCTTTTCAAGCTGACGAATACTGTTTAATTTCTTTTGCACAAATTCTGTATTCATTACATTACGAAAATCAAAGATTTTTAGTATTTCTTTTTCTATATTTTTAATAATAATATATCCGTTCATATTTTAAACCACCTTGATAATATTTTAATTTTAATATTGTATATAAGAATAAAATGCAGAAATTATAAGTCTTTTATTGCTTATCACCCCCTCTATCGGCGTTATCGCGAATTACCGATAGTATTTCAGAACATCTCCTGACAATATTATGTTACCACATTTTACCGATAAAATCAAAGCAAACTTGTTGTTAGCCTAATCCCGTGTTTTAAATCAAAGCTACAAGTGCTTTATGACAATTTACTTGACAAAATCACAATAATATGATATAATTCACAATGAAAGTGAGGTGAATGTAAATGACTAACAGATTTAAAGAATTAAGAGAAAGTCTTAATTTGAATAAAAAACAATTTGCGGAAAAATTTGATATCAGCGCCAATACCATAACAAATATTGAAAACGGCAAAAACAATTTGAGTATTACTCTTGCACTCGAAATAGCGGAAAAGTGCAATGTTTCTTTAGATTGGTTATATGGAATAAGCGATGAAAAAAAGGTTGCAGGAATGGATAAATTCAATTCATTTTTTAAATTTAAAAAAATAACTGTTCCTGTTGAAGACAAAACGACATCATTGATAAAAGAATTTAACACAGTGGAATTATCCGACGCCATAATAAATTACTATGAAAAGATTTCCGAAATCGAAGAATTTAAGAAAGAAAAGGGCTTACCGCAGGAGGCTTATATCCTCTGGAAAGACAGTGTTAAAAAGAAATATGAATCAGAATTAGAGAACGATGGTTCTTTTACAGAATATGTTTTGATAAAGAAAGATGAAGATTTCATAAAAGATTTTTTGTATGCACAGGCACGGAAACTATTGCCTGATATCTCATCAAAACGTCATTTTGATGAGATAAATTTATAAAGTTCTGCAACCATTACAAAAACCACTTGTAATGGTTGTATTTTTATTATAGGTATATTTTAATAATTGGTATTGAAATTTGCGAAAATCGGTGGTAAAATGATAATGCCAAATCAATCAAATATCGTGCAGAATTATAATACCGTGGGGATATTATATATCTTTGCTATCCTGTTTCACAAACGAAATAATTTGATAAAAACGCAAATTTTGTTTCTGTTTGTGAATGGATTTTTCCATCTGCACGGATTGGTTTGGCGACTATCGAGGTTTGCGTTTTTTGTGCGTCTGCTTCGGTAGGCGCACTTTTTATTTTTGGAGGATTTTTTATGAAAAAACTGTCAGCCTTAATTTTAACTCTTTTAATTCTAATGCTTGCAGGGTGCAAATCAAATGCAACCGAAAGCGGAACTGTATCTGATTTTCAATCCGATACCGCTGTAATTAAAAATTCGTCAACTGTCGAAACTGACAACAACAGTTCAGAAGAAAACAGTTCAAAAGACGAAAGCGTTACAGACGCAGCAAATATAAATTCTGTTAATCCACCCGTCAATTCAAAAAACAATAACAACAAAAACTCCACCGTTTCTAAAACTGAAAAACCGAATGTATCTAATAATCCTTCAACTAATGCAGAAAACAATTCCAACAAAACGGAAATTAAGGCAATTAAGTTTTATGAAGTAACTACTTATTATGGATTTACGGGTTATTTCTGTACAATACAAGGCGACATTATTCTTAAAGAACTTGGTCTTGGAAACGATAACCAAAATGCCGCAAAAGGGATAACAGAGTATTATAATATAGATACTGGTGAGCCTATATTCTTTTGTGTTAATTCTACTAAAGCAACCGATAGGGATATTGCTGAAAAAACTGATGAGAATGCCGGTAGAGCAAAAATTCCCGTAAAAGTTATAAACGATAGAAAATATGAAAAATTCAATCAACCTTTAGAAAAATATATTATATTTGATGTTAAGCGAGATACAAGTTCTTACGGACCTATAAGAAAGGTAGTCCTTTATACCACAACTCCAAATACCAATGAAATGACAGCGAAAATAAAAAAACAAATTAAAACGGTATTCTATAAAAACTTTGGGCATTATTCGCCTGAAGAACCAGAATATTCTATCGTTGATATTTTTCATATAGACGATACCGAAAAGCTTTATAGGGTATTTGAATATTATTTGGAAGAACATTATTCTTTAAGCGAGGAAGAATGTCCGCCTAATACATTTTACCAACACGCTTGGCTTGCTGATAATAGCGGAAATAAAATTGCAGGTTCAGACGAATATATGGATATGGGAAAAGTATACGATACAAACGGCAATTTCCTTTTTTCTTTAAAAACATTTTCGGCGGTTGATTTTGAATATTGGAGTGCCACCAAAAAGTAATATGGTATTAAAATAACTATCATAATAAAACGATTATAGCAAAACGCTGTAATCGTTTTATTTAATGCTAATTAAGTATTGACTATATCATACAGATATTGTATAATATCAAATACGAAAGAGGTGTTATAAATGACAGAAATATCAGAAAGACTGAAAACCTTACGAAAAAATTCGGGCTTATCACAGGCGAAAATCGCAAGCCTTTTGAAAACAACACAGGCAAGTGTAAACCGATATGAAAACGGACTATGCACGCCGCCTGTAAAAACGCTTGTTTGGTATGCCGATTTCTTTGATGTATCTATGGATTATATTTTTTGCCGAACCGATAATCCGCAAGGCAAGCTATACGAAAACAAGCCAAAAATAATCGAAAGTATGACCGCAGAGGACAAGGAACTGAAAAAGTTTGTTAATATGTGCTTTGACCCCACCTCGCCTATAAGCCGTAAATTAAGGGAAGTTTTAACAGATATGTTAAAAGAAGAAACGAGAGAAAAGGGTGTGAAAAAATGAACGCTGTTATTTACGCAAGATATTCCTCGGATAATCAGCGTGAGGAAAGCATTGAGGGACAAATCCGTGAATGTAAAGCATATGCAGAAAGTCACGGAATAACAATATTAAGTTCGTATATTGACAGAGCTTTATCCGCTAAAACGGACAATCGCCCCGATTTTCAACGAATGATAAAAGACAGCGGCAAAAAAATGTTTGATATTGTGTTGGTATGGAAACTTGACCGTTTTGCAAGAAACCGTTATGACAGCGCACATTATAAAGCCATTTTAAGGAAAAACGGAGTTAAGGTTATATCGGCTACCGAGGCTATCGCCGAGGACAGCACAGGCATTTTATTGGAAAGCTTGTTAGAGGGATATGCGGAATTTTATTCCGTTGAACTTGCGGAAAAGGTTAAAAGAGGACAAGACGAAAACGCACTAAAATGTAAAAGCAACGGCGGCAGTATTCCATACGGTTATTATATAAACAGTAATCATCAATTTGAAATCAACCCGACCGAATCGGTTATTGTAAAAGAAATATTTAAACGCTACGCCGAGGGCGAGCCTATAAAGGACATTGCAAACTCTTTAAATAAAAGAGGAATACGGACAAACAGGGATAAACCGTTTATTAAATCATTTTTTACCCGTATGTTAAGAAACCGCCGTTATATAGGCGAATACCGTTACAGGGAAACCGTTGTTGAAAACGGTATACCTGCTATAATCGACAAAGAAACCTTTGAGCAAGTACAAATAAGATTATGTAAAAACAAACACGCCCCTGCACATACAAAGACTAATGCCGAAGAACCGTATTTATTAACAACAAAGCTTTTTTGCGGCGATTGTGGACAGGCTATGACGGGTGAAAGCGGAAAAGGTCATAACGGAAATATTTATTATTATTACAAATGCCGCAGTTCAAAACAAAAAACAGGCTGTAAAAGAAAAGCAGTTAAAAAGCATTGGATTGAGGATATAGTTATCAAGCGCACAATAGCCTTACTTTTCGATAATGCTATGTTAGAGTATTTAGCGGAACAGGTAGTAAAAACGGCAAAAAAAGAAAGCCCGTTTTTGCCAGAGCTTAAAAAGCAGTTAGCAGAAACGGAAAAAGGGATAGAAAATATTCTGAGCGCAATTCAACAAGGCATTTTTACAAAATCGACCAAGCAAAGACTTGACGATTTAGAGGAAACAAAAAATAAATTGGAAATATCAATTATAAAAGAACAATTTGAAAATCCTGTATTAACCAAAGAACAGGTGCTATGCTGGCTACAAAGATTTCGCACATTAGATGTTTCAAAAGCTGAATACAGGCAACAAATTATCGATTACTTTGTAAATTCGGTTTATGTTTTTGATGATAGATTGATTTTGAATTTTAACTATAAGGAGCGGACGGAAACTATTCCCTTTAACAATATTAAAAGTTCGGATTTAGTAACGGCTGGTCAGCCA